>NZ_CP009788.1:3265600-3618700 GCF_000817955.1 Geobacter pickeringii | reverse complement strand
GTTATACACAGGGTTGTCAACAGTTGTGCATAACCACGATACGTTTGATAGATTGGGATGTTAGGGCGGAAATTGATGCGCAAATTCACGCTTGTGGATACCGACAGGATCGGATGGTGAAGACTAGCAGAGGTGCGGGTTCATTTGCAAGGTCAATTTTCAGTACTGAGGTAAATTTATACTTGACAGAACAGGGTCTACGCGGTTAAAAGTATCCTCTTCGCTTAAGTATAATTCAATCATCAAGGGAGATCGAACATATGAAGAGAACGTACCAGCCGAGCAACATTTCCCGTAAGCGGACCCACGGTTTCCTCGTCCGGATGTCGACCAAGAACGGTCGCCTTGTCATCAAGCGCCGTCGTGCCAAGGGGAGAAAGCGCCTGTCGGTGGGAATTGCCGGCAAATAGGTCCTTTCTTCTGTTCAGCTTTCCCAAGGAGGACCGGCTGCTGCGGAGAGCGGACTTTCTCCGCCTCTCTGCAGCAGCCCGCAAGCTTCATACCCCCAGTTTCCTGATCCTGGTGGCGCCTCCCGCAGGCGACAGAGGGCGAATCGGCATTACCGTGAGCCGCAAGGTAGGGACGGCGGTGATCCGCAACCGGATCAAGCGCCTCGTTCGGGAATATTACCGGCATCACAAGGGGTCCTTCGTGTCGCTGGATGTCAATGTCATAGCCAGAAGAGGGGCTGAAAAGCTCGACTACCGACTTGTCTGTCTGGAACTGGACCGGGCGGTGGAGCGCCTGGCGGACATCCGATGCTGAGACTAGTTGCCGCACTCATTACGTTCTACCAGAAGTATCTGTCACCTCTTTCAGGGCCCACCTGTCGCTTTTATCCTTCCTGTTCCCAGTATTCCAAAGAATCGTTCGAGCGGCACGGTCTCCTGCGCGGAGGGGTGTACACCGTGATCAGACTCATGAAATGCCACCCGTACCATCGGGGTGGCTATGACCCCGTCAAGTAACCACTTCAGGAGCTTGTATATGGAAAAAAGGGCTTTAATCGCGGTTGTCCTGTCGATACTCGTTTTTTACGGCTACGCCGCTCTCTTTCCAGCCAAGCGGGTCGAAGGACCCGCGGCGCCGGTGAGCACCACCCAGGAGCAGGCGAAGCCGTCGACGTCGGCGGTATCGGCTCCGGCCGCCGGTTCCGCTGCCCCGACAGCTACCGGGGCCCGCAGAGAGATCACGGTGGATTCCCCGGCATACACCGCCGTCTTCTCGACCCAGGGGGGAAACCTCGTCCGTCTCGTCCTCAAGAAGTACCACGAGGCGGCGGACCTCCACAGCAAGAACGTGACGCTTGTGGACGATTCCGCCCAGGGGACGGTGGCGACGGTGGCCCCCTGGGCAGGCTTTGACCGGGGCACCTCCTTCTCGCCGAGCACCGATACGCTGTCGGTGGGGGCGGGGGAGGCGAAGGAGCTGGTTTTCACCGGCGCGGCGCCCGGTGGGGTGACGATCCGCAAGACGTACCGCTTCCAGGGGGGTGACTACGGAATCGGCCTCGAATACACCGTGGCAAACGGCGGTGCGGGCCGGGTTGCTGGTCCCCTCCAGACCGTCCTGAACTACCAGCTTGCTACGGACGTCAAGGAGAGCCGTTTCGAGACCCACGGCCCGGTTCTCTTCGCCCAGGACAAGCTGATCGTCGAAAAGGCGAAGGACCTGACGGCCCAGGCCAGATCGTATTCGGCACCACTGTGGAGCGGCTTTGCCGACAAATACTTCCTTTCTGCCCTCGTTGCCAAAGAGGGGAGCATGGCCACGGCGTCGGTCAAGGCGCTCCAGCCGGGGAAATACGAGGAACTCGTCTCGTCCCCCGAGATCGCCCTCAATCCGGGGGAGTCCCGTGCCGTCGCCTATCGTCTCTATTTCGGCCCCAAGGATCTCGACATCCTCAAGGGGCAGGGGGGGAGCCTTGAGCGGGCCATCGACCTCGGCTGGTTCGCCGTCCTGGCCAAACCGCTCCTGCATGCCCTGAAGTTCTTCTACCACTATGTCGGGAATTACGGCGTTGCCATCATCATCATCACGGTGATCCTCAAGATTCTCTTCTATCCCCTGACCCATTCCAGCTACAAGTCGATGAAGCAGATGCAGAAGCTTCAGCCGAAGATGCAGGAGCTTCGGGAGAAGTACAAGAACGACCGCGAGGCGATGAACCGCGCCATCATGGAGCTCTATCAGACCCACAAGGTGAACCCGGTGGGGGGGTGTCTCCCGATGATCGTCCAGATTCCGGTCTTCTTTGCCCTCTACAAGGCGCTCATGTTCTCCATCGAGCTGCGCCACGCCCCGTTTTTTCTCTGGATCCAGGACCTGGCCGCCAAGGATCCCTACTACGTCACTCCGATCATCATGGGCGTAACCATGGTCGTCCAGCAGAAGATGACCCCGTCCCAGATGGATCCGGTCCAGCAGAAGATGATGATGGCGCTCCCCGTGGTCTTCACCTTCATGTTCCTCAACTTCCCGTCGGGTCTGGTTCTTTACTGGCTCGTGAACAACGTGCTGACCATCACCCAGCAGTACTACATCAACAAGAGCATCAACGCGTGAGGATAGCGTACGTTCCATGTACGTCGAAGATACGATAGCAGCAATCAGCACCCCCGTCGGCGAAGGGGGAGTCGGGATCATCCGGGTGAGCGGACCCGACTCCTCCGCCATCGCCCGACGGATCGTGCGGCGCAGTACCGACGGTGACTTCGAGAGTCACCGTTTTTATTATGGCTCCGTTGTCGATCCGGCCACCGGGTTAGACATTGACGAGGCCATGGCTGTCCTCATGAAGGCTCCCCGCTCCTACACGCGGGAGGACGTTCTCGAGATCCAGTGCCATGGCGGCTACCTGGTCACCCGGCGGGTTCTCGACGCGGTGCTGCGTTGCGGCGCACGCCTGGCGGAACCGGGAGAATTCACCCGACGCGCCTTCCTGAACGGGCGGATCGACCTGGTGCAGGCCGAGGCGATCATCGACGTGATCCGCTCCAAGACCGATGCGGCCCTCTCCCTTGCGCAGCACCAGCGGGAGGGGAGGCTCTCCGGCCGGATCGGGGCGATCCAGGGCGATCTGCGTCACGCCCTTGCCCTGGTGGAGGCGTACATCGACTTTCCCGAGGATGAGGTTGATCGGGCATCGTTTGCCGAGATCGACTCACGGAGCCGGGGAGCCTTTGCCGCCATCGAGGAGCTGCTCGCCGGCTTCGACGAAGGGCGGGTGCTTCGCGAGGGGGTCTCTGTCGTCATTGCCGGCAAGCCCAACGTCGGCAAGTCGAGCCTTCTCAATACACTCCTCCAGGAGAAACGGGCCATCGTCACCTCGGTTCCCGGGACCACCCGGGACATCATCGAGGAGGTGGTTAACGTCAGGGGGTTGCCGCTCCGCATCCTCGATACGGCGGGGGTGAGGGATTCGGAAGACCTTGTCGAGCGGGAAGGGGTGCGCCTGACCCTGGAGCGAATCCCCCAGGCGGACCTCGTTCTCGTGGTCCTCGACGGATCGCGCCCACTGGATGCCGACGATCGGACTATCTTTGAAGCGGTTGCGGGCCGGCGATCCATCGTGGTGGTCAACAAGAGCGACCTGCCGCGGGCGTTCGACCGGTTTCCGCAGGCTCTGGAACGGGCGGCGGTCGAGATCTCCGCGGCGACTGGGGCCGGCATCCCCGAGCTTCGGGAGCTGATCTTCGACACCTTCATTCACGGCCGCGCCATCGACAGCCGCGAATACGTGGCCCTTTCCCAGGCCCGTCACCGTGATGCCCTGGCGGCGGCCCGCGAACGGATCGCGGCATTTCTCGCGAACCTGTCGCGCGGGGAGAATCTTGAGATTCTCGCTGTCGACCTCAAGGATGCGCTCCATGCCGTTGGTGAGGTTACGGGGGAGACGACCCCCGACGACATTCTCGATCTGATCTTCCAGCGTTTCTGTGTCGGGAAGTAAATGTTCCACGTGAAACGTTTGTGATAACCTGTTGCAGTTGTTGGTGAATTTGCTGGGATACTGTATTTTTTGTCTCCTCTGGTGAAACGGGGGACGAGGCGGTTGGAGAGATGAGCCTGATCGATTACGACAAGCGATACGACGTCATCGTGGTGGGAGCCGGTCATGCCGGGTGCGAGGCGGCCCTGGCGGCGGCGCGGATGGGGTGCGAGACCCTGCTGCTCACGATCAATCTGGATGCCATTGCCCTGATGTCGTGCAACCCGGCCATCGGCGGTCTTGCCAAGGGACATCTGGTGAAGGAGATCGATGCTCTCGGCGGCGAAATGGGGAAAAACATCGATGCCACCGGCATCCAGTTCCGGCTCCTCAACACCCGCAAGGGACCGGCGGTTCGCGCCTCCCGCGCCCAGGCAGACAAGCAGCTTTACCGCCTCCGGATGAAGCATGTCATGGAACAGCAGGACCGGCTTTCTCTCAAGCAGGCCGAGGTGACCGGTCTCGTGGTGGACGGCGGAGCGGTGCGGGGGGTCGATACCCGGGTGGGAATCCGCTTTCTCGGCACCACGGTCATCCTCACCACGGGGACCTTCATGCGGGGGCTTATCCACGTTGGGCTCACCAACTATCCCGGCGGGCGGGCAGGGGACCTGCCGTCGGTGGGACTCTCGGATCAGCTGCGGGAGCTGGGCTTCACCGTGGGACGGCTCAAGACCGGAACACCGGCACGGCTGGATGGCCGGACCATCGATTTCTCCCGACTCGAGCCGCAATATGGAGACGACCCGCCGGTACCCTTTTCCTTTTCCACCGACCGGATCGACCGTCCCCAGGTGCCGTGCTACATCGCCTACACCAACGAGCGCTCCCACGAGATCATCCGCTCGGGTCTGGACCGCTCCCCCCTCTACGCCGGGGTCATCGAAGGGGTCGGCCCCCGCTACTGCCCCTCCATCGAGGACAAGGTGGTCCGGTTTCCGGAAAAGGACCGGCACCAGACCTTCCTGGAGCCCGAGGGGCGGGAGACGGTGGAGTATTACCCGTCGGGGCTCTCGACCTCCCTTCCCATCGATGTGCAGTGGGCTTTCTACCGTTCCATCGAAGGGCTTGAGGCGGTGGAGATCATGCGCCCCGCCTACGCCATCGAATACGACTACTGCGATCCGATCCAACTCCACGCCTCGCTGGAGACGAAGCTCATTCACGGCCTCTATCACGCCGGCCAGATCAACGGCACCTCGGGCTACGAGGAGGCGGCGGGGCAGGGGCTCATGGCAGGGATCAACGCGGCGCTCCAGGTTCAGGGGCGTGAGCCGCTGCTCCTTGGCCGGAGCGAGGGGTACATCGGGGTGATGATCGACGATCTCGTCACCCTCGGTACCCGGGAACCGTACCGGATGTTCACCTCCCGGGCCGAGTACCGGCTGCTGCTGCGCGAGGACAACGCCGACCTCCGGCTGCGGGAGCGGGGGCACGAGGTGGGGCTGGTGCCGGAGGAGGAATACCGGCGCTTCTGCGAGAAGCGGGAGCGGATCGGTGCCGAGCTGGAGCGGCTCCGGGGAGCGAAACTCCTCCCGTCCGAGGCCGATCCCGCATTCCTTGCCGACTTCGGCATGGCCGATCTCCGGAATTCCCTCACCTACGAGCAGCTTCTCCGGCGTCCCGACATCACCTACGACGAGCTCCTGCGGATCGATCCCGGGGCCGTGGCGGTGCCGCTGTCTGTGCGGGAGCAGGTGGAGATCCAGATCAAGTACCAGGGGTACATCGAGCGGCAGCTCGACCAGGTGGAGCGATCCCGGAAGCTGGAGGGGACCCGCATCCCCGCCGATCTCGACTACTCGGCTATCCCCGGCCTTTCGGCCGAGGTGCGGGAAAAGCTCGTCAAATTCCGTCCCGACACCCTGGGGCAGGCATCACGCATCCAGGGGGTGACGCCGGCGGCGGTGGGGATCATCTCCCTGGCGATCAAGGCGCGGGGGTAGCATGAACGACGGCGCGCGCAATCTCCTGGTGTGGGGAGCGGAGCAGCTGGGGGTCCATCTGGACCCGCACCAGCTCGGTGCCTTTGGCCGGTTTGCGGACGAGCTCAAGAAGTGGAACCGCAAGATCAACCTCACCGCCATCAAGGGGGATGAGGAGATCGCTCTCAAGCACTTCGTCGACTCCCTTGCCTGCTGCCGGATGGTGGGAGCGCGCGGACGGCTCCTCGACCTCGGCTCCGGAGGGGGTTTTCCGGTCATCCCGCTCAAGATCGTCCGACCGCACCTTGATGCGGTCTCCGTCGACGCCGTGGAAAAAAAGATCATCTTCCAGCGGCATGTCGGGCGGCTGCTGGGGCTCCACGGCTTCGAGGCGCTCCATGCCCGGGGCGAGGAGCTGGCGGGACGGTACGCCGGGCACTTCGACTGGATCGTCTCCCGCGCCTTCGCCGACCTGCCGACCTTTGTCCGGATGGCCCTGCCGTGCCTGGCGCCGGACGGGAGGATCGTCGCCATGAAGGGGAAGGAGGGGCGGGCCGAGGCGGAGACGGCGCGGCCCGCGCTGACCGAACTGGGAGTCGCCATTGTGGAGCTCCAGGAGTTCACGCTCCCCCTTGCCGGCGATGGCCGCTCGCTGATCGTGCTTGGTCGAAAAACCGATAAAGGGTAAATTGCAATCAAGGCTACCCAGGTGAGCCTGAATGGGTTTTGATTGAAAAGATAGGCCATGGTATGGTTTGATCGATAAAAGCGGCTTCAAGGGGCTGCTGTGGCTCTAAGATATTGCTTAAAATTTGTGCAAAGTGCCCCCGGGGCGGTTGCGCCTCCCTGCCGGGGTGGTATCATGAATGCTGACCCGAAAATACAACCCACTGTCGGAGGCCGCCATGTACCATAAACGGATCGCCCAGATCGTGCTCCCCCTCTTCCTCCTTTCCGCCTGCACGGCGTACAAGAGCCAGTATGTCGGTTTCCGGCCGGCCGAGGAGTACGCCAACCGGCAGGTGGTGAACGGCGTCACCGTCGGCGGCGAGGCGTTTGCCGATGCGACATCGGCCACGGACGCCTTCGGTTTCGACATCAAGGGGGCGGGGGTTCTCCCCGTCCAGGTGGTGTTGAGCAACAAGGGACAGGGGATGGAGATCGTCTCGTCCCAGACCTTCCTCGTGAACGACCAGAGCCGCTACTTTCAGGTGATCCCCAACAACACGGCGGTGGACCGGATCGAGAAGTCGACTCAGCTGGCCGCCTTCTTCGGCAAGGGTGCCGGCAAGGGGGCGCTGCTCGGAGCGGCGGGGGGGGCGATTCTCGGTGCGGCCCTCGGCATCGTCACCGGCAGGAGCATCGGTGAGGCCCTCGGCAAGGGTGCCGCCATCGGCGCCGCGGGGGGAGCGGTGGTCGGGGGGGTGAAGGAAGGGACCTCCGACGAACGGGAGCGGACCATCGTCGACGATATCCGGAACAAGGGGCTGGAAGGGAAGACGATCCCACCCGACAGCATTGCCAGCGGCTTCCTCTTCTTTCCCGCCGAGGCGGACACTGCCCGGGAACTCCGGCTGCAGCTGCGGGAGCGGGAGACCGGCAAGATCCACAGCGTGATACTGAAGCTGAAATAACGCGGTCCGCGCGCCGTTGTGAAAAGAGGCCCCGGGCCTCTTTTCTTTTGTCGTGACCGGAGGGGAATGCACCATGGAATTTCGCGTTTATTACGAGGATACCGACGCCGGGGGGGTAGTGTACCACGCCCGCTATCTCGGCTTTTTCGAGCGGGGGAGATGCGAGTTCCTCCGTACCCGGGGGCTTTCCGTGAGGGAGCTCGCGGACCGGGGATGGATCTTCCCGGTGGTGCGGCTGGAGATCGACTACCGGGCGCCGGCGGTGCTGGACGACCTGGTGCGGGTGGAGACCGAGGTGCTGGAGGTGGGGAAGACCTCCTTCACCGTCGGCCAGCAGGTGGTGCGGCTGCCCGACGGCAAATGCCTCGTGGCGGGGCGGGTGACGCTGGTCTGCGTCGGACCGGGGATGCGGCCGAAGCGGCTGCCGCAGGAGCTCCTCGCGGCGCTGCGCCCGGAGGCGCCGTGAGCGGCCTTCGGGTGGCGGATTCCGGGAAGGGATCGATTTCATCTGCGTGACGTGAAAGGGGAGGGGAACTGCATGGGAATTGCGCTCAAGGCGTCCGACCTTTACTACAAATATGCGAAGGACGTGGAGAAGAGGCACGAGCCGAAATTCAGGGGAAAGCCGGACCCGCACCCCTTCAACCGGGATGACATCTACGAGGTGATCCCGATGCTGGAGGCGGTCATGGATGCCCTGGGGAGCAGCGACGGGCGGGTTCTCCACCTGGCCGAGGAGGTGATGGTGGTGGAGATGCCGCGCTTCATCGCTACCCGGGAGCAGGTCTTCGACTGCCTCGTGGAGACCGTGCGGGACCGGCTCGGCCTGGAGACGCCCGACAGGGCGCAGGGGGAAGGCCGATGACCGGGCTCCTCATGAAATGGCTCATAAACGCGGCAGCACTCTTCGCGGCGGTCCGCCTTGTGCCGGGAATCCAGGTCCGGGGGACCGCCACGCTCTTTGCCGCCGCCCTCGCCGTGGGGCTCCTCAACACCTTTCTCCGGCCGATCATCTCTCTGCTGGCCCTGCCGGTGACGCTCCTCACCCTCGGGCTCTTCACCCTGGTGGTGAACGGCTTCATCTTTGCCCTTGCCGCCTGGTTCGTCCCCGGATTCGCCGTGGCGGGGTTCGGGAGCGCCGTGGGGGGAGCGCTCGTCTTCAGCCTCGTCAGCTTCCTCCTGAACCTTCTGATCCGGCCGGGGAGGTGACGGCGACGTGCGGCGGGAGCCCCTTCCTTGTCATTGCGGTCCACTTCTGCTATAGATGGAACTCCGCGCCGCCGCGGGCGGCGACAGCCGTCACGTCACCCGATTCCGATTCCCCGTGGGAGGAACCATGACCAGAAAAGATTCCCTGGCCCACTTTGCCGTCACCGTCGTCGGCAAGGACCGTCCCGGTATCGTCGCCGGCGCCACCGGCGTGCTGTACCGTCTCGGTTGCAACATCGAGGATTCCAGCTCCACCATGCTCGGTGGCGAGTTCTCCATGATCCTCATCGTCTCCCACGAGAAGCCGTTCACCAAGGGACGGCTCCTAGAGGAGTTCCGCGGGCTCTGTGACGAACTGGGACTGACGGTGTCGGTCCGCCCCCTCACCCGCGACGAGGCCCAGTACCGGGCGCCGGAGGGGGAGTTGTGCATGGTGTCGGTCTACGGCTCCGACCAGCCGGGGATCGTCTTCCGTGTGGCGCAGGAGTTCGCGCGGCGCTCGATCAACATCACTGATCTGAACACCAAGCTGATCGGCACGAAGGAAGAGCCGGTCTACGTCATGATGCTCGAAGCCTCCCTCCCCGACGGAGCCACCGTGGAAGAGGTGGCGGCGCTGCTCGACGAAATCAAGAAGGAGCTGAACGTGGAGATCTCGGTCCGGTCCATCACCCCGGTCTCCCTCTGACGCCATGCCCGCACAGAAGATACTCCTCTATCCCCACCCCATTCTCAAGACCTTCTGCAACCCGGTCCCGGCCATCGACGACGAGATCAGGCGCCTCGTGGAGGACCTCATCGACACCATGCGTGCGGGGCCCGGATCGGTAGGGGTGGCCGCCCCCCAGATCGGCGCCACGGTCCGGGTCTGCGTAGTGGACGTCTCCGCAAGCCGCCTCGGCAAGGAGAACAATCACGGTCTCCTCGTCATGGTAAACCCCGAGATCGTCCGCCGGGAAGGGGATACCATCGGGCGTGAGGGGTGCATGAGCGTTCCCGACTACACCGGCGACGTGGAGCGGGCCACCGCCGTCACGGTCCGGTTTCTCGACGGCGACGGCGCGGAGCGGGAGGTGGCCGCCACCGGCTTCGAGGCCATCGCCATCCAGCACGAGATGGATCACCTGGACGGCATCCTCTTCCTCGACCGGATCGTGTCGCTGAAGACGGGGTTGTTCCGGAGAAAGAGCTACAAATAGGGGAAATCAGGGATATCCGCCGGAAAGGGGAGCCGCCATGGGACGGCTCCCCTTTCGCGTTTCAGCGGGTCGTGAGGTGGGCGACCGCCTCCGCGGCGGTGCGGTTGGCGGCGGCGACGCAGTCGTTGAGGCCGATGCCGCGGTAGGAGTTGCCGGTGAGGAAGAGCCCCGGGTGGGTGGCTGCGCGCTCCTCCAGGGTGGCCAGCCGCTGACCGTGGCCGACGGTGTACTGGGGGATCGCCTGGGGGTGGCGGAAGATCCGGGCAAAGGAGGGCTCCGCTTCGATCCCCATGATGTTCCTGAGGTCGCTCTTGACCCGCTTTGCCACCTCCTCGTCGGAGAGGGTGACGTAGTCGGGGAAGCAGGCCCCCCCCAGCATGCTCCGCAGGAGCACCTGTCCCTCCGGCGCCCGGTTCTCGAAGATGCTGGAATCCCAGAGGGTTCCCAGGGTGTTCATCCCCTCTTCCTTCGGGATCAGGTAGCCGAAACCGTCCAGGTCCCGCGCGATCCGCTCCCGTTCATAGCCGAAGCAGACCACGGTCATGGACGAGTAGGGGATCTGCCGCAGCACCGCAGCCATGGCTGCGTCGACCCCGTCGAGGAGCGGGGCGGTGCCGTGGGCCGGGGTGGCGAGGATCACTGCGTCGGCGTCGATGTCGATGGTGTCGGTCTTGAGTCGCCACCCCCCCGATGCCGCCGCAAGGGAGATCACGTTCTGCCCCGAGACGACGGTGGCCGGCCCGAGGACCCCGGCGAGAATGTCGGTCAGGGTCTGGATGCCGTCGCGGAACGAGGTGAGGACCCCGCCGGGGCCGGCGGCGCTGGCAACCACCTTCCCCTCGGCAACCTCGCGCTTCTTCTTTTTCGCCAGGGCGATCATGGCGCGGATGAGGCTGCCGTGGTCCCGCTCCAGTTCGGCGATGCGGGGAAAGCACGACTGGAGCGACATGGTTTCCGGGTCGCCGGCGAAGATCCCCGACACCATGGGGGCGATGAGCTTGCGGAGCGCCTCGTCGCCGAGGCGGCGGCGGCCGAAGGAGGCCAGCGTCTCGTCGACGCCGTCGGTCCGCTTCGGGATGACCATCTCCAGGGCGAGGCGGAGCTTGCCAGGCCAGGAGATGAGCCCGCTCTTAAGGAACATGGGGCCATTCTCCGGGAGGCGGTTCAGGGCGCCGCCGGTGTAGATGAAGCGCTTGCGGGCGTTGTCGTTGCTCCGCAGGAGCCGCTCCGCCGCCCCCAGATCGCGGCAGAGGTCGATGGTCTGGGGCTTGGAGTCGAGAAAACCGTTGGGCCCCCATTCGCAGAGATAGCCTTCCTCCTTGATGCTCCAGATCTTGCCGCCGACGCGCTCTTCCTTCTCCAGGAGGGTGACGTCGAGCTCCATGCCCGCTTCCGCTGCCCGCTTCCGCAGCAGATAGGCCGTTGCCAACCCCGAAATCCCTCCACCAACCACAATCGCCTTTTTCATGGTGCGTTCTCCTTTTCTCATTCCAGCCGGCCGAGGACTTCGGCAATGGTCTCGAAGGCCCCCACGAGGCGCTCCTGATCCCCCTCCGGAAGCCGGGCGAGGAGGGTGCGGTAGTTGTCGACAATCCCCCGGCGGACCTCCCGGATCAGCTCCTCCCCCTTGCCGGTGGTGTAGATGATCACCTGGCGCCGGTTCCCCTCATCCACCGCCCGGTAGACGAAGCCGAGGTTCACGAGCCGGTCCACCATCTCGCTGGCCGAGCTCATGGCGATCTCCAGCTCCCGGGCCAGCAGGTTCAGGGGGCAGCTCCCCTTGTCGTAGATGGTGAGGAGCATCTTGTACTGGTTGTAGGTCAGGTCCATGCCTTCGTGGACCAGGCTCCTGATCCGCCCCATGACCCGCATGATGATCGGATAGAGCTGGGCAATGCGTTCGATTCGTTCCATGACGTTTCCCGCCGGCTGACGAAATGTTCGGATACCTAAATGTTAGAACTGCGAAGAATTGCTGTCAAGGGGAAAAAATCGCCTGGTGTTGACAGGGGAGGGAACTGCGATTACATTCAAAGCGCCGACTTCAGAGAGAAAGGGACCGCCATGGCACAGAAGGATTACTATGAAGTGCTCGGAATAAAAAAGGGGGCTTCGGAGGACGAGATCAAGAAGGCGTACCGCAAGCTCGCCCTCAAATATCACCCCGACAAGAATCCGGGGAACAAGGAGGCCGAGGACCGGTTCAAGGAGATCAACGAGGCCTACGCCGTCCTCTCCGATGCCCAGAAGCGGGCCCAGTACGACCAGTTCGGCTCCAGCGGCTTCCACCAACGCTACTCCCAGGAGGATATCTTCCGCGGCTTCGATGTGGGGGATCTCTTCAAGGACATGGGTCTCGGCACCGACGATATCTTCTCCCGCATCTTCGGCGGCGGCTTCCGGCAGGGGGGCTTCGGCTTCGGAGGGGGGCGCCAACGGGGGGAGGATTTCTCCATGGAGCTGCGGGTTACCTTCCGCGAGGCCTACGGCGGCGGCGAAAAGCGGGTGGCATTCATGCGGAACGGCAAGCGGGAGGAGCTCTCGGTGAAGGTCCCGGCCGGGGTGGAGAGTGGCGCCCGGCTCCGGGTGGCCGGCAAGGGGGGGGAGGGGAGCGGCGGCGGAGCCACCGGCGACCTCTATCTCGTGGTGCAGGTGGGGAGCGATCCGGCGTTCACCCGGGATGGGGACGATGTGGTGATGGAGCGCACGGTCTGCTTCAGCGACGCGGCCCTCGGCACCACCCTGGACGTGCCGACCCTGGAAGGGACCAAGCGGATCAAGGTCCCCGCCGGCATCCAGGCCGGGACGAAGATCCGGCTCAAGGGGCTCGGCTTTCCCCACCTCGGGAAGGCGGGGAAGGGTGATCTGTACGTCCGGATCGGCGTCGCGGTACCGGAAGGGCTTACCGCCGAACAGAAAGCGGCGGTGGAGCAGCTGCGCCGTGCGGGGCTCTGACGAACGGCTCCGTTCCGGAAACCCCATGAAAAAAGCGCGGCAGGGAGTGTTTCCCCGCCGCGCTTTTGCATTTTTCCGCCACCGGTGCGCTACTTGATCTCGATGGCAGCACCCTTGCGGAGATCGGCGACCCACTGGTTGAAGCGGTCCTCCGATTTCTTCCGGTAGAGGATATCCTCGATCTCGGCCTTCACCTGCTCGAACGGCTTCGGAGTGCCGGGGATCCGGGCCTCCAGCTTCAGGATGTGGAGACCGGTGGGGGTGTTGATCAGGTCGCTCACCTCTCCCGGTTTCATCCGGGTAAGGTTCTCCTCGAATTCCGGCAGAATGTCTTCCTTCCGGAACGTCCCCAGATCTCCCCCGTTTTTCTTGGCCGCCGGATCGTCGGAATACTGCCGGGCCAGGTCGGCGAAATCCTTCCCCCCCTTGGCCTCGTAGAGGACGGTCATGGCGGTGGTCATCACCTTCTTGACCGCATCGGCCGGCATCTTGTCGTCCAGACGGAAGAAGATGTTCCGGGCCCGGAAGCTCTCCTCGGCGCCGAACTTGGTCCGGTTCGCCTCGTAATACTCCCGCATCTCCCGCTCGCCGACCTGAATCTTGGCCCGGACCTCCTGGCTCACGAGCCGCAGGCGCTCCAGCTGCTCCCGGATCTGGGCCTTGTACTGGTCGAAGGAGAGCCCCTGGTTGGCCAGCGCCGCCACGAGCGCCTCCTGGGAGAGTTTGTTCTGCCGCTTCACGTCCTCGATCGCCTGGCGGATCTCCTCTTCGCTGACCCGGATGTCCAGCTCCCGGACCTTCTGCTCCACGAGCTTGCGGTCGATAAGGCGGTTGAGGGCAGTCTCGTCCAGTTTCGCCCGGGCCGGGTCGTCGGGGGGGAGCTGCTGCCGTTCGACCTCCTTGAGGAGGGTGGCCTTTTCCTTTTCCACGGCATAGGAGGTGATCAGCTCGTCGTTGACGACGGCGACGATCCGGTCGACCACCGCGGCGAAGGAAACTCCGGGAGCCGCGAGGGAGAGGGTGATGATGAGTGCTGCGAGAAGTCTGTTCATAAATTCCTGGGGTTAAGACGCAAAACCGGCCGGACGTGTGTCCGGCCGGCGGAAGAGACGGGGGAGGGCTATTTGGCCGCCGGGGCCGGGGCCGGCAGTGTCGCAGCCGGGGAAGCCTTGCCGTCGACCCCTTTCAGGGCGTCATCCTTGACGGAGATCTTGGCGTTTTTCTTGATGTCTTCCTTGAGCTTCTGGAAGACTTCCTGCTGCTTCGTAGGGAGAAGCGCCGCCTTGATCTGCTCCTTCACCTCGTCGAAGGAGCGGGTGCCGGCCGCCCGCTTGCCGGTCAGCTTGATGATGTGGAACCCGAACTTGGTCTTGACGATGCCGGAGGTCTCCCCTTCCTTGAGGCCGAAGACCACCTTCTCGAATTCGGGGACCATGGATCCCTTGCTGAACCACCCGAGGTCGCCCCCCTTGGCGGCGGCCGAATCGATGGAGTGCTTCTTGGCGAGCTCCTCGAAGTTGCCGCCGGCTTTCAACTCCTTGGAGACGTCCTGGGCTTCCTTCTCGCTCTTCATGAGGATGTGGCTCGCCTTAACCTGGTCGCCGGTCTTGAACTTGTCCTTGTTCTCGTCGTAGAACTTCTTCATCTCCTCGTCGGAGACCTTGGCCTGCTCCTCGACCTTCTTCTTGAGGAACCCTTCCACGATGATCCGCTTCTTGAGCTCCTCAAGCTTGGCGGCCACCTCGGGGCTCTTGTCGAGGCCGTCCTTCCGGGCCTGCTGGAGGATCAGCTCCCGCACCACCATGGTGTCCAGAAGCTCCTTCTTCCCCTCCGGGGTGTCGGCCATCGGCTTCAGGTACGGCGGAAGATTGTCGAGCTCATGCTTGAAATCGGAGGAGGTGATGGTCTCACCGTTCACCTCGGCGATGACCGCGCCTTCCTTCTTGGCCGATTCACCGGCCGGGGCACCACCTTCGGTCTTCCCCTTGCAGCCCGCGAGGGGGGTGACGGCCAGGGCGGCCGCAAGTATCGTGACAACCGTCGTTCTCTTCACGAAAAACTCCTTTGAGATGGATTAACTACTGAACAATTCTGCGAAAACTAGCATATCAACCCAGCGTTTTCAAGAGATTTCTGGCCTCGGCGATGACCCCCTCGAAGCTCGTGTCGGCAAGCTCGGCGATGAGCCGGAAGTCGGGGGTGAACTGGTACCGCTTCGGGCTGGTGCGAATGAGGCCGATGATCGTATCGGGGGGGACGGGAGTCCGCTCGTGAAAGGTGAAACTGAGGCGTCTGCCGTCGAATTCCGCCATCCGGACGAGGAGCCGCTTGAAATGGATCCGCAGCTTCATCACCTCCAGGAGATAGGAGGCGGCCAGTGGCAGCGTGCCGAAGCGGTCCACCAGCTCCGCCATGACTTCGTCCACCTCCTCCTCGGAGTCGGCCTGGGTGAGCTTTTTGTAGATGATGAGACGCTGGTTCGTCTCCCGCACGTAATCCTCGGGGACAAAGGCGGGGATGCGGAGGTTGATCTCCGGCTCCACCCGCTCGATCCGTTCCCCTCCCTTGAGGCTCTGGATCGCCTCTTCCAGCAGTTCCGTGTAGAGATCGAAACCGACGGCGGCGATGTTCCCCGACTGCTTGGCGCCGAGGAGGTCGCCGGCGCCGCGGATCTCCAGGTCGTGGGTGGCGAGCCGGAAGCCGGCCCCCAGTTCCGTGAGCTCCTGGATGATCTTCAGCCGCTCCCGGGCATCGGACGAGATGGCCCCCTCGCCGGGGATGAGGAGGTAGGCGTAGGCCCGCTGCTTGGAGCGCCCGACCCGCCCCCGGAGCTGGTAGAGTTGGGCCAGGCCGAAGGTGTCGGCCCGGTCCACGATAAGGGTGTTGGCGGTGGGGATGTCGATCCCCGATTCGATGATGGTGGTGCAGAGGAGGAGGTTCGTCTCCCCGTGCATGAAGCCGAGCATCACCTTCTCCAGCTCCCCTTCCTCCATCTGGCCGTGCCCCACGGCGATCTTCGCCTCGGGGACGATGCGGCGCAGGTGCTCGGCCCAGTTCATGATGGACTGGACCCGGTTGTGGACGAAGAAGACCTGTCCCCCCCGGCGCAGTTCCCGCATCACCGCCTCGCGGATGATGTCGTCGGAGGAGCGGGCCACGAAGGTCTTCACCGCCAGCCGGTCCACCGGCGGGGTGTCGATGATGGAGAGGTCCCGGATCCCCATCATCGACATGTAGAGGGTTCGGGGGATCGGGGTGGCGGTGAGGGTCAGGATGTCGACCACCGCCTTGTATTTCTTCAGCTTTTCCTTGTGGGTGACGCCGAAGCGCTGCTCCTCATCGACGATGAGGAGCCCCAGGTCCTTGAAAGCGACGTCGCTCTGGAGGAGCCGGTGGGTGCCGATGATGACGTCGATGGTCCCTTTCTTCACCTTCTCCAGGATCTCCTTCTGCTCCTTCGCCGTGCGGAAGCGGGAGAGCATCTCGATGGTGACCGGGTAGGCGCCGAAGCGGGCGCGGAAGGTCTCCAGGTGCTGCTGGGCCAGGACCGTGGTGGGGACCAGGACCGCCACCTGCTTGCCGTCCATGACCGCCTTGAAGGCCCCCCGCATGGCCACTTCGGTCTTGCCGTAACCGACGTCGCCGCAGACGAGGCGGTCCATCGGTTTTCGGCTCGTCATGTCGGCGATGACGTCGGTGATGGCCGCCATCTGGTCCGAGGTCTCCTCGTAGGCGAAGGAGGCCTCGAACTCCCGGTAAAGCTCGTCGGGGGGGGAGAAGGGGTGTCCTTCGTGGAGCTGGCGGGCGGCGTAGAGCTGGAGGAGCTCCCCGGCCATCTCCTGGACGGCGGCCCGGGCCTTCCCCTTGGTCTTCTCCCAGGATGTCCCCCCCAACTTGTCGACCCGGGGCTCCACCCCCTCGGCCCCCACGTAGCGCTGGACGAGGTTCAGACGGTCCACCGGGAGGTAGAGCTTGTCTCCCCCCGCGTACTCCAGGAGGAGGAAGTCGCCGGCGCAGCCGCTGAGGGCGATGTGCTGCAGCCCCCGGTAGATGCCGATGCCGTGGTCCAGGTGGACCATGTAGTCCCCCGGCTTCAGCTCCGCCAGGGAGGTCATGATCTGCTTCTTGCGGAGCTCCGAGACGCCACGCCGCTTCTGGCGCCGGCCGAAGATTTCCTCCTCGGCAATGACCACGAGCTGACCTTCGGGGAGGCGGAACCCGCGGGAGAGATCGCCGACGAGCACCTCGACCTTGCCGTCGTCCCGCTCCCGCTCCGCCGGAAAGCCACGCTCGGAGATGATGAGGGGGAGGGGGTAGGGGGCGAGGAGCTCGTAGAGGCGCTGGGCCTGGCCCCGCTGGTGGCAGACGACGATCACCCGCTGTCGCTCCTCGAGCCAGCCGTTAAGCCGTGCCACCAGAGGCTTCAGCACCCCCTCGCCATTGGGGGAAAGGGTCACCTTCAGGTCGGTGTTCTCCTGGGTGTCGAGGGGGACCGTTTCCCCCTCCTTCCCCGTCTCCTCGACGGCCAGGGAGGGGATGGTGACGAGCCGGCCGGCCAGCCGCTCCGCCGCTTCGGGAGCCGGGAGAAAGAGGGTCTCGGGCGCCGGAAAGAGATCACCCCGGTCGCGGGCGCGGGAGACCGCGGCCGCGAGCTCCTCGTCGAACCGCCGCTCCTCGTCGGCGATGGCCGCCGGGTCGACGAGGACCCGCACTGCGTCCCCCGCATAGTCGAAGAGGGTTTCGAGGTGCGGGTGGAAGAGGGGGAGGAGCCATTCCGCTCCCGCCGGGTAGAGGCCGTTCTGAAGCTGCTCCATGAGCTCCCGGCGGGCCACGGGGGAGATCTCCAGCTCGTCGCAGCGCCCCTTGAGGCGAGGGGCGACCCCCTTCAGGACCTCGGCGCTCAGGATCATCTCCCGGGAGGGGAGGAGCAGCAGTTCCTCCAAGGGGTGAAGGGAGCGCTGGGTGAGGGGATCGAAGGTCCGGATGGTGTCGACGAAGTCGCCGAAGAACTCGATCCGCACCGGTTGCTCGAAGCCGGGGGGAAAGAGGTCGACGATCCCCCCCCGCACGGCGAAGGTCCCCCGGTCCTCCACCAGCGGGACCGGGAGGTAGCCCAGGGTCACGAGCTTTGCCAGGAGCTCCTCGCGGTCGCTCTCCTCGCCGGGGAGGAAGTAGAGGGAGGCGCCGTCGAGGAGCGCCCGGGGAAGGATGCGCTGGCGGAGCGCCGCCGGGGTCGTCACCACGGCGGCCGCCTTGCGGTCCGCCAGCCGGCGGAGGGTGGCGAGGCGGACGGCGGTTACGTCGGCGTGGGGCGATCCCTTCTCGAAGGGGCTCACGTCCCAGGGGGGGAAGTGGAGGATGTCGTCGCCCTGGCCCCGGTAGAAGCGGAGCTCGGTGACGAGTTCGGTGGCGGCGTCGGTGTCGGCGGCGACCACGAGGAGCGGGCGGGTCGTTTCCGCCGCGAGCCGGGCCAGGAGGTACGCCGGCGCTGACCCCTTGATTCCGGTGAGCTCCGTGCGGGCGTGGTCCGGGATCAGAAGGTCGGCGATGCGACGGATGAGGGCATTGTCGGTACGAGTCATAACGGGGGCATACGGTTGCGAGGGAATTAGTATGGATGCGTTCGGGGAAAGCATAGCAGAAACGGGCGGAACTATCCACCGTCGACGAGGCGGGTTTGGGGAAAGATGATGAAAAGCGCTCAAGTTGCGGCGTAAAAATCCGATATGAAACAACAGGGGGATGCCGCCCCGTGGGCGCGGCTCCTTCAGAGAGATCACTTCAGAAGGAAAATACTCCATGAAATCAGCCATGTTTATGCGCGCTGCAGGTGCGCTCCTGGCCGTGGGGTTCGCCCTGCCGACCGCCGGCGCCTTTGCGAAGGGGGAGAAGTCCGGAGCGGCTCCCGCGACCGCCACGGAGAATGGTGCGGCCGCGGAGGCCCGCGAGGGGCGGAGAAAGCACCCCCTCGGCTACGCGGAGTACGTCCGCCTCGTGTCGCGGGGGGGCGTCGCCCGTCACGGAGCGGGGAAACACCGGGCGGCAAAGGTTGCCCGCACCACGGTGAAGGCACCGGAAAAGAAACCCCATATAGCAAGCGCTCCGGTTGCGGCCGTGCCGCCGGTGACTGCTCCGCTGGTAGCCGTCATTCCCCGTCCACGGGGGCGCGACTGGCGGCCCGCGCCCGACGAGGTCCGGGAGATCCTCCATACCAGCCGTGACCTGCGGGGTGCGGTCTTGCGGGGGGTGAACCTCGCCGGCGTCGACCTGCGGGGTACGGTGCTTGCCGGTGCCGACCTCTTCGGGGCGAATCTCGACGGGGCGAACCTGGAGGGGGCCAATCTGCGGGGGGCGTCGCTGGAGATGGCGTCGCTGCGGGGGGCGTCGCTGCGGGGGGCAAAACTGGAGGGTGCCGGCCTCTTCAAGGCGAATCTGGAGGGGGCCAACCTTGCCAGTGCCGATCTGACGGGGGTTTATGCCGTCTGCGCCAATCTGCGGGGTGCGGTGCTGGCAAATGCGACCATGCGGGGAGGGGTGTTCACCAACGCCGCGGTCGGGACGGCTGCCGGTGCGACCAATGTGGCCGCCGCTCAGGGGGGGGTGCTGGTCGGCGCCGTCGCGGCAACCCGTCAGGTGGGCCATCTTCCGGCCGCTGGCCAGGTGGCTCTCCTCACGTTCTGATAGCGTTGTCTTCGGATATGAAAAAGCCGGCACCCCTCGGGATGCCGGCTTTTTTCGTTCGGGACGGATGACGGCCGCTACAGAGTGTCGTGAAGGTACTCCCGGGAGTAGCGGACGTAGTTCTCGGCCGAGCGCTTCAGCCAGAGGATCTCATCGGGGGTAAGGTCGCGCTTGTAGCGGGCCGGCGCGCCGACCCAGAGGGTGCGGGGGGGGATGACGGTCCCCTCGGTGACGAGGGCCCGGGCCCCCACCAGAGCCCCTTCGCCGACCACCGCCTTGTCCATGACGAGGGCCTGCATCCCGATAAACGCCCCGTTTTCGATGGTACAGCCGTGGAGGGCGACGCCGTGCCCCACGGTGACGTCGTCGCCGATGACCAGAGGGGCGCCGGGATCGTCGGGGTGCTTCCGGTGGGTCACGTGGAGCATGGAGAGATCCTGGATGTTGCTCCGGGCGCCGATCCTGATGAAGTTCACGTCCCCCCGGACCACCACGTTGTACCAGATGCTGCTCTCGTCGCCGACGGTGACGTCGCCGATGATGGCAGCGGTCTCGGCGACGAAGGCGGAAGGGGCGATGCGGGGAGCGGTTCCCTGAAACGGGCGGATCACGGGCGCGGCCTTCAGTCCCGCGGGATGGCGATCATCCGGTCCAGGGCCCGCTTGGCCGGCACCCGGATCTCTTCCGGCACCTTCACCACCGGCGTCATCCGTTTCAGCGCCTCCAGGATATCCTCCAGGGAGGTGAGTTTCATGTTGGGGCAGACCAGGGCGGGGGAGGCAAGGATGAACTCCTTGCGGGGGCTCTCCTGCCGCAGGCGATAGAGGATTCCCGCCTCGGTGCCGACGATGAAGCGGGTGGCCGGATTGGTGCGGCAGAAGTCGTACATCCCGCTCGTGGAGCAGACGTGGTCTGCCAGGGCCGAGACCGCCGGGTTGCATTCCGGGTGGCAGATGAAGAGGGCGTCGGGGTATTCCGCCTTGAGCCGCTGGACGTCCTCCGGTTTGAGCCGTTCGTGGGTGGGGCAGTAGCCGTCCCAGAAGTGGAAGGTCTTGTCGGAGTGGGCTGCCACGAACTGGCCGAGGTTGCGGTCCGGAACGAAGATCACCTCCCGGTCGGGGAGTGAATTCACCACCTTCACCGCGTTGGCCGAGGTGCAGCAGATGTCGCTCTCGGCCTTCACCGCCGCCGAGGAGTTGACGTAGGTGACCACCGGCACGCCGGGATGCCGCGCCTTCATCTCCCGGAGCCCCTCCACGGTCACCATGTCGGCCATGGGACACCCGGCGTCGAGGCGCGGCAGGAGGACCGTCTTGTCGGGCGAGAGGATTGAGGCCGACTCGGCCATGAAGTGGACGCCGCAGAAGACGATGACCGCAGCGGCGGTCCTGGCCGCCTCCTGGGAGAGCCCCAGGGAGTCGCCGGTGATGTCGGCGATCTCCTGAACCTCGTCCCGCATGTAGTTGTGTGCCAGGAGGACGGCGTTGCGCTCCTTGAGGAGGGTCCGGATCTCCTGCGTGATCTGGTCGGCGTGCATCGGAGTTGTTCCTTTCTCCTGGGCCGTATACGGCGAAATGGGGTGATAGTAAAACAAGGTCCCACAGCCTGTCAAACCCTTTGCGCCTCCCCGAAGCGGCCAGACTTGACACAAGTGGGCAAAACATCTATTATTTTCACATTCGTCCGGCCGGGATTCCCCGCGGACCATCGATGCACCATGGCGTGCCGGAAACCCCGGCTGCCGGTGGGGAGGAAGTATTTATGTTCGGAATCGGAATGCCGGAGCTGATCGTCATCCTGGTGATCGCCCTTATCGTCCTCGGACCCCAGAAGCTGCCAGACATCGCCCGTTCCCTCGGCAAGGGGCTTGCGGAGTTCAAGCGCGCCTCCGACGATTTCCAGCGCAACCTCTCCGAAGAGGTGCGGAACCTGGACGAGAAGGAGCGGGCGGAAAAAGAGGCGAAAGGGGAGGCCGCCCCCCCGGCGCGGGACCTGGCTGCCGAGGTGAAGGCATACGAGGAACATTCGGCCCGGGAGCACGCTGCCGCCGGTGAGGCTGCAGCGGCGCCGGCCTCAGGAGGAGCGAAGACGGAGCAGAAGAGCGCCTAGAGCCCCATCGGCACGCGCGGCGATAGCAAAAAGGCGGGGAGCATCTCCCCGCCTTTTCTTATTTCAGTTCCTTGAGTTTTTCCTTGACCCGCTTTGCCTCTTCGGAGGCGGGGTACTCCTCGGCGAGCTTCTTCAGGACGTAGCGGGCGCTCTTGGTGTCGCCCAGTTCCTGAAAGGCCGCCGCCTGCTTGAACATGGCCGCCGGCACCTTCTCCTTGCCGGGGAAGTTCTTGATGACCTCCTGGAACTCCAGGATCGCCTGCTCGTACTTCTTCTCGTTGTAATAGGTTTCGCCGGTCCAGTACCGGGCGTTGGCAGCCAGGTCGTGCTTGGGGTACTGCTCCAGGAATTTGGCGAAGATCTCCCGGGCGCCGGCGACGTTGCCGGCGCGGAAGGTGTCGAGCCCCTTCTGGTAGAGCCCTTCGGGCGAGGGCTTTTCAGCGTTCTGTCCCTTCGTCTCGACGTCGGCGACCTTCTTCTGGAGACCGTCGACCCCTTTCTCCAGGGCGGCAATCCGCTCCTCGACGGTGGCAAGGCGCCGCTCCAGGTCTTCCCGCAGGAGCTTGACGTCGTCGGCTGGTTTTTTCACCGCCAGGGCGAGATCGTCAACCTTTCCTGCCAGCACCTGGGTATCGACCTTGATGCCGTCCATGGATGCCTGCAGATCGGCCAGCCCCTTCCGCCCCCCTTCCCGTTCCTTCTGGACATCCTTGAGGGTCGTCTCCATGCTTTCCCGTGTCTCGCTCCGGACGCCGCCGAGCTCTTTTTCCATTCGGAAGAGACGGCTCTTGAGCTCCTCGTTGTCGCGCTGGACGACGTCCAGGTCGGCGCGGCTCGCGCATCCGGCCAGCGCCAGCAGGGCTGCCGCGGTCATGCTTCTGGCAATCTTGTTCATCGTTCGTGCTGCCTCCGTGGCCACTATTCTGTGGGGGGATAGAGAAAGGGAGCCGTCGCCGGCTCCCTCCCGTTATTAACCGTATGCCGTCCTTACTTCACGATGACGAATTCAACCCGCCGGTTCTTGGCCCACGCCTCCTCGGTATGGGCGGGGTCGAGGGGCTTCTCCTTGCCGTAGCTGATGACGGAGAGCCGTTCGGCCGCGACCCCGAGGGTGACGAGGTAATCCTGGGCGGCCTTGGCCCGCTTCTCGCCGAGGGCCAGGTTGTACTCGTCGGAGCCGCGCTCGTCACAGTGCCCTTCCAGCGAAATCTTTGCCGCAGTCTGCTTCTTAAGGAGGACCTCGGCGTTGCGGTAGAGGATGTCACGGGCCGGCTGGCTCAGGATGTAGGAATCGAAGTCGAAAAAGATGCGTTCCAGGGATGCTTCGGCCACCTCGGCCTTGGCCGGCTCCTGGGGAGCTTCCGCCTTCACCGCGACTTCCGACACCGGCTGGGCGGCCATCGGCTCTTCCTTGGCCGGCGTCGCCGGCGGGGGGACGGGGGTCGGCGCGGGGGCCGGGGCTACCATCGGGGCCCCCTCTTCGGGCTTCACCATCTCCTTCTTGGCGCAGCCGCCGGCAACCATGAGGGCGGAACAGAACAGAACGACGAGACCGTAGGTTCCAGTACGCATGCTTCCTCTCCTTTGCGAGTCGCGAGATCGAATGTCAGATGGGGGCGGGGTGCCCCGAAACAGGCTCAATTATATATAATCGGCGCCTATTTTCAATACTTCCATCCGCTGCGGCAAGAAAAAATCCGAACGGCTACCAGCGGGGTGACCAGGTGGGGTGTGAGTCCTTCCGTTCGCCCCGGGAAACGCGGGTCTGGCCGCTGCCGTCGGCCCGCATGACGTAGATCGCCTCGCCGCCGTCGCGGGTCGAGCTGAAGGTGATGAAGCGGCCGTCGGGGGACCACCGGGGGTGCTCGTTGCTCCCGTCGCCGGTCAGCCTCGAGTCGCCGGTGCCGTCGGGGTTGATGGCGTAGATCTGGAATCCTCCCTCCTGGCGGCAGTAGGCGATCCGGTCCCCCTTGGGGGACCAGCGGGGGGAGACGTTGTAGGCGCCGCTCGTGGTGAGGCGGCGGACGCCGGTGCCGTCGGCGTTCATGATGAAGACCTGGGGCTTGCCGAGGCGGTCGGAGACGAAGGCGATGCGGCTCCCGTCGGGGGACCAGGCGGGGGAGACGTCGATGGCGGGGTTGGTGGTGAGGCGCTTCATCTGCCTGCCGTCCCGGGAGATGGCGTAGATCTCCGAGTTGCCGTCCTTGCTCAGGGCGAGGGCGATCCACTTTCCGTCGGGGGACCAGGCGCCGGTGACGTTGATCCCCCGGTGCGAGGAGACGGCCACTTCGGCGCCGGTGGCCAGCTCCCTCCGGTAGAGGTCGGGGTTGCGGCGCCGGTAGGAGGTGTAGATGAGCTCCCGCCCCGAGGGGGAGAAGTCGGGGTTAAGATTGATGGAACCGTTGTGGGTGAGCTGCTGGACGTGGTACCCGTCGTAGTCCATCAGGTACAACTCTTTGTTTTTGCTCCGGTTGGAAACGAAGGCGATCTTGCCGGTGAACGGCCCCCGCTCGCCCGTGAGGGACTCCAGGATGTCATCGGAGAAGGTGTGGGCGATCTTGCGCAGGTCCCGCTGCCGGCCGGAATAGCGCTTGGCCAGGACCTCCCGCCCCTGGTTCACGTTGTAGAGGCGAAACTCCAGCGTGAGGGAGTCTCCGGAGAGGGTGTAGCCGCACTTCACGAGGAGATCGACCCCCGCGCCGCGCCACGGGGCGAGATCGAACTCCCCCGGCCTGATGCCGGCGGCGGCCACCGTAGGGGATGCCGCAACGGTGAAGAGACCGGCCAGGGTCATGTCGGAGCGGAGCGCCTCGGCCGTTTCACCGGCGCCGGGGAAGTCGCTTCCCCCCAGTCGGCGGGGGGCGTCCACCGCCAGGGTCAGCTTGTTGGAGCCGGTGGCGGTCACCTCGCGGTACGTCTCCTGGGACCGCAGCAGCGACGGTACCAACAGAGCGACGACGGTCAGAAGGATGATGGTTCGTTTCAGAGTCATTTTTTTCCCACTCCCTGGGGCCGGAAGATGAAGCCGTACTCGAACTCTCCCCCCCCCGGCGGCGGCGAGAAGGTCTTTTCCGCCCGGGCGATCGCCTTCGAGACCGACTCTTCGAAGATCCGGTCGCCGGAGGTGCGCTCGATCCGCTGCCGGGCGATGTGGCCGCCGGCATCGATGGTGAGGCGGACGACCACTTCCGGAGACTTGGTCTGGTAGGCAATGGTGCCCCGGAAGGCGTCCCTCAGCCGCGACTGGATGTAGCTCGCATAGTCGCTCCCCGCCTGGGTGCCGGTGGCGCCCGGCATCCCCGCCTGCTCGGCGCTGCGGGCGCTCCCCGCCATCTTCTTCCGCATGGCGGCGAGGACGTCTTCCTCATGGCGCTCGTCGGCAGCCTTCTGGAGCTTTGCCAGCCGCTGCTCGAATTCCCGGCCGCTCTCCTCGGAGGGGGGCGGTTTCTGTTTGCCCGGAAGCGTCCCCTTCGTCGGGACCGGCTTGCGCGGCAGGGCCATCTCGGGCTTCGGGGGGGCGGGGGGAGGGGTCTCCGGCGCGCTCCCCCCGGCCACGGTGGGGCTGCCGGCACGGGGAGAGGCCACCGGCAGGTTCACGACGTCGACGTAGTAGACCGGGGCTTCCGGGAGGGAAGGGGAGGGGAAGCGGGCGAAAAGGACGACGGAAAAGAGGACGGCGTGGAGAATAAGGGACGCGGTGATTCCCCACCCGAGTCCCCGTTCTGGTGATACGGGCGTGCGGTTCATTTCCTCTGGGCGGGCTCCGTTACCATGCCGAGGCGTTCGATGCCGGCACCCTTGATCTCGGCCATGGTCCGCACCACGTCGCCGTAGGGGACGTCACGGTCGGCCTTGAGGAAGACCTCCTTCTTGGCCCGATTGGCCACCATGGCGGCGAGCTTCGTCTTCAGGTCGCCGGCGGCGACCTCGGTGCTGTTGATGAAGACCTTGCCGCTCCGGTCGACGGAGACGACCACCGCCTCTTCCTGGGCGCTCATCGCCTTGGTCTCGGCCTTGGGAAGGTTCACCTGCATCCCCTGCTGCATCATCGGCGCGGTGACCATGAAGATGACGAGGAGCACCAGCATGACGTCGACGAGGGGGGTGACGTTGATCTGCGACATGGTGCCGCGGTCGCCATTGTTTCTGCTGCCGACTTCCATCCTGTCCTCCTATTTCCGTGCGAAGGTCCGCTGCACGATGTTCAGGAACTCCGTCGAGAAGTTGTCCATGGAGGCGATGAGGACCTTGATCTTGTGCTGGAAGTGGTTGTACCCCATGACGGCGGGGATGGCGGCCACGAGGCCGATGGCGGTGGCGATCAGCGCCTCGGCGATGCCAGGGGCGACGACGGCCAGGGACGCGGAGCCACTCTCGCCGATCCCCTTGAAGGCGGTCATGATCCCCCAGACGGTGCCGAAGAGGCCGATGAAGGGGGCGGTGGAGCCGGTGGTGGCGAGGAAGGTGACGTACTTCTCCAGCCGGGTGATCTCCGACGTGGTGGCGCGGCGCAGGGCCCGCGAGATGTTGTCGATCCCGCCGAGGTCAGTGCTGACCACATCGGGCTCTTCCTTCTGGTCGCCCTTCTCCACGAGCCGTTTCAGCTCGGCATACCCTTCGCTGAACAGCACCGTGAGAGGGGAGTTGGTGAAGCGGTCGAGCTGGGCGTTGATGGCGTCGAAGCGCTTGGCCTTCCAGAAGAACTCCAGGAAGCGCTCCGACTCGCTGTTGGCGCGGTTCACCTGGAGCAGCTTGAAGAAGATGATGGCCCAGGAGACCACCGAGAAGAAGATGAGGATGATCAACACCAGCTTGACGACGAGGCCGGTTCCGGCAAAAAGGGTCACGACAGTACCTCCAGTTGTGTATGGTCTGAGGAGCCGCAGTCGGCGGGGCTCCTCAGTAATACTCGGGTTTGCGGTCGGCGAAGCAGGGGATCGCCTGGCGCCATTTTTCCATCTGCTCGAAGTCGAGGTCGGCGCTGATCTCGCACTGCTCGTACCCCCCCTCGGCCAGCAGCTCCCCCTTGGGGTCGATGATGAGGCTCGACCCGAAGAAGTCGAGTTTCCCCTGGACGCCGCAGCAGTTGGCCGCCACCACGAAAAGCTGGTTTTCGATGGCCCGGGCCCGCAGCAGCGCCCGCCAGTGCTCTTCCCGGGGCTTGGGCCATTCGGCGGGGACTACGATGATCTCGGCCCCTTCCACGGCGAGCCGGCGGGCCAGTTCCGGGAAGCGGAGGTCGTAGCAGATGAAGACCCCCACCCGCCCTACGTGGGTGTCGACCACGAGCCAGTTCTCCCCGCCGTCGAAGGCCCGGTCCTCGCCGAGGAGCGAGAAGAGGTGGATCTTGCGGTAACTGCCGAGGAGCCGTCCCCGGTCGAGGACGTAAGCGGTGTTGCAGACCCGCTCTCCGTGGGGCTCTGGCAGACTGCCGACGATCACCATGCCGTGCTCCTCCGAGAGCCTCCCCAGCTCCGCCACCACCTCGGGGGTCCGTCTGGCGAGCTCGTTCAGCTCCCGGTAGGCATAGCCGGTGTCCCACATCTCCGGCAGGACGGCCAGGGAGCACCCCCGGGCGGCAAGCCTCCCCAGGGCCTCGCGGACATAGGCCATATTGGCATCCACGTCCCCGAGTCGCACGGTGAACTGGACGGCCCCAGCCTTGACGGTTCGTTTCATCCACGCCCCTCCCCGCCCGGTAGCCGGGCTCGGTCGATAACCTCGCCAGTGTAACGGTAACCCGCCATCATTTCAATACAAAGATGCTTGGACATCGACGGGAAGGGTGGCGTATCATGGCCCCATGGCCGAACCGCGTTCCCTCTACATCCACATTCCGTTCTGCGTGCGCAAGTGCCGCTACTGCTCCTTCGTGTCGGTGGCCGATGCACCGCTCTCCCCCAAAGAGTACACCGACCTCCTCCTGCGGGAGATGGCGCTGCGCGCCGGTTGTAGCCCGACCCCCCCGCGGGCGCCGACCCTCTATCTCGGCGGCGGGACGCCGTCGCTCCTCCCTCCGGAGGAAGTCGGGCGGATTGTCGAGGCCGCCGGGCGCCTGTGGGGGCTCGAGAGCGGTGCCGAGGTGACCCTGGAGGCGAATCCCGGCACCGTCACGCCGGCATCCCTCACCGGCTACCGGGCGGCCGGCGTGAACCGCCTCTCCCTGGGGGTCCAGTCGTTCGACGACCGGATGCTCGTCACCCTCGGCCGGCTCCACTCGGGCCGGGAGGCCCGGGAGGCGTTCGACGCGGCCCGCCGGGCCGGCTTCGACTCCGTCGGGATCGACCTGATCCACTCCCTTCCCGCACAGGATATCGGTCACTGGCGGGAGGAACTGCGCTGCGCCGCCACCCTTTCCCCTGAGCATCTTTCCGCCTACGGACTCACCGTGGAGGAGGGGACCCCCTTTGCCCGCCTGGAGGCGGAAGGGGGGCTGCTCCTCCCCGACGAGGAGGGGGCCGCCCGGATGTTCGAGGAGACGGCGGAGATCCTGGCGGCGCACGGTTACGAACATTACGAGATCTCCAACTACGCCCGGCCGGGACGTCGCTCCCGGCACAACCAGGTCTACTGGCGGCGGGAGGGGTATGTCGGGTTCGGGGCCGGGGCCCATTCGTTCCTCCCCGCCCCCCGTCCGGGAATCCGCTGGAAGAACCCGGACGACCTGGCCCGCTACGGCAGCCTGCTGGCCGCCGGGGGCCTCCCCGACGAGGAGATTGCCCGCCTCACCACGCGGGACGCCATGGGGGAGTGGCTCTTCCTCGGTTTACGGCTGCTTGACGGGGTCGAGATCGCCCGGTTTGGCGAGGAGTTCGGCACGGCGCTCGAAACGGTCTACGGGGGGGAGTTGGAGCGTCTGCGTGCCGCCGCCCTCCTCGAATTCACGGATACGAGGCTTCGGCTCACCCGCCGGGGCGTTCTCCTCTCGAACCAGGTATTCGCCCGGTTTCTCTGACCCCCCGGCCATCCCCCGCGGAGCCCCGTTCGGCACCGTGAAACCCCTTGACAAAGAGAGGGGTGGTTGTTACCTTTACTCCAGTTAGCACTCACCTTCCCTGAGTGCTAACGTGCGTTATGGGGTACGATATGGGCGCGGGGCTCTCGGAGCGAAACAAAAAGATCCTCGAAGCGATTATCGAGGATTACATCGTGACGGCCGAACCGGTCGGCAGCCGGGCGGTCGCCAGGCGGCACGGGCTGACTCTGTCGCCGGCCACGGTCCGCAACGTCATGGCGGATCTGGAGGAGATGGGGTTCCTCGTCTCCCCCCACACCTCGGCCGGCCGTGTCCCCACCGACAAGGCGTACCGTTTCTACGTCGATTCGCTCCTGGCGGTCGGCACCATCGACAAGGCCGAGCGGGAGCGGATCCGCAAGCGGTACAGCATGGCGGGGCGCGACATCGGCGCCGTCCTTCACGAGACGAGCAAGCTGCTGTCGTCCGTCTCCCACTACATGGGGATCGTCCTCGCCCCCCGCTTCTCGTCGACCATCTTCCGGCACTTCGAGTTCGTGAAGCTGAGCGGCCGGCGGATCCTTGCCATCCTCGTGGCCCAGAACGGCACCGTCCAGAACAAGCTGATCGAGTCGGCGGAGGAGCTCTCGACCGATGACCTCGTCCGGATGTCCAACTATCTGAACGAACTCCTGGAGGGACTTCACGTCTCCGAGGTGCGGGCGAAGATCCTGGCGGAAATGCAGAACGAGAAGGTCCTCTACGACACCCTCCTCTCCCGGGCGCTGAAGCTCTCGGAGCAGACCATCGAGGATGGTGGCGCCCAGGTCTTCATCGAGGGGCAGACCAACATCTTCGAGCAGCCCGAGTTCACCGACGCGCGGCGGATGAAGGAGGTGTTCCGGGCCTTCGAGGAGAAGAGCCAGCTCATCCACCTCCTCGACCGGAGCCTCTCCGCCGAGGGGGTGCAGATCTTCATCGGCGCCGAGACCCGGCTGAACCAGGTGGAGGGGCTCAGCGTCATCACCTCCCCCTATCTCTCGGGAAAGAATACCCTCGGGGTGCTGGGGGTCATCGGTCCGACCCGCATGGGGTACGGCAAGGTGATCCCCATCGTCGACTACACGGCGAAGCTGGTCAGCAGGCTTCTTGAGGACGAATAGACCGGGGCTCTCGCAAAACGTCATGAGGAGGCCGGGATGCACGGCGCAAGCGAGTGGCACCAAAGCAGACCGGCCCCGCAGTAGTTTTGCAGGAGCCTCGACAGAAACGAAGAAAGGAATGACCGTGGACAAGAAAAAACACCCCTCCCACCCGGAGGCCCCCCATGCCGAAGAGCAGGCCGCCGCTCCCCAGACGGAGAGCGCGTCGCCGAACGACGCCGAACGGATCCGGGAGCTGGAGGAGCGGCTCGTGGCCAAGGAGTCCGAGGCAGCCGCCAACTGGGACAAGTTCGTCCGGGAGCGGGCCGACCTGGAAAACTACCGGAAGCGGACCCAGAAGGAGAAGGAGGAGCTTCTCAAGTACGGCAACGAGAGCTTCGTCACGGAGATCCTCCCCATCGTCGACAGCATGGAGCGGGCCCTGTCCCATGCCAGCGAGGAGAGCCTGTCGGCGGTGATCGAGGGGGTGAAGATGACCCACGGCATGCTCGTGGCGGCCCTGAAGAAGTTCGGGGTCACCGCCGTGGAGACCGAAAAGGGGACCCCCTTCGACCCCGCGTTCCACCAGGCGATGTGTCAGGTGGAGAACACCGAGCTCCCCCCCAACACCGTGGCGGAGGTCTTTCAGAAGGGATACCTGCTGAACGAGCGGCTCATCCGCCCCGCCATGGTTTCCGTGACGGCGGCTTCCCGGTAATTTCGGAAAAAACGATACGCCCCCTTGCTTTTCGGCGGGGGGATGACTAGGTTCTGGTTGAGAGATACCCCAAAGGAGGATTACGTTCATGAGTAAAGTTATCGGTATCGACCTCGGTACCACCAACTCCTGTGTTGCCATCATGGAGGGGGGGGAGCCGGTTGTCATAGCCAACGCCGAAGGAAGCCGCACCACGCCGTCCATGATCGCCTTCGCCGAGAGCGGCGAGCGCCTCGTGGGACAGCAGGCCAAGCGCCAGGCGGTCACCAACCCGGAGAACACCCTGTTCGCCATCAAGCGCCTCATCGGTCGCAAGTACAATACCGACGCGGTCCAGAAGGACATCAAGATCTCCCCGTTCAAGATCGTCAAGGCCGACAACGGCGACGCCTGGGTGGAGGTGCGCGGCAAGCAGTACTCCCCCCCAGAGATCTCGGCCATGGTACTCCAGAAGATGAAGAAGACCGCCGAGGACTACCTGGGCGAGACCGTCACTGACGCCGTCATCACTGTCCCGGCCTACTTCGACGACTCCCAGCGTCAGGCGACCAAGGATGCCGGCAAGATCGCCGGCCTCAACGTCCTGCGGATCATCAACGAGCCGACCGCCGCCGCCCTTGCCTACGGCCTCGACAAGAAGAAGGACGAGAAGATCGCGGTTTTCGACCTCGGCGGCGGGACCTTCGACATCTCCATTCTGGAGCTCGGCGAAGGGGTCTTCGAGGTGAAGTCGACCAACGGCGACACCTTCCTTGGCGGCGAGGACTTTGACCAGAAGGTTATCGACTGGATCGCCGACGAATTCAAGAAGGAGCAGGGAATCGACCTGCGGGGCGACAAGATGGCGCTCCAGCGCCTCAAGGAGGCGGCGGAGAAGGCCAAGTGCGAGCTCTCCTCCTCCATGGAGACCGACATCAACCTGCCGTTCATCACCGCCGACGCCAGCGGTCCCAAGCACCTGATGCTGAAGCTCTCCCGCGCCAAGCTGGAGGCCCTCTGCGCCGACCTGATCGACAAGCTCGAAGGCCCCTGCCGCACCGCCCTGAAGGATGCGGGGCTCTCCCCCTCCGAGATCGACGAGGTGATCCTCGTCGGCGGCATGACCCGGATGCCGGTGGTGCAGAAGAGGGTACAGGAGATCTTCGGCAAGACCCCCAACCGGGGAGTGAACCCTGACGAGGTGGTCGCCATCGGCGCCGGCATCCAGGGGGGGGTCCTCAAGGGGGACGTGAAGGACGTGCTGCTGCTGGACGTGACGCCGCTCTCCCTCGGCATCGAGACCCTCGGCGGGGTGATGACCCGGCTCATCGAGAAGAACACCACCATCCCCTGCCGCAAGAGCCAGGTCTTCTCCACCGCCGCCGACAACCAGCCGGCGGTGACCATCCACGTCCTCCAGGGTGAGCGGGAGATGTCCTCCGACAACAAGACCCTCGGCAACTTCGAGCTGACCGGCATTCCGTCGGCGCCCCGCGGCGTCCCCCAGATCGAGGTCACCTTCGACATCGACGCCAACGGCATCGTCCATGTCTCGGCCAAGGACCTCGGCACCGGCAAGGAACAGTCGATCCGCATCACCGCCTCCTCCGGCCTCTCCAAGGAGGAGATCGACAAGATGGTGAAGGACGCCGAGTCCCACGCCGCCGATGACAAGAAGAAGCGCGAGCTGATCGAGGCCCGCAACCAGGCCGACACCCTCGTCTACTCCACCGAGAAGTCGCTGAACGAGTACGGCGACAAGATCGACGCCGCCGAGAAGCAGAAGATCGAGGATGCCGTGGCTGCCCTCAAGAAGGTGATGGAGGGGGACGATGCCGAGGCCCTCAAGAAGGCGAGCGACGAGTTGATGCAGGCCTCCCACAAGCTGGCCGAGGCGGTCTACGCCAAGGCCCAGGCCGAAGGGGCCCAGCCGGGCGCCGAGGCGGCCGGCGAAGCGGGTGCCGGCGCCAAGGGAGAGAAGGTCGTCGACGCCGACTTCGAAGAGGTCAAGGACGACAAGAAGTAACCATTACCGGGATGACGGATAAGGCTGAAGGGAGAGGGGAAACGGAAATGCGCCCCCTCCCTTCAGCCTTTCGTCGTGAGAAGAGGACCGATCTTGGCAGCAGAAAAACGCGACTATTATGAAATCCTCGAGGTCCACCGCAACGCGTCGGACACCGAGGTCAAGAAGGCCTTCCGCAAGCTGGCGATCCAGTTTCACCCCGACAAGAACCCGGGGGACACGGAGGCGGAGGAGAAGTTCAAGGAGATCACCGAGGCGTACGAGGTCCTCTCCGATTCCCAGAAGCGGGCCCAGTACGACCAGTTCGGCCACGCAGGGGTCGGTGCCGGCGGCTTCTCCTCCGGGGGGTTCGGCTTTGGCGCCGGCACTCCCTTCGGGGATATCTTCGGCGACATCTTCGGGGATATCTTCGGCGGGAGACAGCGGGGTCGGGGGCGTCGCGGCGACGACCTCCAGTACAACCTGGAGCTTGCCTTCGAGGAGGCCGCCTTCGGTGTCGAGAAGGAGGTCCAGATCCCCTACGGCAAGCGGTGCGGCGAGTGCGGCGGCAGCGGCGCCAAACCGGGGACCGAGCCCAAGGTCTGCCCCACCTGCCGCGGCGCCGGCCAGGTCCGGTTCCAGCAGGGGTTCTTCAGCGTCAGCAAGACCTGCGGCCACTGCAACGGCGAGGGGCGGGTGGTGGAAAACCCGTGCACCTCGTGTCGTGGCACCGGGATGGTGCGGGACACCAAGACCCTCTCCGTGAAGGTTCCCGCCGGCGTGGAGACCGGGACGCGGCTCAAGCTCTCCGGCGAAGGGGGGCAGGGGATCAAGGGGGGGGGCAACGGCGACCTCTACGTGGCGATTTCGGTCCGCGAGCACCCGATCTTCACCCGCGAAGATAACGACGTGGTCTGCGAGCTCCCCATCAGCTTCGTCCAGGCGGCCCTCGGCTGCGAGGTGGAGGTGCCGACCCTCGACGGGACGGTCTCCATGAAGATCCCCGAAGGAACCCAGTCGGGGCGGATCTTCCGCCTGCGCGGCAAAGGGGTGCCCCAGCTCCAGGGGTACGGCCGGGGCGACCAGTTGGTCGTCATCAAGGTGGAAACCCCCTCCAACCTCAACAAGCGCCAGAAGGAGCTCCTGGAGGAGTTCGCCCGCATCAGCGGCGAGGAAGTCCATCCGATGAAGAAGGGGTTCTTCGACAAGGTGATGGACATTATCAGCTGACCTACCACCGACCGCGGCCGTTATCCCTTCCGGGTGGCGGCCGCTTCCTCTTTTTCCCAACGACAGCCGACTTCGCTCACCCCGCAAGGGGGTAGCTCGCCTCGCGCCGGTGAATGGCCCCCTGGGGGGTCAGGATGCTGGAGTAGAGGTAAAATGCGTCGACCGTGAACGGTTCACCCTGAAAGGAGGCGTTTCGCGCCAGGAAGGGGGCGATTCCGGTCTCCCCGTGTTCCCTCAGGCGTGCCAGGGTGATGTGGGGGGAGAACGGGCGCTCCTCCGCGGGAACCCCCGCCCCGTTCACCGCCGCTTCTACCGCCTGCTGGAGCCGATGGAGAGGGTCGCTCCCGCCGAGCCCCACCCAGAGCACCCGCGGACGCCGGGGCGAGGGAAAGCAGCCCACTCCCCGGAGGGCGAGGGGGAAGGGGGGGGAGACGATGGCTGCCAGGCCGCGGCGGATCGCCCCGTCCACGGCCTCGTCGGCCTCGCCGATGAAGCGGAGGGTGAGGTGGAGCTGCTCCGGTGGCAGCCACCGCACCCCGGGGACCCCTCGGCAGAGATCCGCCACCGACTGTTTGACCCCGTCGGGAAGATCGATTGCCACGAACAGGCGCATGGCACGCTCCTTTCCGCCCCGTCAGCGGGCGACGATGCGCAGGTCGGAGCCGGGTGCCCTGGCGGTGAAGCGTCCCTCTGAATCCGAAATCACGGTGCCGAAGGTTCGGGAGAGCCAGTTCAGCCGTGCCACTACCTCCGCTCCCCTGGGCCCCGCAAGGATCTCGGGCCGGTAGCGGGTTTCCCGGTGAAGGACGTTCAGGGGGATAAGCTCCACCGTGCACCCGGCGTCGGAGAGGGTCAGCCGCGCCATGACGCTCCGGTCGGCGGCGGTGCTCCGGCTGCCGAAGGCAAAGTTGCCGAGACTGTACAGGATCGGCTTTCCCCGGTAGAACTCGATACCCTGCAACACATGGGGGTGATGGCCGATGACCGCGTCGGCGCCGGCGTCGATGGCCGCCCGGCCTGTCTCCATCTGATACTGCTTCGGAAATTCCGCCCGCTCCGCTCCCCAGTGGAACGACACCACCACGTAATCGGCCCTGGCCCGCGCCCGCCGGATGTCCTCCCGCACGTGGGGGGCGTAACCGGGGGCGGTGCCGGGCCGGTCCGCACCGGCGTAGAACTCGGCCGGATAGGTGAGGGAATAGGCAAGAAAGGCGACCCGCTGCCCTCGGACGGCGACCACCGTTTCCTGGCGGGCCTCGGTCAGTGACTCTCCGGCGCCGGTATGGGCAATGCCGCAGCGGGAGAGGGTCGCCAGGGTATCCCGGAGCCCCGCGTCGCCGTAATCCATCATGTGATTGTTGGCCAGGGTGAGGACCGAGAAGCCCGCCCGCTTCAATGCCGCTGCGGCGGCCGGGTCGACCCGGAAGCGGTAGGTCTTGTCCCGGAACTCGCTCCCCCGCGTGGTGAAGGGGGCCTCCAGGTTCCCCATGGCGATGTCTCCCCGCCGAAGCTCCGGTGCGGTCCTGGCGAAGGGGTAGTCGTACCCTGTCCGGGCGAGGGTCGACGTGGCGCTGCCGGCGAGCATGATGTCGCCGACGCAGGTGACGACGACCCCCTCGCTGCCGAAGGCGGGAAGGGCGAGGAGGATCACAAGGGAGGCGACAATCTGTCGGGGCAGTCGCATGGGGGCTCCGTCGGGGAAAAACGGTTGACTCTTCGGGATTCGAGTGCTATGAACTATAGCTTTAATGCTTGAAAAGTAAAGGACTTTCCATGCTTGACCCCAAACACCTGCGGGAGAATCTCGAATCCGTCGAACAGCGTCTCGCCACCCGTGGCGGCGCGGTGACCCTTGACCGGTTCCGAGATCTGGACTCCCGCCGTCGCGAGCTCCTCAGGGATGCCGAATCCCTCAAGGCGGTGCGCAACGCCGCGTCCGAGGAGATCAGCCGGATCAAGGACAAGAGCGAGGCCCAGCCCCGCATCGCCGAGATGCGTGAGGTCTCCGCCAGGATCAAGGTTCTTGACGAGGAACTCCGGGGGGTCGATGACGAGCTCCAGGCGGTCCTCCTGACGATCCCCAATATCCCCCACGAGTCGGTCCCTGTCGGCGCCTCCGAGGCCGACAACCGCGAGGTGCGGAAGTGGGGAGAGGTTCCCCGGTTCGGATTCACCCCCAAACCCCACTGGGAGGTGGGCGAAGGGCTCGGCATCCTCGATTTCGAGCGGGGGGCCAAGCTCACCGGGGCACGCTTCACCCTGTACCGCGGTGCCGGCGCCCGCCTCGAGCGCGCCCTCATCAACTTCATGCTCGACCTCCATACGGAGCGCCATGGCTACCTGGAGACCCTCCCCCCCTTCATGGTGAACCGCGAGAGCATGACCGGCACCGGTCAGCTCCCCAAGTTCGAGGAAGACCTCTTCCGTCTCTCCGATACCGACTACTACCTGATCCCCACCGCCGAGGTGCCGGTCACCAATATCCACCGCGGCGAGATTCTGAAGGGGGCGGAGCTTCCCCTTTCCTATACCGCCTACACCCCCTGCTTCCGCAAGGAGGCGGGCTCCTACGGCAAGGATGTGCGGGGGTTGATCCGTCAGCACCAGTTCAACAAGGTGGAACTGGTCAAGTTTGCCCATCCGTCCACCTCCTATGACGAGCTGGAGCGGCTTCTGGCCGATGCCGAGGAGGTGCTTCGCCTGCTCGGACTCCATTACCGGGTGATGGAGCTCTGCACCGGCGATATGGGGTTCTCGGCCGCCAAGACCTATGACATCGAGGTGTGGCTGCCGGCCCAGGACACCTACCGGGAGATCTCGTCGTGCAGTAACTTTGAGGATTTCCAGGCGCGCCGGGCTTCCATACGCTTCCGTGAGGACGACAAGGCGAAGCCTGAGTTTGTCCATACGCTGAACGGGTCGGGGCTGGCCGTTGGCCGCACCTTGGTTGCCATCCTTGAGAATTATCAGCAGGAGGATGGGGCCGTCATGGTGCCCGAGGCGCTGAGACCCTATATGGGGGGATGTGAGTTCATCCGGTAGGGGCGAATGCCGAAAAAATTCGTTGCGCGGCTTGGCAATGTATGGTAAATAGAACGTTCTGTGTGGCTGATTGGGTGGGAAAGTGCACGTAAGATCGTTGGCTCCCGGAGGAGTGGCCGAGTGGTTTAAGGCGGCGGTCTTGAAAACCGTTGAACGAAAGTTCCGTGGGTTCGAATCCTACCTCCTCCGCCATTAACGCGATACAAAATAGCTTGGAGAGATGGCCGAGTAGGTCGAAGGCGCTCGCCTGCTAAGCGAGTATACGGGGAAAACCTGTATCGAGGGTTCGAATCCCTCTCTCTCCGCCATATACGAATGCCGCATTCCTGAGCGGTTGTAGGAAGACGAGGAGGAACTGTGAGAGCGGTGGCAAAGCTTGTAGCCCTCGTGGCCATAGCGATGGTCGCGGTCGCAGGGTGCAAGAAGCAGGACGAGAAGAAGGCGGAACAGGCTGCTTCTCCCCAGGGACAGGGACCGACGAAGAAAGAATCAGTTGTTGCCGTCCCGGAAAGTGTCAAGGGGAAGTGGAAAGCGGTAAAGATTGCGGTCACTGACAAGACTGTCAACAAGGAGTCGGTTTACACCGTGACCATTGGTTCGGAGTTCACGATTCCAGACAGCAATCTGGCCATAAAGGTTGAAACGTTCCTGCCGCATTTCACGATGGACGGCACGACGCTCACCTCCCAGTCCAATGAGCCGAAGAATCCCGCAGCACAGATTCGGATCATGGAAGGGGGGAAGGAAGTCTTCAAGGGGTGGCTCTTCTCCCTGTATCCGACCACCCACGCGTTTAACCATCCCAAGTACGGATTTACGCTGGTCGACTTCGTTCCCGCCAGCTAGTCGCAACAGCATACGCGCTCGTAGCTCAGCTGGATAGAGCATCAGACTACGAATCTGAGGGCCGGGAGTTCGAATCTCTCCGAGCGCGCCATAAAATAAAGGGGTTAGGCAATCTGCCTGACCCTTTTTTCTTTGATTTTATAGATGTAAGTTGTGGTATGGCGGTTGATTTGGTAGTGATATTTGGCGGTTGGTAGGGTAGTAAGGGGGGGCGACGACGTCGGCTCCCCTTTCGTTTTTACCGATTTATCAGATCGCGACTGGGGTCCACGAATGTCCGTTTCGTGGGCCCTCTGTTTTTTTAGAGTCGAAATGGGCGTCTGCCGCTGGATACGTTGCGGTGAAAAGCGGAAGGTCGGTGCCAGAGCGGGTGCCGCGCCATTGCTAGGATTCGCTCGAATGCAACTTCTCGATCATCTTCAGGCGGTAATCGACGATGTCCTTGCGCAGGGAGGCGAGACGCTCCATCTTCTCATCCACTTTATTGATGTGGACGTCGAGGATTTCGATCAGGCGCGGAATCATGATTTCGGTCCGCTTGGCGTTTCCGTAGGCGACGTAGAGGTCCTGCATCTCCTTGATCGTCAGGCCGAGTTCCTTGAGCTTGAGGATGAACCTCATCCGCCGCACCGTGTAGGGGGTGTAAAAGCGGTTCCCGCCTTCGGAGCGGGGCGAGGCCTCGATAATGTTGACCTCCTCCCAGTAGCGGAGTGTCCGGGTCGTGAGGCCGAGCTTCTTTGCGATGTCACCGATGGAGATAAGCTCCTCGGTCTGTTCGGTGGTGGGCATAATCTTCACCTTTACGTAAAATATTTAATCAGAATGTACGGCAATTGACCGGGGTTGTCAATGGAGTTGGCCGGGGCAAAGAGAAAAAATCGCTTGTTACGCCGGCATTGTGAAGTTATAAGCAAAAATATAAATATGTTTTATATTGTGTTGACATGTACGTAAGGTGGATGTATTGTTTCGGCAAGTCGCGGCAGGGCATAGGGGATGCGGCGATTTCGAAGGGAAAATCGAGGCAGTGAGCGAAGTCTTTCTGAATCTGTCATGGTGGGAGCGCCGGCGAAGGTGCTGAAAGCGTCGGCCATATGCCTGAATTGCCGCGTTGTCCGGGGAAAACCGTCGGAAAATAGCGGCGCTGGAAACCGCGTTTGACGGGTGCAGCAGCTTCTCGTTCCCGTTTGTCGTGGTCCGCAGGTGGTCATTGCGGCGTCTCTTCGTGGTACCCAACGTGAGCGATGCCGGGTTGACGACCGGAGATGGTGGTTGAGCGTCGCGGCGGAATTCTAAGATCTTGAGGCGCGAAGAGGGTGGCGACCGGACTCAGGGGGAGTGGTTACATGAACGGAGGGAGGCACAACTGAAAAGGAGGAACGCATCATGGCGGCAAGCTACCGATGGAGTGAAATCGCGCAAAATCCGAAATATCTGGAACTGAAGCGGAAAAAGCGGGTCTTTCTGTTTGGCTGGTGGGGTGCGGCGTCGGCTTTCTATTTTCTGCTGCCGGTTCTGTCGGGGTACTTCCCCGAACTGTTCAAGATGAAGGTCATCGGCGTCATCAACTTCGGCTATCTCTTCATCCTGTCCCAGTTTGTCGCCGCGTTCTGCGTGGCGATCATCTACACCCGCGTGGCCAATAACGAATTCGACCGGTTGACTGAGCAGCTGGTAAAGGAAATCCAGTGAGGAGGGGGTCTATGCTTGGTAAGGCACTGTCGGCACTGATGCTTTCGCTGCTTTTGACAACGGGGGTCCTGGCCGCCGAACCGGCAAAGGAGGCTCCAACGGCTCCTGCGACGGGAGCTGCTCCGGCGGTCGCAACGCAACCGGCGCCGGGCGCCCGGAAGGAAGCCCCCCAATCCGCTGCGGCTCCCGCCGCACCCGTCAAGGTGAAACCCAACCGGGCCATCACCATCTCCATGTTCATGGCGATCATTGCCGTGACCCTCTGTGTCGTTGTCTGGGCCGCCAGACAGACCACCTCCGCGGCCGACTTCTACGCCGCCGGCGGCGGAATCACCGGCCTGCAGAACGGCTGGGCCATCGCCGGCGATTACATGTCGGCGGCATCGTTTCTCGGCATGTCAGGGCTCATCTCCCTCTACGGGATCGACGGCTTCATGTATGCGGTGGGGCCGATGTTCTCATTCATCGCCATCCTCCTGGTGGTGGCCGAACCGTGCCGCAACGCGGGGAAATTCACCCTGGGCGACATCCTCTCCTTCCGCGCCGCCCCCAAGACGGTCCGCGGCGTGGCGGCGATCTCCACGGTGACGGTGTCGCTCTTCTACCTTATCGCCCAGATGGTCGGGGCCGGCAAGCTGATGCAGGTCCTCCTCGACATCCCCTACCGGGTGTCGGTGGTCGGCGTCGGCGTGCTGATGGTGGGGTACGTGGTCTTCGGCGGTATGAAAGCGACCACCTGGGTGCAGATCATCAAGGCGGGGCTCCTGATGACCGGGACGGTGCTCCTTGCCATCCTCGTCATGGTGAAGGCCGGGATGAATCCCCTCGGCTTCTTCTCCGACATCGTCGGCAGCCCCCTGATCCAGGACCACGTCCGGATGAACGTCCTGAAGGACGCCGTGCCGAAGCCCGGCTTCGACTACGGCCAGCGCTTCCTGGAGCCCGGCCTCTTCCTCAAGAACCCCCTCGACCAGATCTCCCTCGGGATCGCCTGGGCCCTGGGGGCGGCGGGGCTTCCCCACATCCTGATGCGGTTCTTCACCGTCCCCAGCGCCAAGGAGGCCCGCAAGTCGATCGTCGTCGCCCTCTTCATCAACTCCACCTTCTTCTTCCTTATCAACCTCATCGGCTTCGGCGCCGCACTCTACCTCACGCCGCAGCTCATCAGCTCCGTCGACAAGGGGGGGAACATGGCGACCCTCCTCCTGGCCCAGAAACTGGGGGGCGGGGCCGGCTCCCTCGGGGGTGACCTCTTTCTCGCCTTCATCTGCGCCGTCGCCTTCGCCACCATCCTGGCGGTGGTCTCGGGGCTCGTGCTCGCCGCATCGGCCGCCATCGCCCACGACATCTACGTGAACATCATCCGGGACGGCAAGGCTGACCAGCGGGTCCAGGTCCGTACCGCCAAGATCACCTCCCTCTGCGTCGGCGTCGCCGCCATCTTCATGGGGCTCGCCGCCGAGAAGGAGAATGTCGTCGCCCTCGTCGCCCTCGCCTTCGCCGTGGCCGCCTCCGGCAACTTCCCGGCGGTCATGCTGTCGCTCTTCTGGAAACGGTTCAACACCGCCGGCATCGTCTGCGCCCTGGTGGTGGGGACGGTGAGCGCCATTGGCCTCGTCATGGTCTCCCCCAACATGACCTATCCGCAGAAGATCGCCGATGATGCGAAAAAGGCCATCGTGACCCTCGAAAAGAAGCAGGCCGAAGCGGGGATGCTGGCCGCGAAGGATCTCGCGGCCCTGGAGAAGGCCCGGGCCGACTTCCGGAAGAACGACGGCGGTACCTCCATGGTAGGCCTCAAGGCCCCGCTCTTCCCCCTGAAGAACCCCGGCATCGTCTCCCTCCCCCTGGGGCTTCTGGCCGCCATTGTCGGGGCGTTGCTCTTCCGTGACCGGAGGGCCGAGGAGATGTTCGACGAGATCGAGGTGCGGCAGATCACCGGCCTCGGCATCGCCAAGGCGTCGGATCACTAGTTGCTCTCACCCCCGCGCTCCGGCGCGGGGGACTTTGTGTCGCTGCATATACAGTGGACGTAAACGTAAGGCAAGGAGGAAATCATGGCTGAGACCGATGAAAGATACGCCGTTCCGTCGGCGGTGCCGGGGGACGAGGGGGTCAGGCTCCTCTCCGCTCTTTCCCGGGAAGAACTGGTGAAGATCATCGTCGATGACGCCAAGAACTGGCTCGCCCACGACGGCCTCTGGTTCCAGGCGGTGGAGCGTCGCTACGGCATCGACGTGGCCATCGACGCCGATATCGAGGCGTGGCGCTCGTTCACGGTCATCGAGGCCAAACGGATCATGGAGCGGCTGGGGATGCAGCCCGGCGGCGGGATACCCGCCCTGGTGGAGTGCCTCAGGCACCGGCTCTACGCCCGGCTCAATCTCCAGGACGTGATCGAGCAGAGCGACGACCGGGTCGTCTTCAGGATGCTCGACTGCCGGGTCCAGTCGGCCCGGAAGCGCAAGGGGCTTGCCGACTTCCCCTGTAAGGAGGTGGGGAAGGTCGAATACGCCGAGTTCGCCCGGACGGTCGATCCGCGTATTCAGACCCGGTGCATCGCCTGTCCGCCGGACGCCCACCCGGATGCCTTCTGGTGCGCCTGGGAGTTCACCCTGGGAGGGTGAGCCGTTCCCGCAATCGCGGCGCTGCCCGTCAGCTCCGTTGTCACGCGACAAGATCTCACCCCCGGCACCGGGTGTCACGAGGGGAAAGAGAGGGGATACCATGCATACCACTGCCGCTGAACCGTACCAGACCACCCACAAGGTCCGCTTTGTCACCGCCACGAGCCTCTTCGACGGCCACGACGCCTCCACCAACATCATCCGCCGCATCCTGCAGGCCTCCGGGGCTGAGGTGATCCACCTGGGGCACAACCGCTCGGTGGACGAGATCGTCACTGCAGCTATCCAGGAGGATGCCCAGGGGATCGCGGTCTCCTGCTACCAGGGGGGGCACCGGGAGTTCTTTAAGTACATCAAGGACCAGTTGCGGGAGCGGGGCGCGGAGCAGGTGCGGATCTTCGGCGGCGGTGGCGGAGTCATCATCCCGGACGAGATCCGGGAACTGGAGGCCTACGGCATCTCCAAAATCTTCTCCCCCGAGGATGGCCGGCGCATGGGATTGCAGGGGATGATCAACTTCATGCTCAAAGAGTGCGACTTCGCCCCCCAGCGGAATATCGACGAGGAGATTGCCAAGCTCCAGCAGCAGGATATCCGGGCGGTAAACACCCTCATCACCCTGGCGGAGCAGGATGTCTGCGACCATTCTGGCGGCTACGGCCCCCTGCGGGAGAGGATCAGAACCATGGCCCGCCCCGCGCCGGTGGTGGGGGTCACCGGTACGGGGGGCGCCGGCAAGAGCTCCCTCACCGACGAGCTGGTGCGCCGGTTCCTGCGGGATTTCCCCGACAAGAGCGTTGCCATCCTGGCGGTGGACCCGAGCCGCCAGCGGACCGGCGGGGCGCTCCTGGGGGACCGGATCCGGATGAACGCCATCAACACCAGCAAGGTCTACATGCGATCCCTGGCCACCCGGGATTCCCACTCGGAGCTCTCGGCCGCCATCGCGGACGCCATCGACGTGGTGAAGGCCGCCGGTTTCGACCTGATCATCGTGGAGACCAGCGGCATCGGCCAGGGGGATGCGCGGATTGTGAAGATCGCCGACGTCTCCCTCTACGTCATGACCTGTGAGTTCGGGGCGCCGACCCAGCTGGAGAAGATCGACATGCTCGACTTCGCCGATCTCATCGCCCTCAACAAGTTCGAGCGAAAAGGGGCCGAGGATGCCCTGCGCAACGTGCGCAAGCAGTACCGGCGCAACCGTAGCCTCTTCGAGGCGCCCGACGAGGAACTGCCGGTCTTCGGCACCATCGCCGCCCAGTTCAACGATCCCGGCACCAACGTTCTCTACCGGGCACTCATCGACACCCTGAACGCGAAGATGGAGGTCGGGCTTCGGTCGAGCCTGGCCATCACCGAGCGGGAAAGCCTGAAAAAGTACGTCATCCCGCCGGACCGGATTCACTACCTGGGGGAGATCGTTCAGGCCGTGCGGGGGTACCGCAGGAAGGTGAAAGAGCAGGCAGAGATCGCCCGGCGGCTCTTCCAGCTGAAGGGAGCCCGGGAGGTGGTGGGCGATTCGCCGGCCACGGACGAACTGGACCGCCAGATCACCCTCCATGACGCGAAGCTCCACGAAGAGCCGAAAAAGATCCTCGCCGACTGGCCCTGCCTGAAGGAGACCTACCGCCGGGATCAGCTGGTGACCAGGGTGCGCGACAAGGAGATCCGGAGCGACCTTTACACCACCACCCTCTCCGGCACCCGCATCCCCAAGGTCTGCCTCCCCGACTTCGCCGACTGGGGGGAGATCGTCCGCTGGTCCATGCTGGAAAACGCGCCGGGGCTCTTCCCCTTCACCGCCGGGGTCTTCCCCTTCAAGCGGGCCGAGGAGGACCCCAAGCGCCAGTTCGCCGGCGAAGGGTCGCCGGAGCGGACCAACCGCCGCTTCCACTACCTCTGCAAGGATGACGACGCCAAGCGGCTCTCCACCGCCTTCGACAGCGTCACCCTCTACGGCGAGGACCCGGACTACCCCCCCGACATCTACGGCAAGGTGGGGGAGAGCGGGGTCTCCATCTGCACCGTGGAGGACATGCAGAAGCTCTACGCCGGCTTTGACCTCTGCGCCCCCAACACCAGCGTCTCCATAACCATCAATGGCCCGGCCCCCATGATGCTCGCCTTCTTCTTCAACGCCGCCATCGAGCAGCAGGTGGCCGCCTTCCGGGAGAAGAACGGCCGTGGGCCCAACGACGCCGAGTACGCCGAGATCAGAAGCTGCACCCTCCAGACCGTGCGCGGCACGGTGCAGGCCGACATCCTCAAGGAGGACCAGGGGCAGAACACCTGCATCTTCTCCACCGAGTTCGCCCTCCGGATGATGGGGGACATCCAGCAGTACTTCATCGAGCAGAAGGTGCGGAACTACTACTCCGTCTCCATCAGCGGCTACCACATTGCCGAGGCGGGGGCTAACCCCATCTCCCAGTTGGCCTTCACCCTCTCCAACGGCTTCACCTACGTGGAGTACTACCTCTCCCGGGGGATGCAGATCGACGATTTCGCCCCGAACCTCTCCTACTTCTTCAGTAACGGCCTCGACCCGGAGTACACGGTCATCGGCCGGGTGGCGCGGCGCATCTGGGCGGTGGTCATGCGGGAGAAGTACGGCGCCAACGACCGGAGCCAGAAGCTCAAATACCACATCCAGACCAGCGGCCGCTCCCTCCACGCCCAGGAGATGGATTTCAACGACATCCGCACGACGCTTCAGGCGCTCATGGCCATTTACGACAACTGCAATTCGCTGCACACCAACGCCTATGACGAGGCGGTCACCACCCCCACCGAGGAGTCGGTGCGCCGGGCCATGGCAATCCAGATGATCATCACCCGGGAGTTCGGCCTGGCGCGGAACGAGAATTCCTGCCAGGGATCGTTCATCATCGAGGAGCTGACCGACCTGGTGGAAGAGGCGGTGCTGGCGGAGTTCGAGCGGATCGACCAGCGGGGGGGGGTCCTGGGCGCCATGGAGACCCAGTACCAGCGGAGCAAGATCCAGGACGAGTCCATGCTCTACGAGCACAAGAAGCACAGCGGCGAGCTCCCCATCATCGGGGTCAACTGTTTCCTCAACCCCCGGGCCGGCGAGGAGGGGTACCAGGTGCCGGGGGAGCTGGCCCGGGCCACCACGGAGGAAAAGGAACAGCAGATCGCCAACCTGCGCGCCTTCCACGACCGGAACCGCGACCGGGCGCCGGTGGCCTTGAGGCGGCTCCAGGAGGTGGCGGTGGGGGGCGGCAACATCTTTGCCGAGCTCATGGAGACCACGAAAGTGGCGTCCCTGGGGCAGATCAGTCATGCCCTTTACGAGGTGGGGGGAAAGTACCGGCGGAACATGTGAGAAAGGGCGCGGTCTTTCGGCCATCTTGCCGTCCGTCCTCGGTCCGCTCTTCGCTGCTACGCCTCCGCGACGGCCCTGCGGGTGACGGCAATCTGGCCGAAATCTCACGCCCTGACATCTGCGAGGTGGTGTTGGCATTCCGGCCATCGTGCGGTGCACTTTACGATCGGGTCAAACGGGGTAAACTGGATGGGGCAGCAATTTCATTAAACACTGGAGGCATCCCATGACGACCCCGACAGAAACCTCGGCCTACCGGACCCTGCCGCTGGGGAGCGATCCGAAACTGCGGCGACGCTACATGGTGGCCGATGAGGAGATACCGGGCAACTTCCGCTTCGGCCTCCTGCTGGAAGAGCTGGACATCCTAGCGGAGCAGACCGCCCTCGGCTACGTGCGGCGCTTTCACCCGGAGGGGAAGGTGGTGACCGCCGCCATCGACAACATCATGGTGCGCCACGTGGTGGATGTCACCCGGGACATTGTCCTCTACGCCCGGATCAACCACGTGGGGCGCTCCTCCCTGGAGATCGGCATCCGGGTGGAGCAGCCGGCGGCGGCCACGCGGGACCCGCATTCGGCGGACTCGCTCCACATCGCCTCCTGTTACTTCACCATGGTCGCCCGGGGGGGACCGGCAGCCGGGGAGAGCATCCCGCTGCCGCCGCTGGAATACCCGGGGGAACTGGAGCAGCGGCGGGCGGCCAAGGCGGTGGCCGGGCGGGAGGAGTACCGGCAGCAGCAGGCGTCGCTCCTCTCCCCCCCCAGCCTGGAAGAGTACGAGATGCTCGACCGGCTCCACCGGACCCAGGAAGATCCGGCCTTTGCCGGCATCAGGGCCGGCCGGCTGGTGACCGACGCCTGGGAGCGGATGTATCCGGAACAGGAGTACGTCCCCCAGCGGATCTTCGGCGGCTACCTGATCCGGCGCGCCTACGAGCTTTCGGCGATCTGCTCCGAGCAGGTGGCCGCCAACCGCTCCATCATCGCCGCCGTGAACCGGATCAACTTCTTCCATCCGGTCCGGATCGGCGACAAGCTCCATTTCACCAGCCGGGTGGTCTTCACCAGCGAGAGCTTCGTCTGCGTCGAGGCAAGCATCGAGCGGATCAGCCGCGACCGGACGGTCAACGCCCTCTCCAACTCCTGCCTCTTCACCTTTGTCAATGTGGACCGGGAGCTGAAGCATCAGCCGGTCCCCCCCGTCTACCCGGCAACCTACCGGGAGGACGCCCGCTACCTGGAGGCGTACCGGAGCTACCAGTCCCTTGCCGGCCACTACCGGATGATCTGAACGGACGGGCGCCGGGGCGCCCGGTCGACTACGTTACCGAAGGAGAGAAGACCAGATGCTGACCAAATGGGAATCGGAACAGCGGATCATCCGCCTGCAGACGGAACTGCGCGCCCGGCAGATCGACGGGGCGCTCATCATCTACCCCATCGACGTCTACTACTTCACCGGCACCCGCCAGAATGCCACCCTCTGGGTGCCGGCCGAGGGGAATCCCCTCCTCCTTGTGCGCAAGAGCCTCAGCCGCGCCGTGAAGGAGAGCCTCATCGAGGAGACCCGCCCCTTCCCCTCCAGCAAGGAGTTCCCCGCCCTCATTCCTGCAGAGGCGAAGACCATCGGCCTCACCTTCGACGTCATCCCGGTGCAGCAGTATCAGTACTATGGCAAGATGCTGCCGGGGCGGGAGTTCGTCGACATCTCCGCCGTCAACCGGGAGATCCGGGCGGTGAAGTCGGCGTGGGAGCTGGAGCGGATGCGCGAGAGCGGCGCCCGGCTCTGCGAGGTGTTCCGGCAGCTCCCCGAATTTCTCCGGCCGGGGATGCGGGAGCTGGACCTCGCCGCCGAGTTCGAGTGCCGGCTGCGCAAGGCGGGGAGCGAGGGGTACGTCCGGATGCGGGCCTTCAACCAGGAGCTCTTCCAGGGGCTCGCCGTCTCCGCCGCCACTGCCGGCCACCCCGGCTTCTTCGACGGCGCCGTCACCGGCCGGGGGCTCTCCGCCGCCTCCCCCCACGGCGCCTCCGCCGAGGCGATCGCCCCCGGCACCCCGGTCCTCGTGGACTACACCGGGATCTTCCAGGGGTACATCGTCGACATGACCCGGATCTTCGTCATCGGCGACCTCGACCCCGAGCTCCGGCGCGCCTTCGACACGGCGCTGGCCATCCAGGAGCAGCTCGTGGCGAACCTGAAACCGGGGGCCGTCTGCGAGGAGCTCTTTCTCGCCTCGGCCGCCATGGCTGAGGGGGCCGGCCTGGCCCGGAACTACATGGGGGCCCCCGGCGAGAACGCCCGGTTCGTGGGGCACGGGGTCGGCCTGGAGCTGGACGAGCTGCCGGTCCTCGCCCAGGGGTTCAAGGCCCCCCTGCAGGCGGGGCAGACCATCGCCATCGAGCCGAAGTTCGTCCTCCCCGGCCTCGGCGTGGTGGGGATCGAGAACACCTTTGCGGTGACGGAAGGGGGCGGAGAGAAGCTCACCGACCTGCCGGACGGCATCGTCTCTCTGTGACGGGGGAGGGGGGAATGGATCGAGCGGAGATGATGGAGAGAGCGGGGAGCGGGGGGGAGCCGGCGACGACGGTTGGGGGGTCGGGGGTTATCCGTCTCGACGCCGAACTGGGGATCGTCTCCCTGGGGGAGGCCGCCGGGAGGCTCATCGGAATCTCCCCCGAGGCCCTGCTGGGGCGGAGGATCGACGAGATCGTCGATCTGGCGAACCTGGGGAGGCTGATGCACAGCGGTATCAGCTTCAGCAACCAGGTCATCGTGGCAGGCACCCGGCGCCTCGCCTGTGATTACGTCCCCATCGTCGAGGATGACCGGATCGTGGGGGGGGTGCTGACACTGCTCGGCGCGCTCCCCGAAGAGACGTCGGCCCCGCCGGACGACCTCACGGAGCTCCTCCGCTCTGCCGGCGCCTTCATGGACCTCGACTACCACGGGATCATCATCCTCGACCGCAGCGGCACCGTCGTCATGGTCAACCAGTCCTTCGCCGAGGTGCTCGACACCACCCCCCAGACGATGATCGGCAAGCATGTCCACCAGGCGTACCACAACTCGCAGCCCTCCCGGATGCCCCACGTGATGGAGAGCGGCAAGCCGGAGATCAGCACCCACTACATGAACGGCAAGGAGGTCTACGCCAGCCGTTTCCCCCTGGTCAGGGGGGGGAAGGTCATCGGCTGCGTGGGGAAGATCCTTTTCAAGGATGTGCGCGAGATCACCCTCCTCGCCAACCGGCTCCAGAGCGGACCGGAGGGGAAAACCCCCGCGCGGGCGGTGGCGGGGAAAGGTTCGCTCTTCACGTACGACATCAACAGCATCGTGGGGCAGAGCACCCGGATCGCCGAGCTGAAGGAGACCATCCTGCGGGTGGCCCCCAAGAACTCCAACATCCTGCTGCGGGGGGAGAGCGGCACCGGCAAGGAGCTCTTCGCCCATGCCCTCCACGCCGCCAGCACCCGCCGCTATGCCCCCTTCGTAAAGGTGAACTGCGCTGCCATCCCGGAGCATCTGCTGGAGTCGGAGCTCTTCGGCTACGCGGAGGGTGCCTTCACCGGGGCGCGGAAGGGGGGGCAGGTCGGCAAGTTCGAGCTGGCCCACACCGGCACCATCTTCCTCGACGAGATCGGCGACATGCCCCTCGCCATGCAGGCAAAGCTCCTCCGGATCCTCCAGGAGCGGGAACTGGTTCCCCTGGGGAGCACTACCCCCAAGGTGATCGACGTGCGGGTGGTGGCGGCGACCAACAGCAACCTCGAACAGCTGGTCCGGGAGGGGAGGTTCCGGGAGGACCTCTACTACCGCCTGAACGTGGTCGCCCTGACCATTCCCTCCCTCCGGGAGCGGATGGAGGATGTCTTTGCCATTGCGAAGAGTTTCGTGGCCCAGTTCAATGTCGACTTCGGCCTCCAGATCCAGGGGCTCGACGGCGCTGCCTGGGAGATCATCCGGCATTACCACTGGCCGGGGAACATCCGCGAGCTCCGCAACGTGATCGAGAGCGCCTTCAACGTGACCAGCGGCCCCCTGATCCGGAGGGAAGACCTCCCCCTCCAGCTCACCCGCCTCTCTCCCCCCTCCCAGTCCCCGCCGGAATGTCCGTCGGGCCAGGATCTCGACGGCTATCTCCGTTCCTGCCTCGGCAGGAAGAACATCGGCGAGATCATGGACGATCTGGAACGGCTCCTCATCGAAAAGGCCCTGGAGCTCTGCGGCGGAAACAAGCTCCAGGCCGCCCAGCTCCTCGGCATCTCCCGTCCCGGCCTCTACAAGAAGCTCCAGAAGCAAGCCCCCGCCGACGGAATTCCCTCCTGACACGGCTCCTCCCCCGGTTCGTTTCCTGAAAAATATAAACCCTCGTTCTGTTTGTTTCTGCCCAGGCCGTTTCCCGGTGCGTCCACCTGTTCCGCCGGGCACCTCCCGGTGTAAACGGATGTATCACGTGTATAAAAATGGAATCACGCGGTAACATCTGAAAATTATTCAGCTGTGCGGTTCAGGTTGCTCCGCGGCCGGCATGGCGTGTTAACCGCCGGAGACACAAAGCTGCGGAGCGGCGAACGGAGAGCGGGTTCCCGGAGTGATGAATTGTGGCGTGATTTCAGTATGATGGACAAATGCGTCGCCGTATTTAAAAAATTAAACAGCGTTTGGTATTGGAGTTGCTTTGGTGTGCCTCAGGGAAAGGGGTTGGCAGACGGCGCGGAAGGAGGGGCGGCGAGCGGTGACGGCAAGACGAGCGCTTATTGAAATCATGATGAAAAGGAGCGGAGACCATGGCGGAACCTAAGCATGACTGGGCAGAGATTGCCCGGAATCCACGGTTTGTGGAACTGCACCGGAAGAAGATCGTATTTCTCTATGGCTGGTGGGCGTTTTCAGCCGGGTGCTATTTCCTGCTCCTCCTCGGGGCGGGATACACCCCCGGCCTCTTCGGCATCGAGGTGCTCGGCAACATCAATGTCGGGTATCTCTTCGCCCTCGCCCAGTTCGTCATCACGTTCGGCATTGCCCTCCACTATGGCAGGGTCGCCGACCGGGACTTCGACCGGCTCACCAAAGAGCTGATCAAACAGATCGGATAGGGGGAGGCAATGAAACGACTGGTGTTATGTGCGCTTGCCGCACTTCTGTTGGGCGGGGTGGCCGTGGGGGCCGAACCGGCAAAACCGGTCTCCGCCGTGACCTCTCCCGCGGGTGCCGCCGCCCCGGCGTCTTCCGCGGCCGCAGCCGCCGTCCCCGCCGCCCGCGGGGGGGAGAAAGCGGGCGAGCCGGCAAAGGTCAGGACCAACAAGGCGATCACCCTCAGCATGTTCGGCCTCATCATCCTCGCCACCCTGGGAATCGTGGTCTGGGCGGCGAAGAAGACCCAGACCGTCGCCGACTACTACACCGCGGGGGGAGGGATCAGCGGGGTGCAGAACGGCTGGGCCATCACCGGCGACGTGGTCTCGGCCGCCTCGTTCCTCGGGATGTCGGGGCTCATCTCCCTCTACGGGATCGACGGCTTCATGTACTCCACCGGGCCGATCCTCGGCTTCGTGACGATCCTCCTCCTCATGGCGGAGCCGCTGCGCAACGCCGGGAAGTACACCATGGGGGACATCCTCTGCTTCCGGGCCTCCCCGAAGCCGGTCCGGGCCGCGGCCGCCATCTCCACCGTGGCGGTCTCCACCTTCTACCTCCTGGCTCAGATGGTGGGGGCCGGCAAACTGATGCAGCTCCTCCTCGACATCCCCTACAAGGTGTCGGTCATCGGCGTCGGGACCCTCCTCATCATCTACGTGGTCTTCGGCGGCATGAAGGCGACCACCTGGGTGCAGATCATCAAGGCAGCGCTGCTGCTGACGGCGGCCGTCATCCTGTCGCTGCTGGTGGCCCTCAAGGCGGGGATGAACCCGCTGCGCTTCTTCTCTGACGTGGTGAGCAACGCCGCCATCCAGGACCATGTCCGGATGGGGGTCCTGAAGCATCCGCTCCCGGAGCCGGGATTCGACTACGGCAAGCGCTTCCTGCAGCCGGGGCTCTTCCTGAAGAACCCCCTCGACCAGCTCTCCCTCGGGCTGGCGTGGGTTCTCGGCGCCGCCGGCCTTCCCCATATCATGATGCGCTTCTTCACGGTCCCCAACGCCAAAGAGGCCCGCAAGTCGATCCGGATCGCGGTCTTCCTCATGGGGGCTTTCTTCATCCTGACCACCTTCCTCGGCTTCGGCGCCGCCATCCACATCACCCCCCAGAAGATCGCGGCCATGGACAAGGGGGGGAACATGGCGACCCTCCTCCTGGCCCAGTACCTGGGAGGGGGCGAGGGATCCATCGGGGGCGACCTCTTCCTCGCCTTCGTCTGTGCGGTGGCCTTCGCCACCATCCTGGCGGTGGTCTCGGGGCTGGTGCTGGCCGCCTCGGCCGCCATCGCCCACGACATCTACGTCAACATCGTCAAGGATGGCAAGGCCGACCAGAAGGAGCAGGTCGTCACCGCCCGGATCACCTCGCTGGTGGTGGGGGCCCTCGCCATCTGGATGGGGATCGCCGCCGAGAAGGAGAACATCGTCGCCCTGGTGGCCCTCGCCTTCGCCGTGGCGGCATCGGGGAACTTCCCGGTCATCATGCTCTCCCTCTTCTGGCGCAAGTTCAACACGGCGGGGATCGTTTCGGGGATCGTGGTCGGCACCGTCGCCGCCATCGGCCTGGTGCTGGTCTCCCCCAACATGACCTACCCGAAGAAGATCGCGGCCGACGCGAAAAAGGTCGTGGAGGCGCTGGAGAAGAAACAGGCGGCGGGGGGGACGCTGGCGGAGAAGGACCGGAAGGCCCTGGAAAAGGCCCGCAGCGACTATGCGAACAACAAGGACGGCACCTCGATCATGGGGCTCGACGCACCGCTCTTCCCGCTGAAGAACCCCGGCATCGTCTCGGTCCCCCTCGGGTTCCTGGCGGCGGTCATCGGCTGCCTCGCCTTCCGGGACCGGCGGGCGGAGGATATGTTCGACGAAATGTATGTCAGGCAGAATACCGGCATCGGCATTGCCAAAGCAGTTGATCATTAAACTGGAGATAGTGTCTGTAACGCATGTTGATAATGGCAACTGCGATGCGTAGCGCAACGTGAACTGACACACATAATATATGTAATGACAAAGCGCATGTGGCGTATGGCCATGTGCGCTTTTTTTGTTATTGAAAAATAAAATTCAAGAGACATAAACCGGTAAGAGTCGGTGTTAACTTTTGGATAATGTGTAAACGCTGGTAACAGCGCGTTTAAACTGCTGGATATAAGACCGGTTTTATCAACACAGTATTTTATAAATCCGGTTGTGTATCCAAAGGTATACAGGGCCATTCATCGGTTCAGTCATGGTTTAATCACAGGACAAATCAAAATTGTTTCAACAAATACAGGTTGTTACAGTCAGGCTTGCATGCTTGTTTGTATTTGTAACAGCGTTTGGCATTGCGGTTGCTTTGTCTTTGCGTACAGAGCAGATCGCGGAAGCCGGGACCATCCCGGCACCGCCCCCCGCCGGGGGGCGATTCCAAACCAGACCACGCAAGGGGGAGATGACGATGAAAGCATATCCGACACTCAATTTCGATCTTGGCGAGACCACCAACATCCTGCGGGAGACGGTCCGGGATTTTGCCCTGGCGGAGATCGCGCCGCGGGCCACCGACATCGACCGGGACAACCACTTCCCCATGGACCTCTGGCCCAAGATGGGGGCCCTGGGGCTGCTGGGGATCACCGTCTCCGAGGAGTACGGCGGAGCCGGCATGGGGTACCTGGAGCACGCCATCACCATGGAAGAGCTCTCCCGGGCCTCCGCCTCGGTGGCCCTCGCCTACGGCGCCCACTCCAACCTCTGCGTGAACCAGATCTTTCGCAACGGCACCGAGGCCCAGAGACGCACGTACCTCCCGAAGCTCATCAGTGGCGAGCACGTGGGGGCCCTGGCCATGAGCGAGCCGGGGGCCGGCTCCGACGTGGTCAGCATGCGTCTGCGGGCCGACAAGAAGGGGGATCGCTTCATCCTCAACGGCAACAAGATGTGGATCACCAACGGCCCCCATGCCGACACCCTGGTGGTCTACGCCAAGACCGACGTCGACGCCGGTCCCCGGGGGATCACCGCCTTCCTCATCGAGAAGGGGTTCGCGGGATTCTCCACGGCCCAGAAGCTCGACAAGCTCGGGATGCGGGGCTCCGACACCTGCGAGCTGGTCTTCGAGAACTGCGAGGTCCCCGAGGAGAACATCCTCGGCGGCGTGGGGCGAGGGGTCAACGTCCTCATGAGCGGCCTCGACTACGAGCGCTCCGTGCTGGCGGCGGGCCCCCTCGGGATCATGCAGGCCTGCATGGACGTGGTGGTCCCCTACCTCCACGAGCGGAAGCAGTTCGGCCAGCCCATCGGCCAGTTCCAGCTGATGCAGGGGAAGGTGGCCGACATGTACACCACCCTCAACGCCTCCCGGGCCTACGTCTACGCCGTGGCCAACGCCTGCAGCCGCGGCGAGACGAGCCGCAAGGACTGCGCCGGCGCCATCCTCTACGCCGCGGAGAAGGCCACCTGGATGTCGCTGGAGGCGATCCAGTGCCTTGGCGGCAACGGCTACATCAACGAGTACCCCACCGGCCGCTTCCTGCGGGACGCCAAGCTCTACGAGATCGGCGCCGGCACCAGCGAGATCCGCCGGATGCTCATCGGGCGCGAGCTCTTCAACGAGACGGCGCATGCCTGAGAAATCAATGGAGGGGCAGTTCGTAGGGGCAATTCATGAATTGCCCCTCCAGTAGATACCGAGGAGACCAACCCGCCATGAGCGTACTGAAGAGTTCCATCAACACCGCAACCGACGAATTCCGCACCAACGCCGACGTGATGCGCGGGCTGGTGGCCGACCTCCGGGACAAGGTGGCCCGGATCAAGCTCGGGGGGGGCGACAAGGCCCGGACCAAGCATGTGGAGCGGGGGAAACTCCTCCCCCGGGAGCGGATCCGCCAGCTCCTCGACGTCGGCTCCCCCTTCCTGGAGCTGTCGCAACTGGCCGCCTGGGAGATGTACGGCGGCGACGTCCCGGCCGCCGGGATCATCACCGGCATCGGCCGGGTCTCCGGGCGGGAGTGCATGATCGTCACCAACGACGCCACGGTGAAGGGGGGGACCTACTTCCCGGCCACCGTGAAGAAGCACCTGCGGGCCCAGGAGATCGCCGAGGCGAACCACCTCCCCTGCATCTACCTGGTGGACTCCGGCGGGGCCAACCTGCCGCAGCAGGACGAGGTCTTCCCCGACCGGGAGCACTTCGGCCGGATCTTCTACAACCAGGCGAACATGTCGGGGAAGGGAATTCCCCAGATCGCCGTGGTGATGGGCTCCTGCACCGCCGGCGGGGCCTACGTCCCGGCCATGTCCGACGAGAGCGTCATCGTCCGGCGCCAGGGGACCATCTTCCTCGGCGGACCTCCCCTGGTGAAGGCGGCCACCGGCGAGGTGGTGAGCGCCGAGGAGCTGGGGGGGGCCGACGTCCACTGCCGCACCTCCGGGGTCACCGACCACTACGCCGCCAACGACGGCCACGCCCTGGAGCTGGCCCGGCGGATCGTGGCGGACCTGAACCGGGTCAAGCGCCCGGAGCTCGCCCTGCGGGAGCCGGCGGAACCCCTCTACGACCCCTCCGAGCTCTACGGCGTCATCCCCACCGACACCCGCAAGCCCTACGACGTGCGGGAGGTGATCGCCCGGATCGTGGACGGCTCGGAGTTCGACGAGTTCAAGCAGCTCTACGGCACGACGCTGGTCTGCGGCTTCGCCCACATCTTCGGCTACCCGGTGGGGATCGTGGCCAACAACGGGATCCTCTTTTCCGAGTCGGCCCTCAAGGGGGCCCACTTCATCGAGCTCTGCGGCCAGCGGGGAATCCCCCTCATCTTCCTCCAGAACATCACCGGCTTCATGGTGGGGAGCAAGTACGAGTCGGGGGGGATCGCCAAGGACGGGGCCAAGATGGTCACCGCCGTCGCCTGCGCCAAGGTCCCCAAGTTCACGGTCCTCATCGGCGGGAGCTTCGGGGCCGGCAACTACGGCATGTGCGGCCGGGCCTACTCGCCGCGCTTCCTCTGGATGTGGCCCAACGCCCGGATCTCGGTGATGGGGGGGGAGCAGGCGGCCAGCGTCCTGGCCCAGGTGAAGCGGGACGGGATGGAGGCCCGGGGGGAGCAGTGGAGCGCCGCGGAGGAGGACGCCTTCAAGCGGCCGGTCCGGGAGCAGTACGAGCACCAGGGGCACCCCTACTACGCCAGCGCCCGGCTCTGGGACGACGGCATCATCGACCCCGCCGATACCCGGATGGCGCTGGGGCTGGGGATCTCGGCGGCCCTCAACGCGCCGGCGGAGAAGACCGACTTCGGCGTCTTCCGGATGTAAGAGAACGGCACGAATAAGGATATCTGACATGACTGACAAAACCATCCTGACCGACATAGACGAGCGGGGCATCGCCACCCTCACCATGAACCGGCCGGAGCTCCACAACGCCTTCGACGACGCCCTCATCGCCACCCTGACCGGGGAGCTGCGGCGGCTGGAGTCAGACGACGCCGTCCGGGTGGTGGTCCTCGCCGCCGCGGGGCGCAGCTTCTCCGCCGGGGCCGATCTCTCCTGGATGCGTCGCATGGCCGACTACACCCGGGAGGAGAACCTGGCCGACGCCCTGGGGCTGGCCGAGCTGATGGGGACCCTGGCCACCCTGAAGAAGCCGACCATCGCCGCCGTCCAGGGGGCCGCCTACGGGGGTGGGGTGGGGCTCGTCGCCTGCTGCGACATCGCCATCGCCAGCCGGCGCGCCACCTTCTGCCTCTCGGAGGTGAAGCTGGGGCTCATCCCGGCGGTCATCTCCCCCTACGTGGTGGAGGCCATCGGTCCCCGGGCGGCGCGGCGCTACTTCCAGAGCGCCGAGAGCTTCGGGGGGGATGAGGCCCATCGCCTCGGCCTCGTCCACGAGGTGACGGCGGAAGAGGAGCTTTCCGGCGCCGTCGAGCGCCTCGCCGCCGGGCTCCTCGCCAACGGACCCCGGGCCATGGCCGCCGCCAAGGAGCTGGTGGCCCGGGTCGCCGCCGGCCCCGTCGACGGGGCGATGATCCGCGACACCGCCGAGCGGATCGCCGCTACCCGCGCCTCCGACGAGGGGAAAGAGGGGCTCTCCGCCTTTCTGGAAAAGAGAAAACCTGCCTGGGTGAAAGGATAGAGACCATGTTCGACACCATTCTCATTGCCAACCGGGGCGAGATCGCCTGCCGCGTCATCCGCACCGCCCGGCGCCTCGGCATCCGCACCGTGGCCGTCTTCTCCGACGCCGATGCCGACGCCCTCCACGTGACCATGGCCGACGAGGCGTACCGCATCGGCCCCGCCCCGGCCCGGGAGAGCTACCTGAGGGGAGAGGCGATCCTGGAGGTCGCCGCCCGAAGCGGCGCCCAGGCCATCCACCCCGGCTACGGCTTCCTCTCCGAGAACGCCGAGTTCGCCGAGGCGTGCGCCGCGGCCGGGGTCGCCTTCATCGGCCCCCCCACCGGGGCGATCCGCGCCATGGGGTCCAAGAGCGCCGCCAAGGCAATCATGGAGAAGGCCGCCGTCCCCCTGGTCCCCGGCTACCACGGGGAGAACCAAGAGCCTGAGTTCCTGCGGCGGGAGGCGGAGCGGATCGGCTTCCCGGTCCTCATCAAGGCGAGCGCCGGGGGGGGCGGCAAAGGGATGCGGGCGGTGCGGGAGGGGGCGGAGTTCCCCGATGCCCTCGCCTCGGCCCGGCGGGAGGCCCGGGCCTCCTTCGGCGACGACCGGGTGCTGCTGGAAAAGTACCTCACCAAGCCCCGCCACGTGGAGATCCAGGTCTTCGCCGACACCCACGGCAATGCGGTCCACCTCTTCGAGCGGGACTGCTCCATCCAGCGGCGCCATCAAAAGGTGCTGGAGGAGGCCCCGGCCCCCGGGATGAAGCCGGCCCTGCGGGAAAAGATGGGAGTGGCGGCGGTGGCGGCGGCCCGGGCCATCGGCTACGTGGGGGCGGGAACGGTGGAGTTCCTCCTGGACGAGGACGGCTCCTTCTACTTCATGGAGATGAACACCCGCCTCCAGGTGGAGCACCCGGTGACCGAGATGATTACCGGTCAGGACCTGGTGGAGTGGCAGCTCCTGGTGGCGGCCGGCTCCCCCCTCCCCCTGGGCCAGAAGGAGCTCGCCATCGGCGGCCACGCCATCGAGGCCCGCATCTACGCCGAGGACCCCGCCAGGGATTTCCTCCCCTCCATCGGCCGGCTGGCCCACCTCCGCACCCCCGTTGAGGGGGCCAACGTCCGGATCGACACCGGCGTGGGGGAGGGGGGGGAGGTGAGCATCTACTACGACCCGATGATCGCCAAGCTGATCGTCTGGGACACCGACCGGGCCGGTGCCCTGCGCCGCCTCCGGCAGGCCCTGGCCGACTACCAGGTGGTGGGGGTCACCACCAACATCGGCTTCCTCGGGAGCGTGGCGGCCCACCCCGCCTTTGCCGCCGGCGACCTGGACACCGGCTTCATCGAGCGGCACCGGGCCGACCTCTTCCCCGATCCGCGCCCCGCCTCCGACCGGACCCTGGCGCTTGCCTCCCTCGACGTGCTCCTGCGGCGCGCCGACGAGGCGCGGCGGGCGGCAGCCACCTCCCTCGATCCCTCCTCCCCCTGGCACCAGACCAGCGGCTGGCGGCTCAACTGCGACAATCACCACTTTCTCCACTTCCTGGACGGGGAAACGGCGGTGAAGGTGACGGTCCACTACCGCGCCGAAGGGTATCTCCTGGAACTGCCGGGAGGACCGCTGCTGGTGCGGGGCGAGCGGGACGCCGCCGGTGACCTCCTGGCCGATCTGGGGGGGGCGCGCGTCAAGGCCACCGTGGTCCGCCACGGCGCCATCCTCACCATCATGAAGCGGGGGCGGAGCCACACCCTCGCCATCCACGACCCCTACGCCCTCACCGGCGACGAGGAAGGAACCGGCGGCAGGCTCACCGCCCCCATGCCGGGAAAGGTGGTGGCGGTCATGGTGGAGCCGGGGGAGCGGGTGGAAAAGGGGCGCCCCCTCATGATCCTGGAGGCGATGAAGATGGAGCACACCATCACCGCCCCGCGGCCGGGGCTTGTGGAGCGGCTCAACTTCACCGTCGGCTGCCTGGTGAGCGAAGGGGTCGAGCTTCTGGCCCTTACCGACGAGCAGGGGGGGTGAGATGCGGCTGCCAAAGCGGGTGAAGATGGTGGAAGTGGGCCCCCGGGACGGGCTCCAGAACGAGAAGACGCTCATCCCGGCGCCGGTGAAGATCGCCCTCATCGACCGGCTCGCGGAGGCAGGGCTCCCGGTCATCGAGGCGACGAGCTTCGTCTCCCCCGCGTGGGTCCCCCAGATGGCCGACAACGCCCAGGTCATGGCGGGGATCACCCGCCGGGAAGGGGTCGGCTACCCGGTCCTCGTCCCGAATCTGAAGGGGCTGGAGGCGGCCATCGCCGCCGGCGCCGGAGAGGTCGCCGTCTTCGCCGCCGCCTCCGAGACCTTCTCCCGGAAGAACATCAACTGCTCCATCGCCGAGAGCCTGGAGCGCTTCGCCGCAGTCATAACGACCGCCGGCGCGCGGGGGTTGACGGTGCGGGGGTACGTCTCCTGCGTCCTCGGCTGCCCCTACGAGGGGGAGGTGGATTTCCGGGCGGTGGCCGGGGTGGCCGGGCGGCTCCTGGAGCTGGGCTGCTCCGAGATCTCCCTCGGCGACACCATCGGCGTCGGGACCCCCGGCCGGGCCGAGGCGATGGTGGATGCGGTGGCGAAGCAGGTGCCGCGGCACCGGCTGGCGGTCCACTTCCACGACACCTACGGCCAGGCCCTGGCCAACATCCTGGCGGTGCTGGAGCGGGGGGTCGCCACCGTCGACAGCTCCGTGGCCGGCCTCGGCGGCTGCCCCTACGCCGCCGGCGCCTCGGGGAACGTGGCGAGCGAGGACCTCCTCTACATGCTGAATGGCCTCGGCATCGAGACCGGGGTCGACCTGGAGAAGCTTGTGGCCGCCGGAAACTACATCTCCGGCCAGCTGGGGCGCCCGTCGGGCTCCCGGGTGGCGAAGGCGCTGGGGTGCCGGGAACCCACATCAGAGCGGGCTGCCACGGTGGTAACAGCCTGAGTGATTAATACGCGGAAGCGCCTGTAACAGTTCCCTCCCCCTTGGCGGGGGAAAGGCTAGAGCAAACGCCCGTAACCAACAAGGAGGATGACCCATGAATAACGCAGCAGTGGCCCTCTCCCGGCATGAGCAGGAATACCAGCAGAAACTCGCCACCCCCCAGGAGGTGGCGGCCACCGTCCAGTCGGGGGATCACCTCTGCTTCCCCATCTGCGCCGGGGAGCCGACCCTCTTCGTCAAGGCCCTGGCGGCCCGCCGGCACGAGCTCGAAGGGGTGGTGGTCAACCAGCAGCACCACCTCTGCCCCGACTACCTCACCGAGGACGCCGTTCCCCATATCCGGGTGAATTCCTGGTTCACGAGCCACGTCTCCCGCAAGGCGGTCCAGAACGGCTGGGCCGACTTCGTCCCCAACTACTTCCATGAGGTGCCGAAGCTGCTGCGGGAGTACTGGCCCATCGACCTGGCCGGGACCGTGGTCTCCCCCATGGACGAGCACGGCTTCTTCACCTGCAGCCTCTCGGTGGCCTACACCATGGAGGCGGTCAAGAAGGCGAAGCGGGTGGTGGTGCAGGTGAACCCCCACGCCCCCCGCACCCACGGCAACTGCCACATCCATATCTCCGAGGTGGACTTCATCATCGAGTGCGCCGACCCCATCGTGGAGCTGGCCATCCCTCCCATCACCGCGGTGGAGGAGGCGATCGGCGGTCATATCGCCGAGCTCATCGAGGACGGCTCCACCCTCCAGCTCGGCATCGGCGGCATCCCCAACGCGGTCTGCAAGGCGCTTCTGAAAAAGCGGGATCTCGGCATCCACACCGAGATGATCACCGACGGCATGGTGGACCTGATGCTCTCGGGGGCGGTGAACAACTCGAAAAAGAACCTCCTCCCCGGCAAGACCCTCGGCACCTTCGCCCTGGGGACCAGGCGCCTCTACGAGTTCATGAACGAGAACCCGATGATCGAGATGCACCCGGTGGACTTCACCAACAACCCGTACAACATCGGGGCGAACGACCGGGTGGTGGCCATCAACGCCACCATCGAGGTGGACCTCCTCGGCCAGTGCTGCTCCGAATCCCTGGGCCACGTCCAGTGGAGCGGCACCGGCGGCCAGGCCGACTTCGTCCGGGGGGCCAACATCTCCCGGGGGGGGAAGAGCTTCATCACCACCGCCGCCACCGCCAAGAACGGGACGGTCTCCAGCATCGTGCCGACCCTCAAGCCGGGGGCGGTGGTCACCACCAACAAGAACGACGTCGACTCCGTCGTGACCGAGTTCGGGGTGGCGAAGCTCCGGGGGCAGACCGCCCGGCAGCGGGCCCTGAACCTGATCGCCATCGCCCATCCCGACTTCCGGGAGGAGCTGACGGCGGAGGCCCGGCGGATGAACCGGATCTAAAGAAACGGCCCGGGATCCTGAGACCTGGGACCTGCACCGTGCGCCGGGGTGGGCGCCTCCTTCTCCCGGCGCACGGTGCCACCTCCGGGCGCGATCCTTCGCAAAGTTATTTACGGAATAAGTTCTTAACCAAAGGAGATCGACATGTCCGATACCTGTTGTACCGCCGGCCTGATGCCCCCCCAGGGGGTCCACCTCGACGAGGGGGTCCGCCTCCTCTACGGATTGAGCAAGGACCAGCTGGTCGACATCATCGTCGACAGCGCCAAGAACTGGCTCGCCCACGACGGCCTCTGGTTCCAGGCCATCGAGACCACCCACGGCATGGAGGCGGCCATGGACGCCGACCGCGAGGCGTGGCGCCGGTTCACCGTCATCGAGGCCCAGCGGATCATGGCGCGCCTCGGCATCGAGCCCGGTGGGGGGATCCCCGCCCTGGTGGAGTGCCTCAAGCACCGCCTCTACGCCCGCCTGAACCTCCAGCAGTCGGTGGAGGTCTCCGCCACCCGGGCGCTCTTCCAGATGGTGGAGTGCCGGGTCCAGGTGGCCCGCAAGCGCAAGGGGCTCCCCGACTTCCCCTGCAAGTCGGTGGGGATCGTGGAGTACGCGGAATTCGCCCGCACCGTCGATCCCCGGATCGAGACCCGCTGCGTCGCCTGCCCCCCCGATCCGCACCCGGACTATTTCTGGTGCGCCTGGGAATTCACCCTGCGGGACGCGTGAGAGACGGAGACGCGGGAAAGGGAGAACGTGCCATGAAAGTGCAATCATCGATCGACAGTGCCCTGGAGGGGATCCATGACGGGGCGACCCTCATGGTCGGCGGCTTCGGCCTGGTGGGAATCCCCGAAAAGCTGATCCTCGGCCTGCGGGAGAAGGGGGTGAAGGGGCTCACCGTCATCTCCAACAACTGCGGGGTGGACGACTGCGGCCTCGGGATCCTCCTGCAGAACCGGCAGATCAGGAAGATGGTCTCCTCCTACGTGGGGGAGAACCGGGAGTTCGAGCGCCAGTTCCTCTCCGGCGAGCTGGAGGTGGAGCTCCTTCCCCAGGGGACCCTGGCGGAGCGGATCAGGGCCGGCGGGGCGGGGATTCCGGCTTTCTATACCCCGGCCGGCGTCGGGACCCCCCTGGCCGAGGGGCGGGAGGTGCGGTGCTTCAACGGTCGGGAGTACCTCCTGGAGACGGGACTGGTGGCCGACTTCGCCCTGGTGAAGGCGTGGAAGGGGGACGGGATGGGGAACCTCGTCTACAACAAGACCTCCCGCAACTTCAACCCGATGATGGCCACGGCGGCGAAGGTGACCATCGCCGAGGTGGAGGAACTGCTGGAGCCGGGGGGGCTGGACCCGGCCTTCATCCACACCCCCGGCGTCTATGTGCAGCGGGTCGTGCGGTGCGACGACTACGAGAAGCGGATCGAGCGGCGCACGGTCCGGGCCTGACGGGAAAGGAGAGCGGCAATGGCATTGACACGGGAACAGCTGGCCCAGCGGGCGGCGCAGGAGGTGGAGGACGGTTTTTACGTGAACCTGGGGATCGGCATCCCGACCATGGTGGCGAACTACATCCCGGCGGACCGCCACGTGGTCCTCCAGTCGGAGAACGGACTCCTCGGCATCGGCCCCTATCCGGCCGATGAGGAGGTGGACCCGGAGCTGATCAACGCCGGGAAGGAGACCATCACCATGATCCCCGGGGCCTGCATCTTCAGCAGCGCCGACTCCTTCGCCATGATCCGGGGGGGGCACATCGACCTCGCCATCCTCGGGGGGATGGAGGTGTCGGCCGGCGGCGACCTGGCCAACTGGATGATCCCCGGCAAGATGGTGAAGGGGATGGGGGGGGCCATGGACCTCGTCCACGGGGCGAAGAAGATCGTGGTGGTCATGGAGCACTGCAGCAGGAACGGCCAGTCAAAGATCCTCGGGCAATGCACCCTCCCCCTCACCGGGCGGGGGGTGGTGAACCGGATCATCACCGACCTGGCGGTGATGGATGTCACCGGCGACGGGCTGGTGCTCCGGGAGCTGGCGCCGGGGGTGGACGCCGATACGGTGCGCCGGGCGACGGACGCCCCCCTTGCCGTCCCCCGCGGAGTGGGAACGATGGCGCTCTAACCGGGGAACGCCCCCACGAGAGGAGTGACGCCCATGGACGGTTTCCAGAGAAACATCACGTTCAGCATCGGGAGAGCGGCGGATCACGCCATCGTGATGACCGCCACCATGGTCGACCGGTTCCACGACCTGGCGGTGGAAACCACCGTGGAGCCCGACACCCTCGCCATCCGGGCCATCCGCGCCGACTTCGCGCGCTCCCCCACCGGCAACTGCCGGAAGATCCAGGCCCGGCTCGATCTCCTGGTGGGAACCCCGGTGGGGAAGGGGCTGACCCGAAAGATCTTCGAGACGCTGGGAGGGGGGGAGGGGTGCGGCAACCTCCGGATGCTCCTCCTCGGCTCTCTCCCGCTGGCGATCAACGCCCGGGTGAGCGAGGGGGCCGAAAACGTCTGGGAGATGCTCGACACCATCCACCACGAGCTTCACGGCACCTGCGTCGGCTACTCGGCCCCCCCGGCGGCATATGACGACCGGAATGGCCAGACATGGAAAGGAGCAACCACATGAAACGTTACCCCCTGCTCGCGTGCATCGTCCTCTTCGCCCTTGCGGGGTGCGCGGGGAACCGGCCGGTTCCCCCCCCCTCCGAGGAGTATGTGGAGGTCGATAATCCGGCCGCCACCATGTCCCCGTCCGCCCCGGCCACCGTCTGGGTCCCGCGGCGCTACGTGGAGAGCGGCATCCCCCGCGGGGGGGAGCTGGTGAAGAAAGGGTATGAAGCGGCGACCCGGGGTGCCGGCGAGGCCCCCGCGCCGCCGCCGAGAGGGGGGGAGCCCCGTCCCTATCCCCGCTATTACCGGGTGGTCTCGGTGGACAAGGAGCGGGTCTGCTTCAGCTCCGAGCGGGGGGCCGGGGTCAGGCCCGGGGTGAAGCTGCCGGTGCATCGCGGCGGCAGTGTGGTTGAAGGGATCGGCTTTGTCCCGGGACCCCTGGTGGGGACGGTGACGACCATCGATCCGGGCCCGTCCGGCCCCATCTGCGGGAGGCTCGGGGAGGGGGGCGAGGCACGGGTGAACGACCTGGTGAGGGTGGAGTGACGGCCGGTTTTCGGCTTTGACCAGATCCGCCGGCTGACGGGAGAGGCGGGGAAGAGGGGGTGTGGTGCGGGGTGCAGGTGAGCGCGGCAGGGGAGTTGGTGTCGACATATTTCAATGACAGTGAAGGAGGAATGAATGATCAAGAGAGTATCCATATCGGTTGCGGCAGCACTGCTGGCGGCGACGCCCGTCCTGGCCCAGGAGGTCCCCCAGGCCACGGCGCCGGCCTACAACTGCGATTTCGAGCCTTCGTGCGAGGTGGCCCCGGGGATCTACGGCAAGATGGCGTCGCCGGTCACCAGCAAGTTCAACCTCTCCATCGGCGGTTTCGTCAAGCTCGATTACGCCTACAACTCGGTGAACCTGGGGGCCAACGGCGCCCTGGGGACGCTCCAGAACGGCATCCCCAAGAGCAGTTCCGTCGCCGGCCAGCAGGACCAGTCCATCTTCACCGCCCGCCAGTCCCGCTTCTGGCTGAAGGTTGCCGGCCCGACCTTCCTCGGCGCCAAGACCAACGCCATCATCGAGGCTGATTTTTATGGCGCCAGCGGCGCTTCCAACGAGAGCCCCAACCTGCGGATGCGGCTCGCCAACGCCACCCTCGACTGGACGAAGACCCAGCTGCTGGTGGGGCAGGCCTACGACATCTTCGGCCCGGCCATCTCCTCCACCGTCGACTTCGGCTCCGGCAACAAGACCGGCGCCCCCAACAACCCCCGGGTCCCCCAGGTACGGGTGACGCAGCGGGTGGATCTGACCCAGGACAACGCCCTGCGGCTCGTCCTCGGCGTGCAGAACCCGGTGCAGGATAGCAACGCCCAGAGCGGGGCGGGGAGCGATTCGTGGGGGGGGAACGTGAACGTGGCGGGGCAGGCGATGCTCGTCAGCAAGAGCCTCGGGGTTGCTCCCGGCTACTTCGGCCTCTCCATGAACTCGCTCACCGCCGGCCTCTTCGGCCTCTACGGCAAGCAGGACGTGGGGGGGAACAGCAAGAGCGTGGACACCTGGGGGTACGGTCTCTACACCTTCGTGCCGCTCCTCCCCTCCAAGGATGGCAAGAGCCGGGCGATGACCGCCTCCTTCGAGGGACAGCTCCTCATGGCTGCCAACCAGAGCGTGAACGGTGCCACCGCGGGGACCATCGTCGGCCCCGCCGGCAGCAAGAGCGCCGCCAAGGGGTACGGCTTCTACGGCCAGCTCATCTTCTACCCCACCCAGGACCTGGGGATAACCGCCGGCTACGGGCGGAGGAACGCCTATAACTACGCCAGCTACAGCGGCATCAGCAACTTCGAGAAATCCAACTCCAACCTCTACGCCAACATCGCCTACGACCTGAATGCCGCGGTGCGGCTGGCGGTGGAGTACCAGAACCTCAACACCCAGTACGGCAACGTCACCAACGGCAGCGGCACCCTGGCGGGGCTGGCGGAGAGCGGTACCGCCAACGTCGCCCGCTTTGCCGCATTCTACTTCTTCTGATCCGTCCCCGCCCCCGTCCCGGGGGCGGAACGTTCCGGGTCAGGGGGGGGCGGAGACGTGCTCCGCCCCAGGAGGTCACGCATGAAGATTCTGGTCTGCATCAAACAGGTCCCCGACATGGAGTCGCGGTTCCGGGTGAGCGGCGCCGGCGACTGGTTCGAGGAAGGGGACCTCGCCTTCCGGATGAACGAGTACGACGAGTACGCCGTGGAGCAGGCGGTCCGGCTCAAGGAGCAGCTCGGCGATCTCCCCGAGATCACGGTCCTCTCCATCGGTCCCGACCGGGTCGGCGAGGCGATCCGGAAGGCGCTGGCCATGGGGTGCGACCGTGGCGTCCATCTCCAGGATCCCGAGGCGTCCCGCAAGGATCCGTGGCAGATCGCCTCCCTCATCGCCGCCTTTGCCCGGGACCAGGGGTTCGACCTCGTCTTCACCGGGATGCAGTCCCAGGACCGGGGCTCCGCCCAGGTGGGGATCATGGTGGCCGAACTCCTCGGCTATCCCTGCGTCTCGACCATCGTCGGCTTCGCCTATGACAACGGCGTCATCACCGTGCGGCGGGAGCTGGAGGGGGGGACGAGAGGGGTGGTGAAGCTGGGGATGCCGGCGGTGGTCACCTGCCAGCTCGGCCTCAATGTCCCGCGGTACCCGACCCTCCCCAACATCATGAAGGCGAAGAAGAAGGAGATCCTTCCCCTGGCGACGGCCGGGCTCTCCGGCGAGGAACGGCGGGCCGTCACCCTCCGGCTCCATCGGCCGGAGAAACGGGGCGGAGGGGTGGTCATGGAGGGGGAGGTGAACGACATGGCCGAGCGGCTCGTCGGGATCCTGAAGCAGAAGGCCGTGGTGCCGCGCTAGGAGGTAATCGCCATGAACGTATTACTTGTCTGTGAATGCCGGGAAGGAAACCTGCGGGACGAAAGCTACGAACTCATCGCCTTTGCCGAACGACTCGGCGCATCCCGGGCCTTCGTCCTCGTCGGGGGAGAGGATGCCGTCCCCCGGGCCGAGGGGACCCTCTACCTCGCCGACGGGGCCCGCGGCGGCGAATACAATCCGGAGCTCCACAAGCGGATCGTGCTGGCGGCGGCGGAGCGGGAGGATCCCGACTGCATCGTCTTCATCCACTCCTCCTACGGCTGGGACCTGGCTCCCCGGGTGGCGGCGGCCCTCGGGGCCGCCCAGGTGTCGGAGGTGGTCGCCGTGGCCGGAGACGGCACCTTCGAGGTCGGCTGCTGCAACGCCAAGCTGCGGCGCACCGTGGCGCCCATGACCTCCCGCACCGTCGTCACCATCCAGGCCGGCGCCTTCGCCCCGTCGGGGCTCCCCCACGGGGTGCCGACCGTGGTGCGGCTCGACCTGGCGGACGATTCCCCCCGCATCGAGTTCGTCGGCTACGAGGCGGCGGAGAAGAAAGGGGTCGACCTCGGCAAGGCCGAGATCATCGTCAGCGCCGGCCGCGGGGTCGGCAAGAAGGAGAACGTGGCGGTCATCGCCGACCTCGCCCGGGCCCTGGGTGGAGAGCTGGGGGCGAGTCGGCCGGTGGTGGATGCCGGCTGGGTCGACCACGGCCACCAGGTCGGCACCACCGGCCAGGTGGTGAGCCCCCGTCTCTATGTGGCCTGCGGCATCTCCGGCGCCATCCAGCACGTGGCCGGGATGAAGAAGGCCGATTTCGTCGTGGCGATCAACACGGACCGGGACGCCCCCATCGGCGAGGTGGCCGACATCCTGGTGGTGGCCGACGTGATGCAGTTCGTGCCGGCCCTGACCGCCCGGATGATGCAGTGAGGCAGACCCGAAACCGGATGTGGGCGCCGGCGCGGGAAAGTTCCCGGCCGGCGCGCGCGTTTCCCCCCGTTTCCCCTCTCCGTTTCAGTCTTGGCCCACCGGCACGGATCAACGGTTTCAATTCTTCGTATATTACCTTAACGTAAGATATTAAATGATGTGATTTCTTGGCTATAAAAATTTGTGCATGCGGTTACATGCGAAATGTCCTGAAATATCAGGATAAAAAAATTGCATCGGTCGCATTCTTGAAAATATTTATAAAAGTGTTTTATATATACTTGACATGAACGTAAACTGTTTTTATATTGTCTACAAACGTGACATACCAATCGGGAGGCTTCGATGAACGAGATATTCGTGGTGGATGCGCTGAGAACGCCCTTTGGCTCTTTCTGTGGGATGCTCGCCGACGTGGAGGCCCCGAAGCTGGGGGCCACCGTCATGGCCGGGCTCCTGGCGAAGGCCGGCCTCGATCCGGCGACGGTGGACGAGGTGATCGTCGGCCAGGTCCTCTCCGGCGGCTGCGGCCAGGCCCCGGCCCGGCAGGCGATGCGCGGCGCGGGAATCCCCGACGCGGCCCACGCCATGACCATCAACAAGGTCTGCGGCAGCGGCCTCAAGGCGATCATGCTCGGGGCCGACGCGCTGCGCCTCGGCGACGCCCGGCTCGTCATCGCCGGCGGGATGGAGAACATGTCCCTCGCCCCCTACCTCCTCAAGAAGGGGCGCACCGGCTACCGCATGGGGCACGGGGAGGTGATCGACCTCATGATCTACGACGGCCTCCAGGACCCCTACACCGGCCGCCACATGGGGGAGATCGGCGAGGAGAGCGCCGCCCGCAACAATCTTTCCCGCGAGGAGCAGGACGCCTTCGCCCTCCGCTCCTACCAGCGGGCCCAGGCGGCGGTGAAGGAAGGGGTCTTCCGGGACGAGATCGTGCCGGTGGTGAAAAACGGCAAGGGGGGCGAGGTGACCCTGGCGGACGATGAGGAGCCGTTCAAGGTCGATGTCGCGAAGCTGACCCAGCTGCGGCCGGTCTTCAGGAAGGACGGCACCATCACCGCCGGCAATGCCTCCACCATCAACGACGGCGCCGCCATGGCCCTTCTCACCGACGAGGCGGGGCTCACACGCTTCAACCTGACGCCGAAGGCGCGGATCGTGGCATCGGCCACCGAGAGTCGCCACCCGGACCACTTCCCCGAGGCTCCCGTGGGCGCCATCCGGAAGGTCTGCGAGAAGGCGGGGGTGGCGGTTTCCGACATCGACCTCTTCGAGATCAACGAGGCCTTCGCCTCCGTGGCCCTCATCGCCATCAAGGGGCTCTCCCTCGATCCCGAGAAGGTGAACGTCAACGGCGGCGCCTGCGCCCTCGGCCACCCCATCGGCGCCAGCGGCGGCCGCCTCGCCGCCACGGTCATCCGGGAGCTGCACCGGCGCCAGAAGCGCTACGGCCTGGCCACCCTCTGCATTGGTGGCGGGGAGGCGGTGGCGGTGATCTTCGAGCGGATGTGACATTGAAACCTCGCCACGGAGACACAGAGACACGGAGAAAGCCAAAAACATGAGTCGAAGTCGCCGGCCGGATAGAGATTCAGGAATTGATGGACGTTCTTAAGATTTTCTTTGTGCCTCCGTGTCTCCGTGGCGAAGAATTTTTTTCAGGAGGTTGGCAATGATCAAGCAAGTCGGTGTTCTCGGCGCGGGGCAGATGGGGAACGGCATCGCCCACGTCTTCGCCCAGTTTGGCTACCAGGTGGTGCTCTACGACATCGCGGCGCCCCAGCTGGAAAAGGCGGTGACGACCATCCGGCAGAACCTGGAGCGCCAGGCGAAGAAGGGGGCGATCCCCGAGGCGCTGGTGGGGGAAACCGTGGGGCGGATCCGGACGACCCAGGCCCTGGCTGACCTTGCCGCCGTCGACTTCGCCGTGGAGGCGGTGACCGAAAACGAGCCGCTGAAGCTGGAGATCTTCCGCCGGCTCGACGAGACGGCAAAGGCCGGCGCCATCCTCGCCTCCAACACCTCCTCCATCCCCATCACCAAGATCGCCGCCGTCACCCGGCGCCCCGAGAAGGTGATCGGCATGCACTTCATGAACCCGGTGCCGGTGATGAAGCTCGTGGAGGTGATCCGCGGCCACGCCACCAGCGACGAGACCTTTGCGGTCACGGCGGAGCTGGTGGCGAAGCTCGACAAGGAGATGGCAGTCTCCCAGGACTACCCCGGCTTCATCGTCAACCGCATTCTGATGCCGATGATCAACGAGGCGGTCTTCGCCCTCTACGAGGGGATCGCCACCGCCGAGGACATCGACAAGGGGATGAAGCTCGGCACCAACCAGCCCATGGGGCCGCTCACCCTGGCAGACTTCATCGGCCTCGACACCTGCCTGGCGATCATGAACGTCCTCTACGACGGCTTCAAGGACCCCAAGTACCGCCCCTGTCCGCTCCTGGTGAAGATGGTGAACGCGGGGTATCTGGGGCGCAAGTCGGGACGGGGATTTTATTCTTACTAGAATCTGCCACAGAGGCACGGAGACACAGAGAAAGGCGACAGACGATTCAGCAGGGATAGTCAGGATACCAGGATTGAAGGCTTTTGAAGTAACCCAGAAAAAGTGTTTTTAAACGGTTTTTTTCTTTTTCTCAGTGTCTCTGTGTCTCTGTGGCAAAAATGGAGGCTTTTATGGATTTTAATAATTTGTTGATCGAAACCGCCGCCGGCGTCGCCACCCTCACCGTGAACCGCCCCCAGGCCCTCAATGCCCTGAACGGCGAGGTGCTGACCGAGCTCGCCGCGGCGTTCTATCAACTGGAGTACGATCCGGCGGTGAAGGCGGTGGTCCTCACCGGCGCCGGGGAGAAGGCCTTTGTGGCCGGGGCCGACATCAAGGAGATGGCGGCCATGAACTCCTACGAGGGGCACCAGTTCGCCCTGAAGGGGCAGCACTGCATGATGGCGATGGAGAAGATGCGGACCCCGGTGATCGCCGCGGTGAACGGTTTCGCCCTGGGAGGCGGGCTGGAGCTGGCCCTGGGGTGCGACTTCATCTACGCCTCGGAGAAGGCGAAGCTCGGCTTCCCCGAGGTGACCCTCGGAATCATGCCCGGCTTCGGCGGCACCCAGAACCTGGCGCGGCTCATCGGGAAGAACCGGGCCAACGAGCTGATCTTCACCGGAAAAATGGTCACGGCCGACAAGGCCCTGGCCTGGGGGATCGTGAACGAGCTCTTTCCGCCGGAGGAGCTCCTCCCCAAGGCGCAGGAGGCCGCGGCCGCCATTGCCGGCGTCGGGACCCTCGGCGTTGCCTACGCCAAGAACGCCATCGCCAACGGGCTCAATATGACGAAGGAAGACGGCTTCCGCTACGAGGCCTCCCTCTTCGGCGTGCTCTTCGCCACCGCCGACCAGAAGGAGGGGATGGCGGCCTTCGTGGAGAAGCGGAAAGCGGTATTCACGGGGAAATAACCTCGTAGGGGCAATTCATGAATTGCCCCTACAACACGGAGGATACACCATGAACTTCGAGTTGAGCCAGGACCACAAGGTATTGCAGGATGCCGTGCGCGACTTCGTCGAGAAGGAGATCAAGCCGATCGCCGCGAAGATCGACGAGGAGCACGCGATTCCCGACGAGCTGGTGCGGAAGATGGGGGAGATGGGGTTCATGGGGAGCTACCTCCCCGAGGAGTACGGCGGGGCCGGCCTCGACATGCTCTCCTATGCCATCGTGGTGGAGGAGGTCTCCAAGGCGTGCGGCTCCAGCGGCGTCCTCATCTCGGCCCACACCTCCCTCTGCTGCGGCCCCATCTACACCTTCGGCACCGAGGAGCAGAAGAAGAAGTGGCTCCCGGCCCTCAACAGCGGCGAGATCATCGGCTGCTTCCTCCTGACCGAGCCCGACGCCGGGAGCGACGCCGGAAGCATCGCCACCACCTACCGGCGCGAGGGGGACGAATTCGTCCTCAACGGCTCCAAGATCTTCATCACCAACGGCGGCTACCGGGGGACCGGCGTCGTCTTCGCCACCTCCGACAAGAGCCTGAAGCACAAGGGGGTGTCGGCCTTCATCGTCGATCTCCACTCCCCGGGGGTGGAGATCATCAAGAACGAGAAGAAGCTCGGCATCCGCGGCAGCTACACCACCGCCTTCGCCCTGGACGGTGTCCGGGTCCCGGCGGAGAACCTCCTGGGCCAGGAGGGGCAGGGGTTCAAGATCGCCATGGATACCCTGAACGGCGGCCGCATCGGCATCGCCTCCCAGGCCCTGGGGATCGCCGAGGGGGCCTTCGACCGGGCCCTGGCCTACTCCAAGGAGCGCAAGCAGTTCGGCGCCCCCATCTGCGACCTCCAGGCGATCCAGTTCAAGCTGGCCGACATGTGGGCAAAGATCGAGACCAGCAAGCTCATGACCTACAAGGCCGCCTGCCTCAAGGACGGCAAGAAGAACTACACCATGGAATCGGCCATGTGCAAGATGCTCGCCTCCGAGGCCGCCACCTACGTCACCAAGGAGGCGATCCAGATCCACGGCGGCTACGGCTTCATCTGTGACTACGAGGTGGAGCGGATGTTCCGCGACGCCAAGATCACCGAGATCTACGAGGGGACCAACGAGGTACAGCGGGTGGTTATCTCTAAACTTCTGCTCAGCTGACTTTCCCGGGCTTTGCCCGGACCCACCTTCTTTCTTTTGCTCGCCCAAAAGAAAGAAGGCAAAGAAAACGGCGCCCCTGCGCCCCAGGCCCTTCGGGCTCCCCTCCCTGCGCTGGCCGATGCGGGGTCGCCCCGAAACTCGCTTCGCTCAGACAGTCGGGACGCCCTTTTCCGCTCCGTCCGTGCTCGCTCGGCTGCGGTGAAGGGGGAATGGCCAAAGCTTAAAGGCCGGAAAGGAAGAAGGAGGCATAATGGAATCCACCCGCGAAATCTACTGGAACATCGGCCACGGCGTCGTGATCCCCATGTACCTCCTCACCCTGGTGGCGTTCGGCATCATGGCCTGGGGGTTCTGGCAGCGGTCGGCGGTCTGGCGGCAGGGGAGGGGGCTCGACCGGTTCGACCGCTTTGACGAGCGGGTGAAACGCCTCGTCTCCCGGGTGCTGAGTCAGGAGAAGGTGGCCCGGGTGAAGGGGGGGGGGATTCCCCACGCCCTCTTCTTCTGGGGGTTCCTCACCCTCTTTGCCGGAACGATGGTGGTGATGCTCCAGGCCGATTTCTTCGCCCCCCTGATGCGCGTGAACATCCTCACGGGTGGGTTCTACGAGGCCTTCTCGCTGTCGCTGGATCTGGCGGGGCTCGTGGCGATCGTGATGCTGGCGGCCCTCTTCATCCGGCGCTTCATGGTGAAGCCCGCGGGGCTGGAGACGGTGAACGACGACTACATCGTCCACCAGCTCCTCTTCGCCATCCTTGTCACCGGCTTCTGCGTGGAGGGGGCGCGGATGGCCGCCACGGAGCTGCAGCAGAACCCGGCCCTGGCGCGCTTCTCTCCCGGGGGATACCTCTTCGCCCACCTCTTCACCAGCTACACTGACGATTCGATCCGCACCGTGCACAAGGTGCTCTGGTGGACCCATTTCGCCCTCGTCCTCGGCTTCATCGCCGCCCTCCCCTACACCAAGCTGCGGCATATCCTCACCACCGCCGCCAACTCCTTCTTCGCCCCCCTGGAGGAGAAGGGGACCATCGCCACCCTCAACCTGGAGGACGAGGGGCAGGAGCAGTTCGGTGCCACGAAGGTGACCGATCTCACCTGGAAGGATATCTTCGATGCCGACGCCTGCACCGGCTGCGCGCGCTGCCAGGAACGCTGCCCCGCCGCTGCCACCGAAAAACCCCTCTCCCCCATGAAGGTGGTGCAGCAGGTGGGGGAGGCGGCGTGGAGCGCCCCCGGCTCCTCACTGCTGGAGACCGTCACCGCCGATGCCCTCTGGAGCTGTACCACCTGCCGCGCCTGCCAGGACGTCTGCCCGGCCGAGATCGAGCACGTGAACAAGATCGTGGAGATGCGCCGCAGCCTCTCCCTCATGGAGGGGGAGTTCCCCGGCGACGAGGTCCGCACCGCCGTGAGCAACGTGGAGGTGAACGGCAACCCCTTCGGCCTCGCCTACGCCGGCCGGGGCGACTGGGCCGAGGGGCTCCCCGTGGCCCGGGTCGCGGAGGGGGAGGAGGCGGACATCCTCTACTTCGCCGGCTGCTACGCCTCCTTCGACAGGCGGAACCGCGAAGTGGCCCGCAGCTTCGTGAAGATCTGCGCCGCCGCCGGCATCCGGGTCGGCATCCTCGGCAAGGATGAGAAGTGCTGCGGCGAGCCGGTGAGAAAGCTCGGCAACGAGTACCTCTACCAGATGGTGGCCGCCGAGAACATCGAGGCGATGCAGGCGAGCGGGGCGAAAAAGGTCGTCACCACCTGCCCCCACTGCTTCAACACCCTCTCCCGCGACTACCGGGATCTCGGCTTCGGGCTGGAGACCGAGCACTACGCCACCTTCATCCACGGGCTTATCCGGAGCGGCCGCCTCGCCCTCTCCCCGGCGGCGGAGCGCTTCCCCGTCACCTACCACGACTCCTGCTACCTGGGGCGCTACAAGGATATCTTCGCCGAGCCCCGGGCGGTCCTCGCCGCCGCCGGCGGGGATCTGCGGGAGATGGAGAGAGCCGGCGGCGACAGCTTCTGCTGCGGCGCCGGCGGGGGGCGAATCCTGGCGGAGGAGAAGCTCGGCACCAAGATCAGCGAGGCCCGGGTCCGGATGGCCGAAGAGAGCGGCGCGCCGCTGCTGGTGGCCAACTGCCCCTTCTGCCTCACCATGTTCGAGGACGGGATCAAGACCGGCGGCTTCGAGGGGAGCATGCGGGTGAGGGACCTGGCGGAGATCGTGGCGGAGAGGCTTCAAATCTGAAAATTCGCCACGGAGGCACAGAGGGACGGAGAAAAACAATGAAGCAGGGTTGAACCCTGAAGCCCTCTTTCAGTTTTCTCTGTGTCTCCGTGTCTCTGTGGCGGATGATCCCAAGGGAGGTTCACATGAAAATACTCGTCTGCGTCAAACAGGTCCCGGACATGGAGTCCCGTTTCAGGCCCGACGGCGGCGGCACCTGGTTCGAGGAGAGCGATCTCGCCTTCCGGATGAACGAGTACGACGAATACGCCGTGGAGCAGGCGGTGCAGCTCAAGGAGCAGCTCGGCGGCGAGCCGGAGGTGACGGTCCTCTCCATCGGCCCGGACCGGGTGAACGAGGCGATCAAGAAGGCCCTCGCCATGGGGTGCGACCGCGGGGTCCACATCCAGGACCCGGCCCCCCAGGGGAAGGACCCGTGGCAGATCGCCTCGGTCATCGCCACCTTTGCCGGGGGTGAAGGGTTCGACCTCATCTTCACCGGGATGCAGTCCCAGGACCGGGGGTCGGCCCAGGTGGGGGTGCTGGTGGCGGAGCTCCTCGGCTTTGCCTGCGCCACGACCCTGGTGGGGTTCGCCTTCGCCGACGGGGTGGTGACCGCCACGCGCGAGCTGGAGGGGGGGATCAAGGGGGTCGCCAGGCTGCGGCTTCCGGCGGTGGTCACCTGTCAGCTCGGCCTCAACATCCCCCGCTACCCGACCCTTCCCAACATCATGAAGGCCAAGAAGAAGGAGATCCTCGGCGTGGCCGCCTCCGGGCTGCTACAGGAAGAGCCCGTGGCCGCCACGGCGCGGTTCTATCCGCCGGCCCGCAAGGGGGGGGGAGTCGTGCTGGAAGGGGAGGTGGGGAGCCTGGTGGAGCAGCTCTACGGGATCCTGAAGGAAAAAACGACCGTGCTCCGGTAGGAGGAGGAACGATATGAAAGCACTGCTTGTCTGCGAATACCGGGAAGGAACGCTTCTCGATTCAACCTACGAACTCCTCGCCTTTGCCGACCGGCTCGGCGCGGAGCGGGCGCTGGTCCTCATCGGGAGCGACGCCGCCCTTCCCGCCGGCACCGGGACGCTCTACCTGGCCGATGCGGCGAAGTACGGCGAGTACAACCCCGACGTCCACAAGCGGATCGTTCTGGAGGCGGTGGCGCGAAGCGGAGCCGACTGCGTCGTCTTCGTCCACTCCTCCTACGGCTGGGACCTGGCCCCCCGCGTGGCCGCAGTCCTCAGGGCCGGCCAGGTGTCGGAGATCGTCGGCATCGTCGACGGAGGGTACGAGGTGGGGTGCTGCAACGCCAAGATGCGCCGCACCGTTGCCCCCAAGACGGCAAAATCGGTCCTCACCATCCAGGCCGGCGCCTTCGGTGCCACGGGGATCCCCGCGGGAGCCCCGCAGGTGGAGCGGATCGACGTGGCGGACGGGGCGACAGGGGTGGAGTTCGTCGGTTATGAGCCGGCGGAGGCGAAGGGGGTGGACCTCACCCGGGCCGAGGTGATCGTCAGTGCCGGCCGGGGGGTGGGGAAGAAGGAAAACGTCCCGGTCATCGAGGGGCTGGCCAGGGCCCTGGGGGGAGAACTCGGCGCGAGCCGCCCGGTGGTGGATGCCGGCTGGGTGGAGCACAGCCACCAGGTGGGGACCACCGGCCAGACCGTGAGTCCCAAGCTCTACGTCGCCTGCGGCATTTCGGGGGCGATCCAGCACCTGGCCGGCATGAAGAAATCCGACTTCATCGTCGCCATCAACAAGGACAAGGACGCCCCCATCGGCGAGGTGGCCGACGTCCTGGTGGTGGCCGACGTGATGCAGTTCGTGCCGGCTTTTACGGCCAAGCTGCAGTAATGCCGGAGCGTCCGGCCCACTGAGCGGTCCCATCGCTGTTACTCCTGGTTGCCGCCATCGGCAGGGGCAGGTCGACGGGCCTGCCCCCGAATTTTTGCCAGGGATGCGGGCCGATCTGCATCGGACCCCGCGGGGAATGACCCGAAGGAGGAACCATGGAACCCCTCAAGGGAATGGTGGCGGTGAACCTGGCAGTGAATCTCCCCGGCCCCGCCGCGGCGCGGCGCCTCCGGCAACTGGGGGGCGCCGTGGTGAAGGTGGAGCCGCCGGACGGCGATCCGATGGAGCGCTACCATGCCGCCTGGTACCGCGACATGGCCGAGGGGCAGGAGGTGGTCCGGCTCGACCTGAAGGATGCCGCCGGGCGCGCCCGCCTCGACGACATCCTGGCAACGGCCGATCTCCTCATCACCGCCAGCCGCCCCGCCGCCCTGGCCCGGCTCGGCCTCGGCCGGGAGGAGCTTCGCCGGAAGCATCCCCGCCTCTGCCAGGTGGCCATCGTCGGGTATCCGGCCCCCCGGGAGAACGAGGCGGGGCACGACCTGACCTACCAGGCCTCCCTGGGGCTCCTCACCCCGCCCCACATGCCCCGCACCCTCCTCGCCGACATGGCCGGCGCCGAGCAGACCATCTCGGCCGCCGTGGCACTCCTCCTCGGCCGCGAGCGGGGGAACGGGGCGGGCTACGCCGAGGTGGCGCTCTCCGCTGCGGCTGCGGCCATGGCCGAGCCGCTCCGCTACGGCAGCACCGCCCCCGGCGCCCTCCTCGGCGGCGGCATCCCCGAATACAACCTCTATCAAGCCCGCGACGGCTGGGTGGCCCTGGCCGCCCTGGAGCCCCATTTCAAGAGCCGGCTGGAAGAGACGCTGGGGGTGAGCTCCGCGGAGGAGTACCGCGGCGCCTTTGCCGGCCGCAGCGCCCGGGAGTGGCAGGAGTGGGGGCAGGAGCAGGATATTCCGATCGTGGTGGCGGGCTGACTTTTTGTGAGCATCAAAGGGGAGGAAATATGTTTCTCGAACTGACCGAAGAACAGAAGCTGATCCAGGAGACCGCCCGCGACTTTGCCCGGGCCGAACTGGAGCCGGTTGCCGCCCAACTGGACCAGGGAACCGACCGTGGCTCCATGCTGGTAAGCCTGAAGAAGCTGGCGGAGGTGGGGTTCATGGGGCTCAACGTGCGGGAGGAATTCGGCGGCGCCGAGGCGGGGGCAATCGCCTTCAGCGTGGCCATGACCGAGATCGCCCGGGCCTGTGCCTCCACGGCGGTTACCGTCTCGGTCAACAACATGGCCGCCGAGGTGATCCAGGCGGTCGGCTCCGAGGAGCAGAAGCGGGCCTACATCCCGAAAATCTGCTCCGGAGAGTATGCCGCAGCCAGCTTCGCCCTCACCGAAACCTGCGCCGGCTCCGACCCGGCAGGGATGGTAACCCAGGCCGTGGACGACGGCGACTCCTGGGTGCTGAACGGCTCCAAGATCTTCATCACCAGCGCCCCCTACGCCGGAGTTTTCGTGGTCTGGGCGGTCACCGACAAAGCCGCCTCCAAGGGGAAGGGGATCAGCTGCTTCCTGGTGGAGGCGGGGACGCCGGGTCTCATCATCGGCAAGGAAGAGCACAAGATGGGGCAGCATGCCTCGGCCACCAACGAGGTGATCTTCTCCGACTGCCGCGTTCCCAAGAGCGCCATGATGGGAAAACTCAACGACGGTTTCAGGATCGCCGTTGGCGAGCTGGCCGGCGGCCGGATCGGGATCGGTTCCCTGGGGCTCGGCGTCGGGCTGGCAGCCATGGACTATGCCACCCGCTACACCACCGAGCGGACCCAGTTCGGCCAGAAGCTCAGTTCCTTCCAGGCGATCCAGTGGATGGTGGCCGATGCCTACACCGAGTTGGAGGCGGCGCGTCTCCTCCTGATGAATGCGGCCTTCCGCAAGGACCAGGGGAAATCATTCGCCAAGGAGGCATCCATGGCAAAGATGTACGCCACCGAGGCGGCCAACCGGGCCTGCTACACGGCGATCCAGATGCTCGGGGGGTACGGCTACACCCAGGATTTCCCGGTGGAGCGCTATGCCCGCGATGCCCGGATCACCTCCATCTACGAGGGGACCAGCGAGATCCAGCGGGTTGTTATCTCGCGGGAGATCCTGAAGAATTTCAGCGCGTAATACGATCCTGCAAGGAGGTGCACATGAGCAACAGCAAGAGAATCACCCTGCAGCAGGCCGCCGAAATCATCAAAAACGGATCAAGCCTCACCTTCTCCGGCTTCACCATCTGGCGCCGCCCCATGGCCATCATTTTCGAACTGATCCGCCAGGGGCGCACGGGGCTCCATCTCATCGAGGTGAACGGCGGCCCCCAGACGGAGTTCCTCGTCGGCGCCGGCTGCGTCGACATCTGGGAATCGTGCTGGGTCGGGCATGAGCTCTACGGCAAGTACGGCGCCAACCTCTCCCGCCGGGTGGGGAACGGGGAGATCCTGGTGGAGGATTACAGCCACGCCGAGATGATGTTTCGCTTCGCCGCCGGCGCCGCCGGTGCCCCCTTCTCCGCCACCCAGACGTCGCTCGGGACCGACATCCATAACCCCGCCTACGACATGCTCGGTCGGGCGGGGCTGCGGGACGGTAACAACCCCCGGATTCCCCGCCACAAGTACCGGTTCGTGGACGATCCGTTCTACGGCGCCGGCCAGCAGGTCCTGGTGCCGGCGGCCAAGGTGGACGTGGCGGTCATGTGCGTCCAGCAGGTGGGGGAGGAGGGGACGGTGCGGGTGGCGGGGCAGTACTACTCCGACCCGGAGGCGGCCCGTACCGCCGACATCACCATCGTCATGGCCGAGGAGATCGTCCCCGAGGAGTACCTGCGCCGGGAGGCGGACCGCAACACGACCCCCTCCTTCGAGGTGAACTACATCGTGGAGTGCCCCTTCGGTGCCCACCCCACCGGGATGTTCGGCCGCTACGACGTGGACGGCGCCTTCCTCAAGGATTTTTACGGCCGGACCCGCAGCCAGGAGGGGTTCGACGACTTTGCGAAGGAGTGGATCCACGGCCGCGACCACCTGGGCTATCTCGACAAGCTTGGCTGGCCGCGGATGCTCAAGCTCAAGGCGAACACGGCGCTCAACTACAGCGCCCGGGAAAAGAAGGGGGAGTGACATGGGAAAAGAGTACGCAGCACCCGGAGAATACGGACTCGCCGACCTGCTCTGCTGTGCCGCCTCCCGCGAGGTGGGGGACAACGAGGTGGTCTTCGCCGGCACCGGTCTCCCCATGGTGGCGATCATGCTGGCCCAGAAGACCCACGCCCCGAACCTGAAGCTGATCTTCGAGGCGGGAACCCTCGACGGCCGCCCCCCCGAGATCCCCACCTCCGTGGGGGATGCCCGCTGCGAGATGGGGGCCTCCCGCGCCTCGGGGCTCTACGACGCCTTCAGCATCGCCCAGCGGGGGTACGTGGACCTCGGCTTCCTCGGCGGCGCCGAGGTGGATGTCTTCGGCAACGTGAACACCACCTGCATCGGCGACTATCTGGCGCCGGAGCTCCGCCTTACGGGGAGCGGCGGCAACCCCGACATCAACTCCTTCGCCCGGCGGACCGTCTTCATCATGGTCCACGAGAAGCGGCGTTTCGTGGAGAACGTGAGCTACATCACGAGCCCCGGCTGGCGGGTGAAGAAGTGGCCCGAAGGGGAGCTGGTCCCCCGCCGGGAGCTCTACGGCGCCGCCTACCGGGGCGGCCCCTCGGCGGTCATCAGCACCGCCGGCGTCTTCCGCTTCGACGAGGAGAGCGGCCGGATGTACCTCGACACCTGCCACCCCGGCAAGACCCCTGCGGAGATCCGGGAGCTCTGCCAGTTCGACCTCGACATCTCCCGGGTGGCGGGCGAGACCGAGCCGCCGACCCGGGAGGAGCTCCGCCTCATCCATGACGTCCTCGACCCGGACCAGATCTTCATCCCCCGGGTACCGCAGGGGTGAACACAAGAGCCCATGGATGCATTCCATGGGCTCTTCTTCTGCGCCTGCCGTCCGCTCAAACGGCGAGCAGTCTGAGCGATCTTTCCTACCACTTCACCGCTTGGGGTTCCTTTTTCACGAAAAGGACCGAGCAGGGCATCTTCCGGACGATCTCCTCGTTGCTCCGCCCGAACAGGAAGTGCTCGATACGCCACTCTTCGTGGGAGAGCATGATCAGAAGATCGATCTTCAGCTCTTCCACCGCCTTCAGGATTTCCTTGGTCGGCTCCCCCTTCCTGATCAGTTCGGTCACCTGCAGGCCATCGCTTCGCTCCTTTGCCAGAATCCTGTCCAGCTCCTCCTTTGCCTGCCGCATGATCTCCTCGTACTCCTTTTCAAGGGAAACGACCGGGAGGTTCCATCCTTCAAGTCCGAACGGGTTGTGAATTGCGTGAATAAGAAAGAGTTCCGCCCCATACTTGCGGGCAAGGGACACGCCGCAGTGGACCGCCTCCTGGCAGTAGGTGGTCATTCTGCTCACCACGAGAATACGTCTGAAATCTTCCATGATTTCACCTCGATCGGTAAATTTGAACGCCGCATATATTACAAGTTTAACACGAATCCGGGGCTGCGGCACCGTGGATATCCACGACAAGGAGGGTGCAGTCATCCTCGGGAGGATCGGCGGCGCCGAACGTCTGGAGGCTTGCAAAGACGCGCTCAAGGAACTCCAGGTGATCCGACCCGCTATGGGCCAGCACCTCCTTCAGCCGTTCCGGGCCGAACCGGTCCCCGGAGGGATTGGCGGCCTCGATGATCCCGTCGGTATAGAGGAGCAGGCGGTCGCCCTGTTCCAGGCGGAACGAGGCGGACGGGATGTCGAGGGTTCCGAAATAGCCGAGGGGGGTGGTGGTCGGCGCCAGCTCGATGATGGCGCCGGCGCGGCGGATAAGGGGGGGGACGTGCCCGGCGTTGACGTACTCCAGCTCCAGGGTCTTCGGGTCGATGATCCCCAGGAAGAGCGTGGTGGAGAAATAGAGGTCGAAGGTCCGGGAGCGTTCGGCAAAATGGGCGAGAAAGGTATTGACCTGCGCGGCCAGTTTCTTCGGATCGATCTGATGGAATGCCGCGTGGTGGACGAATCCGTAGAGCATCGACATCACCACGGAAGCGTGGAGACCGTGGCCGGTGACATCGCCGATGATGACGGCCAAGCGGCTGTCCGGCAGGGGGACGGAGTCGAAATAGTCTCCCCCCAGCACTCCGGCCGTGCGGTTCTTCACGCCGATGCAGTTCCAGGTGCAGACCGGCGAACTCTTCGGGAACAGGAGCCGTTCCACCTCCCGGGCCAGTTCCAGCTCGGACGGGTCTATCCGTTGCCCGCTTCTGCCGCGGTTCCTCGCCGCCATCGCCCCCCCCCTGCTAGTTGTCCCCGCTCACGATGCCGATGAAATCAGCTCCCGTTCCGCCTTCAGAAAAAGGATGTTGTTTTCCAGGTGCACGTGCTTGTGGAGGTCGTCCTCGAACTCCTTCAGCTTCCGGTAGGTGACCGTGTAGGTGTTGCAGGCGTCGCCGGGAACCACGAAATCCCCGGCAAGGCGGCGGATGGTGTGAATCGCGTCCCCCACCTCTTCGTGCTCCCGGCGGAGTTTCACCAGATCCCCGCTGATCGCTTCGATGTCGTTCTGCTCCGGAGTCCTGCCGGCCTTTCTCGCCGCATCGGCCCGTTTCACGGCCGGGAAGAAGACTTCCTCCTCCTCGCGCAGATGGGCGGCCAGATCGGTGGCAACCCCGTCGAAGATTGCGGCGATCTCCTTCACTTCGGGATGGCGGCTGCCGTGGACCTCGGCGACCTTGCGGGCGTACAGGGTGATCTGGCCGGCATTATCCTTGATGTAGGCATGGTGGACGGCGACGATGTAATCGGCGAGGAACGGGAGTTCCCATGCCGCAAAATTCTGGCTCCGCTCCATCGGTTCCTGCTTTGCCGCTTCGATCTCGCCCAGGATGACGGCCGGGTCGATCCCTTTCTGCCGGCAGGCGACATCAAGGGGAACATTTCCGCCGCAGCAGAAATCGATCCCGTGCCGCTCGAAAACCTCTGCCGTCCGGTAATCCTCGGCCACGAATCCGCCAATGGTCCTGGTGGAGCCACCATTTTCCGCCTGGAGCGTCTTTTCGTCGTTCATTCTCGTCTCCCCCCGATTGTTCGTTGCCTGCACCCTACGGTATCGCATTCCCCGGCAAGGTCAAGCCGCGCCCTTCACGCACCGGGATGACGGTTTGTATTTCCCGGAAAAGGTTGTACTGTTGTCTGTGCGCCCGCCTGTTATCAGATGGTTGTGATGGACGATACGTCCCCATGTCCAAGGATGGAAGCGGGAAGGAGGGACGCACATGGCCGAACGAACCACGCCGGTCGAAACCCTTTCGCCCTGGTGGCGGAATTCCGTCATCCTCGTCCTCGTGCTCGGGTTCACGGTGCTGATCTGGATCGCCGTCCGAAGCTACCAGGATGCGCCGCCGATCCCCGACAGGGTGGTGAGCGGTGACGGGACAACCATCTTCACCGGGGCCGACATCCTTGCGGGGCAGCAGGTGTTCCTCAGGTACGGCCTCATGGAGAACGGGACCGTCTGGGGGCACGGCGCCTACCTGGGGCCCGATTTCTCCGCGGAGTACCTCCATACGCTGGCGGGGGAGACGGCGCAGGCCATCGCCCGCCAGCGCTATGGCCGCGATGCCGGAGAGTTGAATGACGCGGAGCGGGAAACCGTTGCCGCCGAGGTGGGGACCCTCCTGAAGGGGAACCGCTATGATCCGAGGTCGCGGACGCTCACCTTCCTGGCGTCCGAAGCGGCTTCGTACCGGCAGCAGATCCGGAAATGGCGGGACTATTTCTCCCGCCCCACGAACGATGGGGGGCTCCCCGGCGCCTACATCAGCGACCAGCGGGAGCTGGAGCAGCTCACCTCCTTTTTCGCCTGGACCGCCTGGGCCTCGGTCGCCAACCGCCCCGGCAAGCCGTATTCCTACACGAACAACTTCCCCTACGACCCGGAGGTGGGCAACCGCCCCACCAGCGATGCCTTCCTCTGGAGCGCCCTGAGCCTGATCATGCTCCTGGGCGGCACCGCCGCCGTCCTGTTCTCCTTCGGCAAGTTCGACTTCCTCGGCTGGCAGGGGAAGGGGGAGCATATCCATCCCCAGATGCTCCCCGGCGCCACCACCGAGAGCCAGCGGGCCACGATCAAGTACTTCGTCGTCGTGGCGCTCCTCTTCCTCGCCCAGACCCTGGTGGGAGGGGCAACCGTCCACTACCGGGTCGATCCGGGGAGCTTCTACGGGATCGACATCTCCTCCCTCCTCCCCAGCCACATCCTCCGTACCTGGCACCTCCAACTGGCGATCTTCTGGGTTGCCACCGCCTATGTGGCGGGGGGGCTCCTTCTGGCCCCCTCCCTCGGCAAGGAGCCGAAGGGGCAGGTGGGGGGGATCAATTTCCTCTTCGGTGCCTTGGTCGTGGTCGTGGTGGGGAGCTTGGTCGGCGAGATGCTCGGCGTCCGGCAGATGCTCGGCTCCCTCTGGTTCTGGTTCGGCCACCAGGGGTGGGAATACCTGGACCTGGGGCGCGCCTGGCAGATCCTCCTGGCGGTGGGGCTCGTCCTCTGGGGATTCCTCCTGTTCCGGGCGCTCACCCCGGCCCGGCAGGACCCGGAACGCCGCGAGATCGCCTCCCTCTTCCTGTACGGCGCCCTGGCCATACCGCTTTTCTACCTCCCTGCCATGTTCTTCACCGGCACCACCCATTTCTCCGTGGTGGACACCTGGCGGTTCTGGATCATCCACCTCTGGGTCGAGGGGTTTTTCGAGGTCTTCGTGACCGCCATGGTGGCGGTCATCTTCTACAACCTCGGCATGGTCTCCCACCTGACGGCGGCGCGGGTGGTCTACCTGGATGCCCTCCTCTACCTGGGAAGCGGCATCGTCGGCACCGGCCACCACTGGTACTGGACGGGGCAGTCCGCCGTCACCATGGCCCTTGCCGCCATGTTCTCGGCCCTGGAGGTGGTCCCCCTCACGCTCCTCACCCTCGATGCCTGGGACTTCGTCAAGCTCAGCCGGGGGAAGTGCGACGTCTGCAACAAACCGGTCTCCATCCCCCACAAGTGGACCTTCTACTTCCTGATCGCCGTCGGCTTCTGGAACTTCGTCGGCGCCGGCGTCTTCGGTTTCCTCATCAACCTCCCCATCGTCAGCTACTTCGAGGTGGGGACCATGCTCACCCCGAACCACGGCCATGCCGCCATGATGGGGGTCTTCGGCATGCTCGCCGTGGCCCTCACGGTCTTTGCCCTGCGCCAGGTGCTGACCGACGAGCAGTGGGCCGGCCCGGAGAGATTCGTCCGGGTCTCCTTCTGGGGGCTGAATATCGGCCTGGCCCTCATGGTGGTGACCAACCTCTTCCCCGGCGGGGTGCTCCAGCTCTTCGACGTCCTGGACCACGGCTACTGGCATGCCCGGGGACCCGAATTCCTGAACGGGACGATCCCCCGCCTCATCGAGTGGCTCCGCATGCCGGGGGACCTGGTTTTTATCGCCGCGGGAGCCTTTCCCCTCCTGATCGCCGCGGGGCTCACCTATCGGATGATGAGGAGCCGATTGTGAGAAAAGGAGAAGGCAGAGTTTCATTAACTCCGCAAGAAGGAGTCAGCCATGACAAAAGCACCATTGGTCGACAAGGACGTATGCATCAGTTGCGGGCTCTGCGTGAACAACGTTCCCGACGTGTTTCGCTTCGATGACGGCAATAAGGCGGAATGCTTCGATCCCGGCGGCGCTGCTGAGGACGTTATCCAGAGCGACGCAATCGATGCCTGTCCGGTATCGTGCATCAGCTGGAGCACCGACCCCGATTATCTGAAGAGTTTCGCCTGATACGGCAAATCACACCATCCATTTCATGGAAAGGAGACAATCATGAACTACACGGAACTGCTCAATCCCCAGAACTCGGCGGTTATCTTTATCGACTTTCAGCCCCAGATGGTCTTCGGTGTCGCCAGCATCGACCGGCAGACGCTCTTCAACAACGTCATGCTCCTGGCCAAGGCGGCCAAAATCTTCAACGTGCCGACCGTTCTCACCACGGTGGAGTCGAAAGGGTTTTCCGGCAACATGTGGCCGCAGCTCCTCGATCTCTTCCCCAATCAGGAGCCGGTGGAACGAAGCTCCATGAACTCGTGGGAAGAGCCGAAATTTGTGGAGGCAGTCAAGGCCACCGGGCGGAAGAAACTGGTCATGGCAGCCCTCTGGACCGAAGTCTGCCTGGCATATCCGGCACTGGGGGCACTCAAGGCAGGTTATGACGTCTATGCCGTGGAAGACGCGTCGGGGGGGACCAGCTTAACGGCCCACAACGCCGCCATGCGGCGCATCGAGCAGGCAGGGGCGGTGCCGATGACCGCGCTTCAGACCCTCCTTGAGTATCAGCGTGACTGGTCACGCAAGGATACCTACGACGCCGTCATCGAGGTGGTGAAAGAGCACGGCGGCGCCTACGGCCAGGGGGTGGAGTACGCCTACACCATGGTCCACGGCGCGCCTCCCAGCCGGAAAGGTGGCCACTGATGCCATAATAGTCCTGAAAAAACAGGACCGGGGGGCACCACCATGAACGCACCCGACCTTATTCTGTATAACGGAAAGATCACCACCCTCGATACCACCCAGCCCCAGGTCTCGGCCATGGCCATGACCGGGGGGCGCATCACCGCCATCGGCGGAGAAGAACTCCTCACAACAGCAACGGAAAAAACCAATCGGATCGACCTCAAGGGGCGGCGGGTCATCCCCGGGCTCAACGATTCGCACATGCACGTCATCCGTGGCGGCCTCAGCTACAACCTGGAGCTGCGCTGGGACGGCGTCCCCTCCCTCGCCGACGGCCTGCGCATGCTGAAGGAGCAAGCACAGCGCACCCCCCCCGGCCAATGGGTGCGGGTCATCGGCGGCTGGAGTGAATTCCAGTTCGCCGAGCGGCGCATGCCAACGCTGGATGAGATCAACGCCGTCTCCCCCGATACGCCGGTCTTCGTCCTCCACCTCTATTGCCGGGGGATGTTGAACAGGGCCGCACTGCGGGCCTGCGGCTACACCAAGGACACCCCCAATCCTCCCGCCGGTGAAATCCAGCGCGACAAAAACGGCGACCCCACCGGGCTGCTCATCGCCCGCCCCAACGCCGGCATCCTCTATGCCACCGTCGGGAAACAACCCAAGCTCCCCCCCGAACACCAGATGAATTCCTCGCGCCACTTCATGCGCGAGCTGAACCGCCTTGGCCTCACCAGCCTGGTTGATGCAGGGGGCGGGTCGCAAATCTACCCCGATGACTACCAGATCATTGAGGAGTTGCACCGGCGGGGAGAAATGACCGTGCGGATGGCCTACAACATCTTCACGCAAAAACCCCAAGAGGAGAAAGAGGATTTCTTGCGGTGCATGAAGCTGACCGCGCCGGGGAGGGGTGACGATTTCTATCGCTGCAACGGCGCCGGTGAGATGCTGGTGTACTCGGCGGCGGATTTCGAGGATTTCCTGGAACCCCGGCCCGACCTCCCGTCGAACCTTGAGAAGGACCTGAAGGAGGTCGTGTCGCTTTTGGCTGCCAGTAAATGGCCGTTCCGCATTCACGCCACCTACGACGAAAGCATCTCCCGCATGTTGAACGTGTTCGAAGAGGTGAACCGCGAGATCCCCTTCGAAGGGACGCAGTGGTTCTTCGACCATTGCGAAACTATCTCCGACCGGAGCCTCGAACGGGTCAAGGCGCTGGGAGGGGGGATTGCCATTCAGAACCGCATGGCCTTCCAGGGGGAGTATTTCCTGGACCGCTACGGGAGAGAGGCGGCGGAGCGGACCCCTCCGGTCAGGAAAATGCTCGATCTCGGCATTCCCGTGGGGGCGGGGACCGATGCCACCCGCGTGGCAAGCTACAACCCCTGGGTTTCCCTCTACTGGCTGGTGGCCGGGAAGACCGTCGGCGGCGCCCCGCTCTATTCCGAGGCAAACCGCCTCAGCCGGGAAGAGGCCTTGCGGCTCTACACCCGGGGAAGCAGCTGGTTTTCGGGTGAAAGCGGCAAAAAAGGGGCCATCGCCGTCGGCCAGCTGGCGGATGTCACGGCGCTCACCGATGATTACTTCACGGTAGAAGAAGAGAAGATCAAGGGGATCGAGTCGGTCCTGACCATTGTCGACGGGAAGGTTGTCTACGGTGCCGGGGAATTTGGCAACCTCGACCCGACGCCGCTCCCCGTGCTGCCGGAATGGTCCCCCGTGAAGGTCTATGGCGGCTACGGCGCGCCACTGGACATGCGCAAGGCCGTCCGGCACGGCGTCCCGGTCCCTCAGCACCGGCACACCGCCGAGTGCCACGCGCACGGCTGCCACCATGCCGCCCACCAGCTCCTCGCCGGTTGCAAAGCCGGGGCTCCCCGCTACGCTGACTTCTGGGGGCTGGGGTGCGACTGTTTCGCGTTTTGATGAAGTCTGCATCAAGCGGTGCCGCCAACCGTCGGCACGACGAGGACAAGCAGGGATCAGGGATTCAACCAGAGGTTACGGAGAAAAACATGCCGGATATTGCCTACATATCGCAGGTACGGATCGAACGGGTCAAGGGGGTGCTGCGTCGGGCCTTTCTCCCGGCGGAAACAGAGCCGGTCCTGTTCGGCGTCCATGGCGCGGTCGCCGTCCACTACGGGGTCAGTCCGGAGGTCTCGGAGCCACACGCTACCACGCTGGACTACATCGTCGCCGCCGCTGCCGGCTGACTGACCGGCACCTTCGGCGGTACGCTGGAGGCCAGGAAGGTGAGGATCAGCGGTGATGGCCTGGTGGGAGAGGCACGTGGTGAGGTGGAGCTTGAGGGCGATGTCCTGGTGATCAAAAGGATTCACGTGATCTACCGGCTGACAACGCCAGCGGAGGACAAGGAAAAGGTGGACCGGGCATACGGGCTCCACGCGGAGCACTGCCCGGTCTACCGCTCCCTCCGGGCGGCCATTGATATCAGCACGGAGCTCGACTGGATGGAGGGGTGACAGCCATGGATGCCGAGCCGGTCTTGATGGTAAAAAAGGAACTAACGGTGGACCGCCTCGTGCTGGTACTCAAGCAATCTCAAAGGAGTCTCCATGAATTCAATCCGCAAGATCAAGAAAATCCTGAAGGGGAGGCCAACCATCGAGGGGGCCGGTGTCCACCTCAAGCGGGCCTTCGGCAATTCGCAGGTACCCCAGTTCGACCCGTTTCTGATGCTGGATGATTTTCATTCCAGCAACCCCGCTGATTACCTGCCCGGTTTCCCCTGGCACCCCCACCGCGGTATCGAAACCATCACCTACGTGCAGGAGGGGCTGGTGGAACATGGCGACAGCATGGGGCACAAGGGGGTGATCGGTGCCGGCGATGTGCAGTGGATGACCGCCGGCAGCGGCATAATCCACCAGGAGATGCCCAAGGAAAGCCCGACCGGTACCATGTGGGGGTTCCAGTTCTGGGCCAACCTGCCGGCTGCCCAAAAGATGATGCCGCCCCGCTACCGCGACGTGAAGGCGGCGGACATCCCTGAAGTAACGCTGGAGGGGGGTGTGACGGTGAAGGTGATTGCCGGTATGGTCGGAAACGTCCAGGGTCCGGTGAAGGACATCGTCATCGATCCGGAGATGCTGGACATCAGCGTCCCGGCCGGAACCGTGTTCCGGCGCCCCTTACCGGAAGGGCATACCGCCTTTGCCTATGTTTTATCGGGTGAGGGGTATTTCGACGAGTGTCGCGACGCCTATGTCCATGAAACCACAAGCGCCGGCTGGTTCGATACGGAGCGCCGCTGCGTCTGCCAACCGGAAACGGTGGTGCTGTTTGAACATACGGGAGATGTCGTGCAGGCCACTACGACCGATGCACCGGTGCGTTTTCTCCTTGTTTCGGGTAGGCCGATCGGCGAGCCGGTCGCCTGGTACGGCCCCATTGTCATGAACACCCAGGAAGAGTTGCGGGTCGCATTCGAGGAATACCAGAACGGAACTTTCATCAAGCACACATAGCACCAACCTCGCATGTCACGTGCCGACTGCGTGCAGGAATGGAGACCAATGACGGTTCGCCATCATACGAGCTGGTTTTGCGCCATCACCGTTCTGATGATGGCGTTTCCCATGACACCGGCATCTGGCGAAACGGGAGCGGCCCTCCAGCCCCCTCCCTACCGACTGAACCGCGCCGACGAGGATTACCGCTACCTGCGCGACCCCGCAAATCGCAGCGACTTCTGGGACCCGGTCAAATACGTACCGCTCGACGGCGCCGGCAGCTGGTACCTCTCCCTTGGCGGGGAGGCGCGGGAGAGATACGAATACTTCAATCACCCCGCCTGGGGGCAGAACCCGCAGGACCACGGCTATCTCCTCCAACGCTACTTCATTCACGGCGACCTGCACATGGGAGAACACGTCCGCTTTTTCAGCCAGCTCCAGAGCAGTCTGGAAGATGGACGGAAAGGCGGCCCACGCCCATCTGACGAAGATGAGCTCGACCTGCACCAGGCGTTCCTCGACGTGAAGCTGGATCTGGGCGGGGATTCAACATTTACCCTGCGTTCAGGCCGGCAAGAGTTGGCGTATGGCACTCAGCGCATCATATCGGTGAGGGAAGGGCCGAACGTGCGCCAGAGTTTCGACGGTTTTCGGGTCATCTACCGGGGGGGTGATATTCAGATCGATGGCTTCGCCGCAAAACCGGCCCAGACCAACCGCCATGTCTTCGACGACGGGCCGGACAATGCCAAGGCCCTCTGGGGAGTGTATTCGGTGCTTCCCTTGCCGCTTCTCCCCAAGGGGAACATCGATCTCTACTACATCGGCCTGTTTCGCCGCCAGGCGAGCTTTGGCCAGGGAACTGCCCGTGAGACGCGGCATTCGGTGGGGACCAGGATATGGCGCACCACGGCCCCCCTCGACTATAACTTCGAGTTCCTCTATCAATGGGGAAGCTTTGGCAAGGGTGATATCAGTGCCTGGACGGCTGCATCCGACACCGGCTACACCTTTGGAGCGCTTCCGCTCCGCCCGCGCATCGGCCTGCGGGCGGACATCGCCAGCGGCGACGAGGACCCGGCGAACCCGGACCTCCAGGCTTTCAACCCGCTCTTCCCGAAGGGGGCCTATTTCAGCGAGGCGGGCCTGATCGGTCCGGTCAACTTCATTGACCTGAACCCCTGTGTCGACCTCCATCTCACTGACCACACCACCCTTATCTTCGACTGGGATTTTTTCTGGCGGGAGAGCACCCGTGACGGCCTGTACAACAGCGCTCTTGCCCGGGTCCGCTCCGGCAGGACGAGCGACGCCCATTACATCGGGAGCATGCCCCAGGCGCAATTGTTCTGGGATATTGACCGTCATCTGTCGTTCACCGCGATATACGGTCATTTTTTTGCAGGCCGTTTCCTGAAGGAGAGCGGCCCCGGAGAGGATGTGGACTACGTAACGACGTGGCTAGCCTACAAGTTCTGATCCATAAACACGATAGGTGGAGCATTATTTAGAGCAGATCCGCTGTCAAACCGCACCGGGATGAAAAAACAGGTTCGGGCCGACCCGCGACTTCCCCTTCTCCGCCATCAGCATATCCAGTCCCAGGGTGGCCAGATCATCGGCCATCGCCTCCATTTCGCTCTCCTTCTCCAGGTAGAGCAGTTTCAGGTATATGCCGCAATCCTCGCAGCATTCCGCCTTGGCTGCTCCGTTGGAACCTTCGACTATGTAGTAGTCGATCCCGCGCGTCGAGTCGCAACTGCTGCATTTGATCCGCACCATGTGCCACTGGGAGGCGCAGAGGGAGCAGCAGAGGTAGCGCAGCCCCTGTTCAGCCCCTTTGCCATGCACGATACCGACGTTCGGGTGTGACCCGCATACCGGGCACACCCCCACCTCCTCCAGCCGGCCGAACGGCTGTTCCCCAAGGAGGGACGCCATCCGCACCCAGTAGACCTGCAGGGCGGCGGCAACGAACGGCAGTTCCCGGGGCGGGACGGCTTGCAGGTCGCCACTCAGGACTAGATTCGCCGCCTCCACCGCCGTTTTGCCGGCATGGAGCAGGCCGTTGACTGTCTCCCGCGCAGCCGCCGGCAGCACGGCATCCTGCAATTGGTGGAGGATGGCGGCCAATCCCTCCCGCCAGACAGGGTCCCGGCGCCATGAACGGGCTGCCAGAAGGGGCATGCCATGGCTGCGACAGAGTGACTGCTCGTCAGGATCGGGGAGGGGCGGGGCCGGGAATTGGTCCAGGGCCGTCTGTTGCGCCTCCGCCAGCAAGGCCAGGAAGGTCAGGTATTCCTCCAGGGGATGGCCTGCGGCGAGGTGCCGAAGGCGTTCGGCGCGCCGCGCAAACAGGTCCCGGCCCGGAAGGAGGAGAAAGCGGATTGCCGCCAGCGGCGCCTCCATCTGGCCCGGCTCGACAATACGGGTTTCCGTGTTCATTTCCCCCCTCCGGTCATCTCCCGGTACCATGCGGGATGGTGCTGTTTTGCCCAGACCTTCCTGACCGTGCCGTGCAGCATGGCGTCGATGCTCTCCTTGGTCCAGAAAGCCACGTAAATGTGAACCATGATCAGGGCGATCATCACCACCCCCGCTGCCGCATGCACCACGGCGGCGAAGCGGACCAGGAAAGCGGGGAACAGGAACGAGAAATAGGCGCGCCAGATCACGATGCCGGACAGCACGAGCAGCACCATGCAGGTTACCAGCGACCAGAACATCAGCTTCTGACCGCCGTTCAGCTTCCCCGCCTCGGGCATGTTCCGGTCGTCACCGCTCGCCATGGCGCGGAGATGGCGCAGCCATTCCCAATCAATCGGCGTCATGGCACTCAGCTTTCGGAAGCGGAAAAACATGCCGCCAAAGAAGAGGATCATGACTACTCCGAAAAAGGGATGAAGGATGCGCGCCCAGGTGCCGCCGCCGAACAGCTGGTTCAGGGGGTAGTAGAGCGGTTGGAAAAACACCAGCCCCGACAGGGTCATCAGAAAGAAGATGATGGCGACCAGCCAGTGGTTGACCCGCTCCGAGGCCGTAAAACGGGGCAGCATGTCAGGATCTCGTTTCATCTTCACCCTCCTTCCCATCCGCCACGACCTCGTTGGGTCCCTTGGCCACGTAGTGGAAAAAGGCGCCAACACCGATGGCCGCCAGGCCGAGAGAGGCCAGCGGCTTGGCGGCCCCCTTCCAGAGCTCGACCATGGGGCCGATGGTAGGATTCCCGGGGAGACCGCTATAGAGTTCCGGCTTGTCGGCGTGATGCAGCACGTACATCACGTGGGTCCCTTCCACCCCCTTCGGGTCGTAGAGCCCGGCCCTGGCAAACCCCCGTTCCCTGAGGTCCGCGATCCGCCCCTCGGCATGATGGAGCATGTCCTCCTTGCTGCCGAACACGATGGCCCCGGTGGGGCAGGTCTTGACGCAGGCCGGTTCCAGCCCCGACGCCACCCGGTCGGAGCAGAGGGTGCACTTGTAGACCTTGCTGTCCCGCTCTGACAGGCGCGGGATGTTGAACGGGCAGCCGGTGATGCAGTAGCCGCAGCCGATGCAGTTTTCCTCGTGGAAATCCACGATGCCGTTGCTGTACTGCACGATGGCCCCCGGCGCCGGGCACGCCTTGAGGCACCCCGGATTGCCGCAGTGCATGCAGCCGTCCTTGCGGATCAGCCATTCCAGCCCCCGGTCGGTCTCCACCTCGCTGTAGCGCATCACGGTCCAGGAGTCGGCGGTGAGGTCCGCCGGGTTGTCGAGCACGCCATGGTTGGTGCCGACGGCGTCGCGGGTGTCGTTCCACTCCATGCATGCCACCTGGCACGCCTTGCAGCCGATGCACTTGGTGACGTCGATCAGCTTGGCCACCTCCAGGGTCCGGCGCTGGCCGGGAGATGGCGTGGAGGTAGCGGAACGGCGGATGATGTCGAGTGATTGCAGTGCCATGGTCCACCTCCTATGCCTTCTCGATGTTCACCAAAAACGACTTGAACTCCGGTGTCTGGGAATTGGCATCCCCCACGAACGGCGTCAGGGTATTGGCCAGGTAGCCGCTTTTAGCGACCCCCTTGAAGCCCCAGTGGAGCGGAATACCCACATGGTGGACGGTTGTGCCGTTGACCTGGAGCGGCTTGATCCGCTTGGTCACCACCGCCTTTGCCTTGATGAAGCCGCGGGCGGATCTGACCTTGACCCAGTCCCCGGCCCTGATCCCCTTCTCCCTGGCCAGTTCCTCGCTGATCTCCACGAACTGCTCCGGCTGCATGATGGCCGCCAGCCTGGTGTGCTTGGTCCAGAAGTGGAAGTGCTCGGTGAGACGGTAGGTGGTGGCGGCGTAGGGATAGTCGGTGTTCTTGCCGAACATTGCCCAGTCATCCTTGAACACCCGGGCTGCCGGGTTGCTGATCACCTTGGGATGCAGCGGGTTGGTGCCGATGGGGGTCTCGAAGGGCTCGTAATGCTCCGGGAAGGGCCCTTCCGCCATCTTGTCCAGGGCAAACAGCCGCCCAACCCCCTCGGGCTGCATGATGAAGGGGTTCATCCCGTCGCCGGGAGGTGAGTCGGGTTTGAAGTCCGGCACATCGATGCCGGTCCACTTGGCGCCATCCCACCAGATCACCCGGCGGTTCGGGTCCCACGGTTTGCCGGCCGGATCGCACGAGGCACGGTTATACATGATCCGCCGGTTGGCGGGCCAGGAAAAGGCCCAGTTGGGGGTGTTCCCCAACCCCGAGGGGTCTGCGTTGTCCCGCCGCGCCATCATGTTCCCCTTCTCGGTGAACGAGCCGGAGAAGAGCCAGCAGCCGCAGGCGGTGGTGCCGTCGTCCTTGAGCTGGCCGTAGCCGTCCAGTTGCTGCCCCTTCTGTACGATGACTCTGGTGGGGTCCTTGGGATCGGTCAGGTCCGCCAGGGCCTTGCCGTTGTACTCCCTGGCCAGCTCTTCGGGGTGTGGGGAGTGGGCCATTTTGTAGTTCCAGGTGAGATTCAGGAGCGGGTCGGGGAACGCGCCCCCTTCCTTTTTGTACAGTTCCCGCAGGGTAAGGAAGATGCCGGCCATGATTTCCGCGTCCCCCTTGGCGTCACCCGGCGGTTCGGCCCCCTTCCAGTGCCATTGCAGCCAGCGCCCGGAGTTGGTCAGCGATCCGTCCTCCTCGGCGAAGCAGGTGGAGGGGAGGCGGATTACCTCGGTTGCGATCTTGGGGGGGGCCACATCGTTGTGTTCGCCATGGTTCTCCCAGAAACAGGAGGTTTCCGTGGCCAGGGGGTCGATCACCACCAGGTACTTCAGCTGCGAGAGCCCCTTGATCAGCTTGGCCTTGTTGGGGATCGCGGCCAGGGGGTTGAACCCCTGGCAGAAGTAGCCGTTCATCTTCCCCTGTCCCATCAGCTCGAACTGCCGCATGATGTCGTACTCCACGTCCAGCTTGGGGAGCCAGTCGTAACACCAGTTGTTCTCCTTCGTGGCGCTATCGCCGAACCAGGACTTCATCAGGCTGACGTGGAACTTGGGATAGTTGGACCAGTAGTTGAACTGGTTGGGGCGGAGCGGCTTGGGGGTGCGCTTGCCGATGTATGCCTGGTAGTCGGTCTCCTTCTCGCCCGGGAGCGTCAGGTAACCGGGGAGGAGGTTGGAGAGAAGCCCCAGATCGGTGAGCCCCTGGATGTTGGAATGGCCGCGCAGGGCGTTGATGCCGCCGCCGGCCATGCCGATGTTCCCCAGGAGGAGCTGCACCAGGGCCGCGGTGCGGATGATCTGGGAACCGACCGAATGCTGGGTCCACCCCAGGGCGTACATGAAGGTGGCGGTCCTGTTGGGGACGGAGGTGCCGGCGAGGATCTCGCAGATCTTGAGGAACAGCTCCCTGGGGGTGCCGCAGATGTTCGTCACCATCTCAGGCGTATAGCGGGAATAGTGCTGCTTCATCAGGTTGAGCACGCAGCGAGGGTGTTGGAGCGTCTCGTCGATCTTCGCGTAGCCGTCCGGCCCCATCTCGTAGGCCCAACTGCTGCGGTCGTAGGAGCGGTTCGCCGCGTCGTAGCCCGAGAAGAGGCCATCCTCAAACCGGTACCCCTCGTTCACGATCAGGGGGGCGTTGGTGTAGGCCTTCACGTACTCGTGCTGAATCTTCCCGGTGGTGAGGAGGTAGTTGATCACCCCTCCCAGGAAGGTGATGTCCGTGCCGGTGCGGATCGGCGCGTACAGGTCGGCCACCGATGCCGAACGGGTGAAGCGGGGGTCGATCACGATGAACTTGGCGTGGTTGTGGGCCTTGGCCTCCGTTACCCATTTGAAGCCACAGGGGTGCGCCTCGGCGGCGTTGCCCCCCATGACGATGATGACGTTGGCGTTCCTGATGTCCACCCAGTGGTTGGTCATGGCGCCGCGGCCGAATGTGGGGGCCAAACTGGCCACCGTGGGGCCGTGTCAGACCCGGGCCTGGTTGTCGAACCCCAGCATCCCGGTGCTGCGGATGACCTTGTGGGTGATCCAGCCGGTCTCGTTGCTGGAGGCGGAGGCGGCCAGGAAGCTGGTGGTGGTCCAGCGGTTGACCGTGGCGCCGCTGCCGTTTTGGGCGATGAAGTTCTTGTCCCGGTCATCCTTCATGAGCCGGGCGACCTTGGTAAACGCCTCTTCCCAGGAGATGCGCTGCCACTGGCTGGAACCGGGGGCGCGGTATTCCGGGTACCTGAGCCGGTCCGGACTGTGGATGAAGTCCACCAGCCCCGCCCCCTTGGGGCAGAGGGTGCCGCGGTTCACCGGATGGTCCGGGTCCCCCTCGATGTGGAAGATGGCGGGCTCGGCGTTTTTCGCCCGGTCCCCCAGGCTGTGCATGATCAGGCCGCAACTCACCGAGCAGTAGGGGCAGGTGTTGCGGGTCTCGGAGCTTTTGGCCAGCTTGAAGGCGCGCACTTCTGCCTGTGCATTGACCGGAAAGCCCAATGCCGCGGCACTGGAAGCCCCCAGCCCCCCGGCACAAACCTTGAAAAATTGCCGTCGCGTCACTTGCATCGCCACGCCTCCTTGAATCAGGTTTGTGAAAATATCTCGTGGGTCCAGAGCGTATGCCGGTCTTTGTAGCGTACATCACCATGCGCGACTGTCAAATCGCACCCCGTCGGGCGATGGGCGGCTGTCGGGCATTCAATACATCCCCCTTGAGGAGTTCGTAGCGCTGCTGCGGGCCCACGGCAGCGGCCGGCTCGTGGATGTGCGCGCCATTCCCCGCTCACTCATCGGTGATGCGCTCGTTGTCCGGGGGATCGTGGTAAAGGATATTATGGGTGCTGGCAGCGTGAAGCCGCATCTCCTGACCGCCATGGCGAGGGTCGAGGGAGGGAGCGTAACGTATCCGGCTCAAGGGGGGATGAATAGTGTTGACATTGCCAATCTGGTGTGATAAAAAGTCCTTCGCTTTTCACCGGTAGCGTTCTAACAAAGCGCAAAGCACCGAATCCGGAGAAAAGCCCGTAGCAACGAACGTTACGGTGTTCCTACATTCCCCAATAGCTCAGTCGGTAGAGCAGGTGGCTGTTAACCACCTTGTCCCTGGTTCGAGTCCGGGTTGGGGAGCCAACAAAAACGAGGGGTTAGTTAACTAGACTAACCCCTCTTTCTTTATGTGTGGTCTCTGGTGTGGTCTCAGAGTGCTTGCCTTACCTTCAAGAAAACTCACCCCCCTAGTGACGCCGCACAACACCGTCGCCCCCTCTTAATCATCCCTCTCGAAAATCCCCCCGTTCCTTTCCTCTGTCATGAACCCTTGTAACGCCGTTACGTCGATTGCATGATCGCGCAAGGGACTACTGCTTCGCCAGTGCACGAAAAAACCCGGCTCCCCATGATGGAGAACCGGGCCGTTGTTTGTCTCTTCCCTGAGAGCGGGGGAATGCGGTTATGCTGCCTCCGCTTGTTCGGCCTCATCAATCTCCCTGATCCGGTTCAAGCAGTACCCCAGGGCGCGGGTTTCGTCGTCGATCTTTCCCCATGCTGAATGCGCCCGTTCCAACAACTCTGCCTTCGTAACGTCCGGGCTCAGATAGCACCCCTCGATGAAGTCAGCGTCGCGTAACCGGTCGAACTCGGCAATCTGGTTGTCCTGCTTCAGGCTTTCCAATACGGTGTTAACATTCATTACATACCTCCAGTTGATAGCAATCACCCCAGGGGGGCATATCAGCACCTTACCCCCTCACTCAGCAGCAAGTCAAGTGAAATTGTTATTTAAAATCAATAACTTAGATGTAGTTACTGCGCACCCAAGATGGAAGTTCGTCATCTTCACAGAACGCGGCTACCTGAAACTCGCCAAGACCTTCAACGACGATCTGGCGTGGCAGATTCAGGGGACGGAAGCGGCGGCGTGTTAACATGCTCCGCTACCACATACCACCGGAGGGTCAGATTGTTGAAGATATTGAAAATAGTTTTCAGTTAACCGGGACCCACAGAGGCCCCCCACCCACTCCTGCCCCCGCTATGGATGGTGCCGGGTCTGAAAAAAGTTACAGCCCCCCTCTCGCAACGCCGCGCCAATTTTGGGAATTGAAATCCAGGGGAGACGGGCATCAATTAGAGAGTAAATACTAGAGCGGGCTAACTTAACCTTGAATTCGCCTGAATATCCTGCTATGAAAGGGGCCGTGGTACTTTGCTGACCTCAATGAGGCCCCAGGAGGCCCGCATCATGAGCGCAACGCTTTGGTGCGGGCTTTTTTTCTCACTATTGAGACGACATGATTATGGCAAGCCGAAACAGTTAACCAATGGTGCGTTATGAAGTAAGAGCAAATGGAAGAGAGGAATGTTATGATGCGTGGTCATGTGGTGAAATTTCTGTGTACCATCATTTTTGCTACTTTGATGGCAAGTTGTGCAGGATCAAGAGTATCCTCCATCCCAGTTTCCAGTAAACCTTCAGCGCCAGTCAAAGTCATTGCACTCGATCCTGGTGGTGGCCTTCTTGCTGATGCAGTGGGGATTGAACTGGCGAACCGTGGTTTCACTGTTCTCGATCCCGCAAGTACTTCACGATTGATGGTGCGATTGAATATTGACGAAATCGAAGTTAACACGCCTATTGGCCTAGAGAAGCTCAAGGGCAAAGGGGTTGATGCATATCTTACGGTACGGACGGCAGCCGGACGAGACGGCAAAACTCAAAGTGCCAGCGTAAGAGTTAACAGCACTGATACAAAAAAGATTATCGCAGGTTTGACATGGGAAAACGGGTGGGGTGGACGATCTGGCTCGATTGCTGACCGCGCCATGCATAAAGGTCTCCCTGAAGCGGCCTCCGAAATAGTGGATAATTTGGTTCAATCCATTAAACCCGAGTAGACATGAAACGCAGGGTATTTGCTGGCGTGAATCGTCGGAGCTGCCGCCCGTGCCTTTACTGGTAAAAGGAGAAATACGGCGGGGTCAATTACGTGGTCTTCTCCTACTCGAAGAGCGAACCCGTCTCCGTGGCCCTTGGTTCCGGCGTCTCCTGATTCTCCTGGGGCTCCCCATCCTGACCCGCCCTGATCCGTTCCATCGTGCTGCTCAGGTCGTCCAGGGATTCCTGCATCCGTTCCGCTCGCTTGTTCACCCTCTGCCTTCTCTGCGGCGGGTCGATTCCGTGTTGAACCGCCCCAGTTGCCCAGGGCGGCGCGTGTTAACATGTGTGGTGGTTCTTGTCAGGTGCCGTCGCTAATCCCGCTCCATGCCAGGGTTGTACGAATCCCACTGCGCAGCGTTCTCGCCTGTCATGGTGCCGTCCCAATTCAGGCCGTTGCCCCAGTTGCTCAAGCCGGTCTTGATGGCGGGGCCGTATTTCTTGGCGCCGTATGCCGCCGCCCCGATACCGGAACCAATCATGTTGTTGGTGAACCGCTGGTTGTTGATGTCAAGGTAGGCGTCGTTGATGGCAGACCGGGAGGCGTTCGAGGCGAGGGTTTCCATGCCTGACTGCGTTGCCGCCGCCTTCCCTTGCCCCAGGTTCACAAGTCCCTGCTGTGCTGCAAGGGTCTGTCCCTGGATCGCCTGACGTGCCCCGGTGACGGCGTTCCCCGTGGCATTAGCCGTGGTGGTGGTCGAACCAGAAACCGCCCCCATGAACCTGCCTGACGTGGGGTCCATGCCGGTGATTGCAGAGGGCTTCCCCGCGACGTTGGCGTTGGCGATACCTGCCGCCCGTTCCTGCCGCCCCGCATCGTTCCCCTGGATGTCGGCAATGTACTTCGTCTCGAAGGGCCGGTAGGTGGTCATGTAGTTGTTGAACTGCTGCGCCGCAATGTCGGACAGTGCCCGTTGCTGCGCGGTGGGTTGTACGTCTGGTGCGCTTGCGGACATTATTTGCCTCCTTGAACTTCGATGTTGTGTCCCATTTCCCGCAGAGCCTTCACCAGTTCGGGGATCAACTTCACCCACGTTGCCGGCTGGAGGGAGAGGCCCTTTCTCGTCGTTTCCCCCCCACACAAAACCCTCGCATCAAGCAAATGGGTTTTTTCGCGGTACAACTCATGGGTAATGCGAATTTTCTCGCCCTTGTTCTTATCGACCTCTCCGAAATTCTTGATTATCGCGTACATGGTTTCTCCTCCCTATATGGATAAGCTTTTTCTGGGTAATAACTTCTGGGTAACAGTGATTGTAAGTAAGGGGTAATAGCGGCCTGACTCGCGTCTCTTCGCCCATTTCCGCCTGTTGCCTGTGTGGGCTTCGTTGTGTCCTTCGTAGTGCCTCCAACCTGAATATCGCTATGAATTACAAATGCTTACTCGCCGCTCTGTGTGGGCTTCGTTGTGGGCTTCATGCATCTGTTCATCATGCGCGTCACTCGGCACAACATCATCACCGTCAGCCTTCGGGCGGCGTCCCATGCGGTACGGCCACAACGGGCATTTGTTGATGGGGCATACCCGGACCTCGCCATATTGGTTGTTGGAGCAATCAAGGCATTTTGCGCGGATTGCTTTGATGGGTGTGAGGGTCGTTTGCATTATGGTTCTCCTTGCGAAAAGTTGGGGGGCTAGGCCCATGGTTCCTTGGTTAATTTAATGTCTCAAGGTTAGGGTTCATGCTGCTGCCTGTTGAGCTTCTGACATGGCGGGTAGGCGGTGCCATTTGAAAAGGGTTCGGGGTACCGGATGGTATTGATTGCCGTCACTGAAACAAGCGGCGACGATCTTGTCACGCTTGATGGTTGCCCGAAGATCGTCGAGCCACATTGTCGCGTAGAGCTTTCGGGCGCTGTCAAAGACGAAGAACTTCACTCGATGGAGCAGTTGCCAGTGTTGCGCCGTCTCAATGGAGTCCAGCTTGATTTTCACAACGCCATCCGAACCGGAGCCCTTGACCTCCACGAAGAAGGGGCCATCGTTGCTGGTCTGCGCGACGTAATCTGGCCGTTGGCGGAGGAACGGGTGAAGGGCGTTGTACTTGAGCGGGCTCTCCCGGTCCATTCCAAGGCGTTCGAGTGCTATGCCCAGGTGAGCGGCCACTGTCTCGAAAGCCTGCTCGGCAGTCGTGCCCAGGTAGGCGGTGCGTTCGTCCCATGGGCGCGTGTTGAATGCTGGTTGTGTCATGCTGTACTCCTTTCCCGGCGGTCCGGGCCGTTGATATTGCCGCCATTGGTGGCGGGTCTGGTTGTCGAACAAAATTAAAGTCAAGGGTCAATCTGACACCGGGCGCGGTGTCAATCTGACGCCGGGAGACCTCAGTTCTGCCCCTGTTTCCCCTCTGTGCGGTGTCAATCTGACACCGGAAAACGCCCTTTTTGCCGTCTGTCCCGGTGTCAATTTGACCCTCCTTCTATATCTAAGCCATGGGCAGGGCTTTTTTGAGGGAGTGCTTCAGGGGTAGCAGAGGGGGTAGAATTGCAAGCGCGCCGCGCCGGCGGCTTTGGTTTCACTGCTGGTTCAGACAGAGACCAAGTCGGCTGGATGAAATCAGCCGTGCCGTACTTTCTCCACCGTTCACTCCGGCGATACTGAGTAGCAGTCCAAGCATTGCCGTCCCAAGTCCCGCCCTTATCCTCAAGATCAAAGAGGCCATGTTCGTGCAACTCTTGGAGGCCTCGCCTGAACGATTTCCGGGGTATCCCGTGCAGACGATCTGCTTCGGAATAATGGAATTCGCAGACTGGCTTTCCGCCCTTCGCTTCTGCTGCGCCCCATTTGGCTATCAGTACCGGGAGCGCCTTGGCTGCTGGCAAGGTCTTCAGGGTGCGGTATGCTTCGCTCTCAAGGAGAGTGCGGGGGATTTGAGCAAACCCTTTCCCCAGCTCGTTAGCTGAGTAGCCTCCCCTGCCGTTTTTCCCGGTGTTACCTCTCTTTCGCGGCATCACCCACCCCCTCCCGTCCTAGACGGTCCAGGCCCCAGAACGCCACTGGATAAGGGACTATTCCGGCCTGGTGGCCGATGAGGACGGCCTGCTTGAGGGCTTGCCTGAGTAGTGATTGTATGCCGTTCATCACCTCACCCCCTTGGCCTGCCGGTACAACCATGCGCGGCAAGCGGCGAAGCGCTTCACGTTCTGGCAAAGGTCGCCGGAGGCATAGGAAAGGATGATTGCCCGGGTTGCCTCATCGTCCTTGAACTCAAAGGCAACGAGCGGTTGGCCGGGTTGCCGGAATGCTCCCGGCTGCTTACCCGTGCCGGTCATGATGGCGGCTGCTAGGTCGAGGTCTGTGGTCTGGAATTCTGGCGGTCTGGTCATAGCCGGCCCCCCTATGCTGCTTGGGGCTGCCGATCTGCTGAAGCCAGCCCTTTGCTGAGTAGCCATGCCGTAACCTCGGATTCAATCCAACCAACCGCGCCTTTGGAAATCTGCCGGCGTTTCGGAAAGTCTCCGGCGTTTTCCAATCGCCAGCGGGTCGTTCTGCTGAGACCAGTGATTACGTCTAAATCTGGGTTTCTAAGAATGCGGTTTCCGGGTTCAACGGTGATGCGTTGCATGTGGTGGGACCTCCTTGGCAGTGGGTTTTTGGATGCCCAGGAGATTACTTGAAACGGCGTGGGTAATCGCGTTGCGGGGTTTGGTGGGAAAAGTCGTTAATCTGCGCAACCAACAATTGATATGCGGCGGCGTCCATCTTTCATGTGGCGCAATGGGTCTTTGTGGGGGAAAAGGGCCTGCTGGAAACAGATGACCGTCACGGTCCAGAAAGGCGGTCTGCTTATTTCGCCATGTTTGTTGTACTTGGGCCGGGTCAAAGAGGGCTTGATACCAGCTTGCTTTAAGGCTTTAGCTATGTCTGCGGCGAGAATGGCGGGGTTGTTGTCGTGATCGTCACCGGCTCCGGAAAGGTCGTCCTCCGCTCTCAACCTGGCGCTATCCGCTACCCTCCAAACCTTGGCGGCATTCTCCCTTGCCTTGGTCCACGGCATGCCCTCAGCGAAGAAATATTGCCGCCCGGCATCCGGGATCTGGCCAAGGGCATCAAGTAGCGCCTTGCTCTGCTCTGCCGCTCTCAGCAACGCAGTCTTGACTTCAGCCCGGCGCGGCTGCAGGTCTTGACGCCATAATGCAGAACGGATTGCATGCTCAATGCTCTCCAGGAACGTCACTGCTTCCGGGTCGTCTGCTTCCCGGTCGATTACTTCCAGCAATTCGCTCCGCTTCCTTGGCGGCAGATGCCAGCTCATCAACTCAACAGCGTCCAGACTCCCCACGGCGTTAAGGCTCTTCTTGCTGGCACTCATGCCACGCGCCTCCCTTTCCGGCCCGCTGATATTGGGGTAACCGTGGCATTTGTCTTGCCGTTGATGATGCTCTTCAGTTTCCGCTCCCAAGATTCCAGTGCCGCCTGCTTCTCCTTATCATAACGATACTGGTTGTAGACCTTGATAACCCCCTTTTTCGCATGGTTCAGAATGGCGTCGATAACCTCATCCATGGTTCCCATTTCTGCCATGAACGTGGCTGCTGTGCGTCTGAGGTCGTGGGGGGTAAATGGGTCAACGCCAAGGGTATTCTTTGTTACCTGCTTGCCGTCTGCCTCGATGACAGGCTTACCTTTTTTGTCTATCACCGGGGTGCAAAGAGCGCGGTTCAACGCGACGTTCAGCGCGGTTCCGCCTATGGGCTGGTCTCGATCGATTATGGGGGTCTTGAAGATGTATGCCTTGTCCTCGACGTTCCCGATGAGTTCCAAGGCTAGACTCGTCAAGAATACACGGTGAGACTTGCCGTTCTTCGCCCGCTCCGCTGGTATTGTCCACCATTGCCCGTCGATCTCGCTTGAGTGCATTCCGATAACCTCCCCAGGGCGTTGTGCAGTGACAAGGATCAGCTTCAAGGCACGCTCGATCTCTTCTGACATGGCGCATTGTCCAAGGTTTCCCCACATCGTCTTGATTTCCGTATCGTTCAATGTCCGCTCCCGTGTTACCTTGGGAGAAGGGAGCTTGACTCCGGTACAGGGCGTACTGGGCAGTATGTCCTTTTCAACGGCCCAGTTGAACATTTTGCGGATGATCTGGAAGCAGTTGTTGGCCATGGCCGGCGCGCCGCGCTCAACGATCCCCTCCAGGAGGCTCACCACGTCGCGCTTGCTAACGTCGACGGCCTTCTTCGTTCCCCAGGCTGGTATTACGTCCCGGTTCAATATCTGCTTGTCCTTTTCCCATGACCTCTTGAACCGCTTTGCGTGGCGCTCGATGTACTCTTCCACAAGGTCGGCCACGGTTGGCATTTTCCGGCGCTCCTCTTTGGCGTGGTCAGCCAATCCCGCAGGGTCTTTCCCTTGCTCGTACAGGCCGTAGGCGTCGCGGTATTTTTTGCGTGCGTCCTGTAGCGAGATACTGGGATAGTGCCCCAGGTTCATGAATCGCCGTTTGCCGTCGATCCGGTAGATGAAAAACCACGTCTTGATACCTGACGGCAGTACCCGAATGCCAAACCCCTTACCCTCTCGAACGTCATTGATCTTGTCCGTAGGCTTCAAGCTTGCGATGTACTTGTCGCTGAATGTCATGGCCGGCCCCCTGTGGTTCGTGTGGTCTCTCGTGTGGTCTCATGTGGTCTTGTTGTCCAGCTTGTTTCATGTGGTCTCTATTTGTACTGATACATGATAAAGCTAGGCATGTCAAGCCGTTGTTGGATTTTGATAAGGTGGCCTTGGTGGGGATGAAACGAGAAAAAACGCGAGATGTGGTTACTGTTAACCACCTTGTCCCTGGTTCGAGTCCGGGTTGGGGAGCCAAACAGGAACAAAACTGGGCACCATATCAAACTGGGCCGGTTTTGTTGACATAGCGAGTGCGCCTGCCAGTGCAGCATAGCTGCCGGTTAGGCGCACTTCTATTTTGTTCACACAAATTCTGTCACCAGTAATTTCAGATATTCCTTCCCGGAATTTGACCCCTTTTCGAGCAGTTTTTCCTTCAATGCCGCACAGAATGATCTGATCCGCCTGACCCCCATGCCGGTCAGAGGGAGTTCTTTCTGGCGCTGCAGACCGGCCATCTCGGCAAGAATTTCCTGCCGCCTCTCTTTCTGCCTGTTGACGCGCTCATGCAGGGTGCCGTCAAGGGGGAGCAACCCTTTTTCCACGGCTTCGTATAAGCAATGAACCGCCCAATTTTGAGAGGAGAGGTTCATGCCGCAACATCGCACACGTCACAGCGCTGCTTTCAAGGCCAAGGTGGCACTGGCTGCCCTGGCCGAAACAAAAACCTTGGCCGAGCTTTCCAGCGAGTTTGGCGTTCACGTCACCCAGATCACCCGCTGGAAGCAGGACCTGATTGAGAATGCCTCTGACCTCTTTGGTAAGGGCAAGAAGAAAGAGGTCAACCACGAGGCCGAAGTGGCCGAGCTGCACCGCCAGATCGGCAAGCTCAAGGTAGAGAACGATTTTTTGTCCAATCTGCCCGGACTGAGCTTGACCGGGCGCAGAAACAGCAGGTGATTGCCGCCGGGCACCCTGAAATTTCTGTTGAACGCCGCTGCCAGTTGGTGGGCTTGCCCAAGGCCAGTTATTACCGTGGCCCAGCAAACCACCTGCGCTCCGGTGACCTCGAACTGATGCGCCGCATCGATGAGTTGTACCTGGAGCACCCCTGGATGGGGAGCCGATCCCTTGCTGGTCAGCTTTCTACGCCAGAAGCACCGATTGGCCGGGACCGGGTCAGGCGTCTGATGCTCATCATGCGGATCGAATCACTGGCGCCGAAACCTGGTACCAGCAAGCGGCAACCGAAACATCCGGTCTATCCCTATCTGCTGCGGGGACTGACTATCGATCGCCCGAACCAGGTCTGGGCAACCGACATCACGTACATTCCCATGCAGAAGGGATTCATGTACCTGATTGCCATCATGGACTGGGCCACCAGGAAAGTGCTGTCATGGCGACTTTCCAACACCCTGGACACGCGATTCTGCGTCGAGGCGCTCAAGGAGGCGCTGCTCAAGTACGGCGTCCCCGAGATATTCAACACCGATCAGGGATGCCAGTTCACCAGCGAGGCCTTCACCTCCGTCCTGAAGACCTGGAATGTCAGGATCAGCATGGACGGCAAGGGGCGCTTCAGGGACAACATCTTTATCGAGCGGCTCTGGCGCACCCTGAAATACGAACGGATTTACCTGAAAGTGTACGAATCCGGCGCGGAACTCTTAAAAGACCTGCAAACCTGGTTCACCTGGTACAACGAGAAGCGGCAGCACACATCGCTTGACAGACTGACCCCGGATGAGGCTTATTCACAGGGACTTGAGAAGCTGAAGGCGGCAGCCTGATGCCGACAATCATAACAACAGCGGGACATTGCTTATTTCACCCCTCAGGCTGTTTCACGAACCCCGGCCACCTCATTCGTTGTTTTTCCTTTGTTAGCAGTATTCTGACAGCAGATTATTGCAATAGGTGCCTGATCTCGTGCGAGGCGCCGGCGATGGCAGCGCTGCTGGCAAACGCAAGCTGAACGTTTTCTGCCACGATGTCGGCAGCCATCGAAGCGTGGTTCAGCAACTATCAGGCCAGATCGAAACGGTCAAGGTTCATCACCTTGTTCCAAGCTGTAATGAAATCCTCCAGGAATTTCGCCTGAGAGTCTACACAGCCATAGACTTCAGCAAGGGCCCGCAGCTGGGAGTTGGAACCAAAGATCAGGTCGATGCGGGTGGCGGTCCACTTGAGCTCGCCGCTCGTTCGGTCACGCCCCTCGAAGATACCCGGGTCCTGGGCGGTCGGCTTCCAGACGGTGGCCATGTCGAGCAGGTTCACAAAATAGTCGTTGGTCAGTGTCTCAGGCCGCGTGGTGAAGACGCCGTGCGGCGACTGGCCGTAGTTGGCGTTCAGGGCGCGCATGCCGCCGATCAGCACCGTCATCTCGGGGGCGGTCAGGGTCAAGAGCTGCGCCTTGTCAACCAGCAGTTCCTCCGCTGACACGGCATATTTGGTTTTCTGATAGTTGCGGAAGCCGTCGGCTTTTGGCTCAAGAACGGCAAAGGAAGCCTCATCGGTTTGCTCCTGCGAGGCATCCGTGCGTCCCGGTGCAAAGGGAACGGTCACCTTGTGGCCGGCATTCCTGGCAGCCTGCTCGATAGCTGCGCAACCGCCCAGAACGATCAGGTCGGCGAGCGAGACCTTCTTGCCGCCCGACTGGGCGCTGTTAAACTGTTGCTGAAGAGCGGCAAGTGTTGCGAGCACCTTGGCCAACTGCTCCGGCTGGTTGACTTCCCAATGCTTCTGCGGTGTCAGACGGATGCGCGCACCATTGGCCCCGCCCCGTTTATCGGAGCCGCGGAAGGTGGATGCCGAAGCCCAGGCAGTGGCGACAAGTTCGGCAACAGACAGCCCGGAGGCAAGAATCTTCCCCTTGAGGTCAGCACTGTCCGCTGCGTCGATCAACGCATGAGTGACAGCCGGAACCGGGTCCTGCCAGATCAACTCTTCTGTCGGCACCTCCGGGCCGAGGTAGCGGGAGCGGGGCCCCATGTCGCGGTGAGTCAGCTTGAACCAGGCCCGGGCAAAGGCATCGGCAAACTGGTCGGGATTTGCCAGGTAGCGCCGGGCGATCGGCTCGTAGATAGGGTCGAAGCGGAGCGACAGATCAGCCGTGGTCATCATCGGTCTGCGCTTCTTTGAGGGATCGTGGGCGTCGGCCACCAGGTCCTCGTCGTCCACGTCCTTGGCCAGCCACTGGTTGGCTCCGGCCGGGCTCTTGACCAGTTCCCACTCGTATTTGAACATGACCTTCAGATAGCCCATGTCCCATCTGGTCGGGTTCGGCTTCCAAGCCCCCTCGAGGCCGCTGCTGATCGTATCGCCCCCTTTGCCGCTGCCGAAGCTGCTCTTCCAGCCCAGCCCCTGCTCTTCGATGGGGGCGGCTTCAGGCTCAGGCCCCACATGGGTGGCAGGGCCGGCTCCGTGACATTTGCCGAAGGTGTGGCCGCCTGCAACCAGAGCTACGGTCTCTTCATCGTTCATGGCCATGCGGGCGAAGGTCTCGCGCACGTCGCGGCCAGAGGCAACCGGATCCGGATTCCCGTTCGGCCCTTCCGGGTTGACGTAGATCAGCCCCATCTGCACGGCTGCAAGCGGATTCTCCAGGTCCCGATTACCGCTGTAGCGTTTGTCTCCGAGCCAGGTATCCTCGCTGCCCCAGTAGATGTCCTCTTCAGGCTCCCACACGTCCTCACGCCCGCCGCCAAACCCGAAGGTCTTGAACCCCATCGACACCAGCGCGCAGTTGCCGGCTAGGATCATCAGGTCGGCCCAGGAGATTTTCTTGCCGTATTTCTGCTTGATCGGCCAGAGCAGCCGGCGCGCCTTGTCGAGGTTCACGTTGTCCGGCCAGCTGTTGAGGGGCGCAAGACGCTGACTGCCGGACCCGGCCCCACCGCGACCGTCTCCCATGCGATAGGTGCCAGCACTGTGCCATGCCATCCTGATGAAGAGCCCGCCGTAGTGACCCCAGTCAGCCGGCCACCACTCCTGCGAGTCGGTCATGAGAGCATGGAGGTCCTTTTTCAGCGCATTGAGGTCTAGTTTCCTGAACTCCTCTGCATAGTTAAAAGCCCCGCCCATCGGATTGGACAGTGAAGAGTGCTGGTGCAGAATCTTCAGGTTCAGCTGGTTCGGCCACCAGTCCCGGTTCGAGGTGCCACCGCCGGCTACCTGCCGGGCCGCTCTGCCCGTGATCGGGCACTTTGTGTCGGTACTCATGCGATTGTCTCCTTTCTCAGAATCGATGTATTCCCTGTGACAACAACGAATTGCGCGTCGGTATATCCGGCTGTCCAGGAAACTGCTCAAACTCGTAACATCTTGTTCATAGTAAATATTACAGTTTAATGAGTAAAAAAAGAGAGTGTCCCGATGCTGACAACTACCCTAAACAATCCCTGCACACCCCGTAAAGGTAGCTTCGACGAATGGAAGATTGTTCCTTCTGTTAGCGTCGTCTGGGTTCGGCAATCGCTACACTGAAATACTTTGACCTATCGGCCACGTCGATAATTGCTATGACGGCTTCTGCGGCATTTGGGACAGATAAATCCGGCGGGCCACCGGGAAACTTCGAGAGCTGATTCACATTGCTCCTGCGTTCCATATTGAGCAAGGAACTGATTCAAGCTCAAGCCCGGCTGAAACTGAATTCGGTTCATCTTCATGGCAATCCTCCCAATGTAAGATGCCATGAAATTTATCATTAGGTGGCAACAGCAAATGTCACAACCCGCGTCAGCGGAAGAATGACGCTAATCAGGTAAAGAATTGCATATTTTGGTTTGCGCGAGCGCATTTATAATTTATAATCTATTCTATTTTACAATTTGGGTGTTACACAAAAAATACGACACAGGGAGGCGACATGAACAGACAGTTTCTTAGGGCGGGGGCACTTCTCTTTGTCCTTACGCTTGACTCTGGCTTTGCCTACGGGTGGGGTAGCTCTTTGTCAGGCGGGTCGAGCAGCAGCCAGACACCGAAATGCATTGCCGCAAACGTCAAGCTTTCACTGATAAAAACTGACTGCCTCAATTGCCACCCCGGCGGTGACGCCGCACAGGTAACCCGCCATCACCAACTCATCGGCAAACCACCCAAAAACCTTTCGTGCCTGAACTGCCACCAACCCGCTCAAAGCGGAAGTTCAGACATCGCTTTTCCCGTGATCCGTGACTGCATTGTCTGCCATACATCAGCTGTTCACGATGCGGTAGTCCACTGCATTGTTTATGATTCGTGCGGTAATTGCCACAGCGGATCACTCCCGGCCATTCATTCAGGTGCCAGCTCATCTGGCAACAGATACAGTTATCATGGCGGGAGCTATGGCGGGAGCTCTTCAACCAGTGGCGTTTCTACATGCTACCTCTGCCACACGAGCACAAATACAACCGTGCAGCAGACAGTCATTAAGGGACTTGCCGGCCAGACGGTATCCTGCTCCAATTGTCACGGACGCTGACTGTCTTCGTCTGACCCTATTATTGAGCAACAAAGGCCGGAAAGCGATCTTCCGGCCTTTGTTTGTGTGCGCCATTGCCTGGAACCAGATGGTTAAAGGTAGCTTCGACAAATGGAAGATTGTTCCTTCTGTTAGCGTCGAATTGGTTCGGCAATCGCTACACTGAAATACTTTGACCTGTCGGCCACGTCGATAATTGCTATGACGGCTTCTGCGGCATTTGGGACAGATAAATCCGGCGGGCCACCGGGAAACTTCGAGAGCTGATTCACATTGCTCCTGCGTTCCATATTGAGCAAGGAACTGATTCAAGCTCAAGCCCGGCTGAAACTGAATTCGGTTCATCTTCATGGCAATCCTCCCAATGTAAGATGCCATGAAATTTATCATTAGGTGGCCACAGCAAATGTCACAACCCGCGTCAGCGGAAGAATGACGCTAATCAAGAATAAGAATTATTCCTACTTTATCAGCTGTTATTGTTTTGTCAAACTGACTTCAGCTCGGAATAGTCAAGTCTTACGGACTCGTCCCAATGCCCCGCTTCTTCCTTTTTGGAGAGCCAAACACAACGATGGCCGATTTCCTCAAGGAAGTCGGCCATTTTTTGTGCCCTTTTTCCGCAGATTTTTTTTGTGGGCAATAACCTGCAACACCAATACGATACAGGCGTTGCGACGTGTCGGGTGGCCGCGTTCGTCAGGTGCTCGTCGGGGCGGCTGACGGTCTGCGGGCACCAAACACGAAAAATCTGCTCAGAATAACACCCGTTTCGTTTGGCATTTTCGACGACAAAGGGGTTCGACGGTCATCCTGTGCGGAGCCATCCAAGACGGATGCACGCCAAAGGACATTTACCGGAACCACTGGGCGCGGTTGTCTACTCCTGGAGAGACCAGGGCGGGCCTTGAAGTGCTCACCGAGTACGATTGGTTGATATCGAGAAGAACCCCACCGGGGGAAAGCCTAAAGAGATCGTCCGGCTGAATCCAGCGATTACCCGTTGATTGTTGCCAGCAGGCGAAGTGTCTAAAGTGTCTAAACACCCTTTGGATACTTGAGATACTTCCACGCTGTAAGAATATGGGTGTGTTTTTTTGGGGGGGCTGACATGAATTGGTTGCGGAGGTTGAAAGCGACGCAACGGGAGAGCCCGCAACGAGGGATTACCCCGAGGCTGGTTGAAGACGTTGCCGAGCTGACGCAGGAACCCGCCACCATCAACATTGAAACGCATCCGGAAGACCGGTCCATAGCAGGGAGCCAGAGGCTGCACGCGGCTTACACAACGACAAAGGGGCTAGACAAAATCTGTCTAACCCCTTGTTTTTATGGCGGAGAGATAGGGATTCGAACCCTAGGTACCCGGGGGGTACACTTGATTTCGAGTCAAGCGCCTTCGACCACTCGGCCATCTCTCCAGTAACCCGGCATCAGATATTCGATTTTTTTCGTGCTTTGTTGCGCGCTCTCAGATCGGCAAAAAAGTCTTTCAGGATCATGGAGCATTCATCCTCGCAGACTCGCGAGGTTACCTCGACGCTATGGTTGAGCCGCACGTCGTTCGAGAGGTCGTACAGCGAACCGGCGGCTCCCCCCTTCGGGTCGTAGCAGCCGAAAACCACCCGCTCGATCCGGGAGAGGATGATCGCTCCCATACACATGAGGCACGGTTCGAGGGTGACGTACAGGGTGGCTCCGCTGAGCCGCCAATTGTCGAGTTTTCGTGCCGCCTGCCGGATTGCGATCATCTCGGCGTGGGCCGCTGGGTCCCGCCGCGTCTCCCGGCGGTTGTATCCGCGGCCGATGACCGAACCGCCGTGGACGACCACTGCCCCGATGGGCACTTCACCCTGCCGGGCGGCCTTACACGCTTCCCGGAGAGCAAGGTCCATCCAGCGGCAATCATCCGGGCCGACGAATCCGCGTGGTGATCCGGTTTCTGGTGTTCGTGTCATGAATCGGTTGGTCGCTGAGCTCGACAAGGCACCGATATATATCCTGTTTCACGCATGGTGTCAACCATGGTTTTCCCCCGCCGCCGTCGGCTTGCCGGAACGATCCCGCGTTCCCTCCGCCGGCCGGCGATGAGGGAAGGGTGAAATAAATGGTGGCCCCTTTGCCTTTCTCGGCCTGCGCCCAGACCTCTCCGCCATGGCGATGGACGATGCGCTGGACGGTGGCGAGGCCGATGCCGGTTCCTTCAAACTCGGCATCGGTGTGGAGCCTCTGGAAGGCGCCGAAGAGCTTGTCCGCATAGAGTCATGTCGAAGCCTGCCCCGTTGTCCCGCACGAAGAAGGCCGTCTGGCCGCCGCTCGTCTCCCACCGCGATCGCGGCCGATTCGGCATGGCGCGTGTACTTCCTGGCATTTCCCAGCAGGTTCTCCAGCACCACCCGGAGCAGGACCGGATCCCCCTGGGCCGTCAGCCCCCCGGTGACCGTTACCTGCACGACCCGGTCGGGACTCGTCAGCCGCAGTTCGTTGACCACGTCCGCGGCGAGGCGGGAGAGATCGACGGGCTGGGTCCTCAGGTCGGTCCTGCTGATATGGGAAAGCTGCAGCAGCGAGTCGATGAGGCTTCCCATCTTGGTGCACGCCGCCATGATCCGCTGGAGATAGGAGTTCCCCTCGTAGTCCAGCCGGTCGCGGTAACCCTCCAGCAGAAACCTGCTGTAGCCCGCCATGTGCCTGAGGGGGGCGAGAAGGTCGTGGGAGACCGAGTAGCTGAACGACTCGAGCTCTCTGTTGGAAGCCGCTAGCTGGGCGGTCCGCTCCTGGACCCGCAGTTCCAGCTCCTCGTTGAGCCTGTGGATGCGCTCCTCCGTCTCCTTGCGCTCCGTTACGTCTTCGGAAAAGATGACGATTCCCCCCACCGTTCCCGATGCGTCGTGCCACGGCCGAAGCTCCCACCGCTCCCACTGCACCGAGCCGTCGGCCCGCTCGAAGCTGTCGGCGTCGGCCCGCAGCGCCTCCTCTCCCTGCTTGCGCTCGGTGATGTCCCGTGCAATGCCAAAGAGGCCGGAAACATTGCCCCCACCATTCAGCAGCGGCCCCTTTGACGAGAGGAACGTCCGGACCCTCCCGGCGGCATCGGTGAGGACTTCCTCGTAGGTCATCACCCTCCCGAAAGCCATGACGGCGCGATCTCCCTCCATCACCATCTTTGCCTCGCCGGAGAGAAAATGGCCGTGTCGTCCATCCCCATCACCTCCTCGGCGCGTTTGCCGGTGATCCGTTCCGCCGCCGAGTTGAAGAGGAGGTAGCATCCCCGCCGGTCCTTGAGGTAGATGGCGTCGAGTGTCCCCTCGACGAGAGAATTCAGCAGCCGCTGCGTTTCCTGGAGTTTTGCCGCCGCCTGCTCCCGCTCGACCGCAAGCCGCAACTCGGCCTTTGCGGTGATCACCCGTGTCTGGGCATGGTGCATGGTTTCGGAGATCCAGGAAACCATCACCCCGCTTGCAACGAAGATCCCCATGATCTGCAGATCGGTCGGGTCGCCGACGCGGAACCGCCCCATCGGCTCCAGCAGGAGCAGGGCCACCGCCATGGCGGAAAGGGCCGTTGCCAGAAGGCCGGAAACGAGCCCTCCCAGGAGTGCGGCCACGATCACCGCAGGATAGAAGGTTATATAGGGAGCGCGCAGGCCGAGGGACGGCAGGAATTCCATCCGCACCAGCACCGCGGCCAGAACGATGACGACGGCAACGAGATGCCGATGTCCTCGCCAGTGGTCGACGTTGTACCAAGCCGTTTTCTCTTTCATCGATGACAGTCCCCTCATCGTCACCATGAAGCGTTTCTCAAACGTTATCGCGTTCCTTCGCAAGATCAAGCCGTGCTTCCTTCGCGCGATGCTGCTGTTTTGTTGATTTTGAAAACAGTTTCCGTATTTCGATCGGCCCGTCATCCCATTCTGTCGGGTGACGGATTCTGGTGGTAAAAAAATTGCCATGAAAATTAATTAAACTTGCGGCCATTTGACGTGCCGGTACCGTCGCCGAATTTGTAAGTGGCGTCCTTTGTGCACATTGAAGAAAAAAGAAAAAAGTCGGTCAACTCGTTTAATTAAATTTATTTTAGCAGTAGTTACACGTCTGCTGTATACGGAAATGCTGAAATTTTTTAGTATTTACTAATTAAAACGCTGCATTGACGGTCATGTCGTAAGTGCGCCAAATGGCGTTGCTGTCGGTTGAATAGCGGAGTGGGCCCCGCGGGTTTCCGGGTGATACGACGGTTGCATGGGCGGAAATTTTACAAAAAATTGTAGATGATGCGTTGTTGCAGTTCAATCGGTATCAGCTGAGAGGGTGTCATGGGGAAAGAGTTGAAATGTGATGCGTTCGGCAGGGCACGGATTATCTCAGTTCTCGCCCTTGCGGTGCTGGCGTGCCTTGCCCCGATGTCGGCCCAGGCGATCCAGTGCTACCAGTGCCACGGCACGGCCGCCACCTCGGACTACCGCCCGGTGGACGCCACCTACCGCAACCTGACGACCGGCGGCTTCCTCGGCAGCCACCGCACCCACATGGCGACGGGGGCTACCCCCACGACCTGCACCCCCTGCCACGGCGGCCGGGTCTCGACCTACACCACGAGCCACCGCAACGGCTTCATCAACCTGACGAGCAACATCAAGGGGTCCCCGGCCAAGGGGGTCTACAGCAAGGGGACCTCCTTCGCCCAGAGCGCCACGCCGACCCTGGGAACCTGCTCCAGCGTCAACTGCCACTTCGAGAGCGCCACCCCCGCCTGGAGCACCACCCCCTTTGCGGCACCGGCCGACTGCAACAAATGCCACGGCGCCGCCCCGGCCGACGGAGGCCACCCGGCGGCATCCGGCGCCGGCAAGAAGCACGGCGACTACTACGGCCTTACCACCAGCTCCTGCATCAAGTGCCACCCCGACCACACCGCGGAGGCGACCCCCTTCGCCCACGCCACCAGTGCCGGCAAGCGGGGGTTGCTGGTCCAGTTCACGACGGCCCCCAACGGCGGCGCCGGGGCCTACGGCGGCACCGTCAGCTATCCCAACTATCTTCCGAGCCAGAGCCCACCCCGCAACGGCAGCTGTCGCGGGCTCTACTGCCACAGCAACGGCAACCGGAGCTTCGCCCCCTACACGAGCAACACCACCGCCACCTGGGGGGGGAGCCTCACCTGCACCGGGTGCCACGGCGGCAACGCGGCCAGCGGTTCGGTCATCGCCACCGGCAAGCACCGCAACCACATCGACCCGTCTCTCAACGTCTCCCTCGGCACCGGCAACGGCCTCGGCTGTGTCCAGTGCCATGCGAAGACGGTCAGCAACGACACCACCATCGGCACCAGGACGAACCACGTCAACAAGTTCAAGGACTATTCGGGGGCCATGGCCTACGGACCCTCCCACTACGACACCACCGCCAAACAGTGCACGAACATCTACTGCCACAGTAACGGCAACCCCGGCGCCCTGGTCTTTGTCTCCATGACCAGCAGCAAGCTCTGGACGGGGAACGCCACCCTGGGGTGCAACGGCTGTCACGGCCGGAGCAACCCGAACACCGGCGCCCCCGACTACGCCAACGGCGGTATCGGTTCCACCACCGCCAACAACCACGCGAAGCACGTCGCGATGCTCGGCATCGCCGACTCTACCGGCTGCTACGTCTGCCATCGCAAGACCGTGGCCGCCTCCACGGCGAACAGGATGCGCAACTACTCGACCCTGCACATGTCGGGGGCACCGAACGTGGCCTTCAACTCCACCAGGGCCGGCGTCAGCGCCACCTGGACCTCCGGCACGGCAACCTGCACCAACGTCACCTGCCACTCCAACGGCCGGGGCACCTACCAGTCGCCCCAGTGGGGCCAGAGCGACAACTGCGGCTTCTGCCACCCCATCGCCAGCTTGGGCGGCGCCCACGCCAAGCACCTCGACCTGACCAAGACGCCGGTCTTCTACACCTTCACCGCCAACCGGTCATCGGGCGACGATACAACCGGTAAATACTACTTCGGCTGCTCCAACTGCCATCCTCTGACAAACAGCAACCACACGAGCGGCACCATAGTTCTCGACTTCCGGCCGACGACCACCGGCATCAGCACGCTGAAAGCGAAGAACAGCGCAACGATTACCGCCTTCGGCCCCGTCGGGACGGCAAACGGCGGAACCTCCGGCACCAGCGGGAGCAGCGTCGTCTGCGCCGGCGTCTATTGCCACAGCAACGGCTATGCGAGCAACATGGTGTACGCCTCGACCCCCAACTGGTACGGCGGGAGCTTCACCGACCGGTGCGCCAGCTGCCACGGCAACTCCCCCAACAGCACCATCGCCGGCTCGCCGGCCCACTACAACACCAACTTCCTCGGAACCGGAGTCGCCTACGGCCACTTCGTCGGCATTCACTACAGCGATATCTTCAACGGTGCCGCCGGCGAGATGACGGCAGGGACCGGCGCTTCCAACAGCCATGGCAACAGCAGCTACTCCACCACGATCAACTGCAATATCTGCCATAACCTGACCGTCACCAGCCCGCGCAACGATTCCAACGTCGTCTGCAAAACCTGCCACTACAGCGGCAACACCATCGGTGCCCTCGTCGGCAACAACGCCGCCATCGCCAACAAGGCGAACCACGTCAGCGGGCAGGTTAATGTCGCCTTCTCGGCGGTGGCAGTCCTGTCGAAAGCGCAGGTACGGTCCGGCGCTGTCAACGGTGCACCCTACAACACCGTCTGGACGCGGCAGACGGGCTATAAGGTCTCCGGCGCGGACGACCTTGCCCAGAATGCGCTTAACACGACTACCATGTGGAACAGCGGCACGAAGACCTGCTCTAACGTTGCATGTCATAACGGCCAGAGTGTAAAGTGGACGGACACCGGTGGCGTCACCACCTGTGCGAGCTGCCATACGGACATGTAGTCAGTGGAGATAATGGACGATACGAGGGATTGCACCTACGCGCCCCTTACGGAGATAAAACGGCAATGATCAAACGACTCGCTCTCTTGATGGTGTGTATTCTGACCGGGGTCTCGGCGTCCGCCACGCAGATTCACAACAGCGTCAATACCGGCTCGACGAAGTGGGCGGCCGGCTGGGGGATCACGGGAGGGCAGTACGGGCAGTTCACCTGCACCACCTGCCACACCATGAATACTTCCAATATCAAGCGGATCAAAAGCACCATCACCGCCCCGTCCGGCAGTTTCCCCGGCGGCGCGGTGGTCTTCAACTCCATGACGTCGTTCGGCAACGACGCCGGCGGGCATACCACCTCCAAGCATGTCTGCGAGGTCTGCCACTCGAAAAACAAGTACCACAACTACAACACCACCAATAACACCGGCGGGACCATCCACAACAACAACGCCGACTGCACCCTATGCCACCAGCACAACCAGGCGTTCAAGCCGGGCGAATCCCCCGGCGGGGTCAGTTGCGGCCAGTGCCACAGCGATCTCTACAATTCTGCCAGCACGGCCTACTCCATGCACAACGGCACCGCCGGCATCAACTACAAGCATTACATGGACAACGACACGGCAGCCTATTCCATCCTGCTGCCGAACGGCAACAGCACCAACGTGACCAGCCGGCGCTGCCTCATGTGCCATGTGGACCACGACAAGTTCAAGGTCTCCAACCGGGCCGCGAACCTGCGGGTCTACGCCAATATCTCGACCGCCACCAATCCCAAGTCCTCCCGCACCAACACCGACATCACCCTCTGCGTCAGCTGCCACTACAGCCTGAGCACCAAGTATGTGGCCGGTCCCAACGGCGAGACTCAGTCGATGCAGATCCCCTTCCAGGGGCTCTCGTTCCAGAATGCCACCACCCTCGTCAAAACGTCGACCCACGGCTATGCCGTCCTTTCCCAGACGTTCAAGGACAGCAGCTCCTTCAATGCCACCTGCAACAAGTGCCACAACGACACCATCGGCAAGAACGGTGGCACCGGCGAGGGGAACAAGAGCGGGATGAACGGCCAGAACGGTTCCGTGGCGGGACGCTACAAGTTCGGCAATCACATGTCGACGCAGAACAACATGTATTCGGTCTTGAGCAACAGCTTCTACCAGGGGACCGCCGCCTCCGGCGCCGCCAGCACGCTCACGGTGTCCGGGACCCCCTGGACGACCGACCAGTGGAAGAATTTTGCCATAGTCATCACCGGCGGAACCGGTGCTGGACAGCGTAAAATCATCACCACTAATACCACCAGCGTCGCCACAATCTCCGGAACCTGGACGACCATTCCGGATGGCACGTCGTCATTCGACATCGTGAAAAATCCCCAGCAGACCGAAAATGTCTGCTTTGCCTGCCACAGCAAGGCCGGACAGAACAAGCCGTCCGGAACCGCCGGCTTGGACTGGTACGGGCAGCAGCCGATGAAGTCGAACTTGGAGGGGATCAAGAACCTTTTCATCGGCGACACCGGCTCCGTTACCACCGGCGGGGCGGGAAGCTTCACCGATTCGTCCAAAAGCGGCGTATGGACGGTCAACAAATGGGCCGGTTACTCTCTGCGGTACGAATCGGGGGCGCTGGCGGGACAGACTCGGATCATCCAGTCCAACGACGCAACGGGGTATGTGACGCTGACGCCGATTATCAGGTATACCGAGCCGACCATCGCCGCCGGCACCAATTATACGATCTTCAGGCCGGCCACCCACCCCATCGATGATTTTGGCAGGCATGCCAGCAGCGAGCGAATATCCCCCGCCCCAGGGTGGAACACCGGCGATACCGGCAGTGATACGCTCCAGGCCACCCAGGGCTCCGTCACAACGATCAACGATGCAAAGAGGCTGTGGAATGCCAACGTCTTCGTCAACATGACGGCGTATTTCCCGAACCTCGGGGTTACGAGGCTGATCACGGCCAATGGGGCCAACACCCTGACTCTTGCCTCCGCCGTGACCATCAACCCCGGCGAGGCTTACTACATCGGATCGTCAGCGGGCAAGCGGCATGTGGCCTGCGCCGACTGCCACAACAGCCATGCGGCCCAAGACAAGCCCGAGGGTGCCGTCACCGGGGGGACCACTACCACCGTCGTGGCGGCGGCCGATGGTGTCAACCCCCGCTGGCCCAACAACCAGTGGAAAGACTATCTTATCAGGGTGCGCTCGACGTCGGGGCTGGAGCAGATTCGCTACGTGACCTCCTACACGGCGGCCACCGGTACCTTTACCGTCTCTCTTCCGTTCACGACGGCGCCCGGAACGGCTGGGGACACCTTCGAGGTGCTCACCGAAAGCAAATATCTCGCCGGCGGTCCCGACAGTGGCCGGGCGGGCGGCGGATCGACCGGTGTCTGGGGGGTCAGGGTGAGTGGATTCAGCGCCCCGACCCTGGGGAGCCTTGCCGCCGGCAGTTCCCTTACCTACACCAAGTTCGAAAACTCTGCGGACCGGAGCGGGGCATTCGGCGGATACACCTCCAACAAAAACGGACAGCTGGGGATCGGCCAGAAGGACCTCTGCCTCAAATGCCACGGCTACTATGCCTACAAGACGTCATTCCCGGCAGCCGCTTCGCAGATGATCTACTCCACAAGCAAGTATCGCCCGGTCACCGAGACCGATACGGCAACGGAATTCAACCCGTACAACGTGGCGCACCACGCTGTTTTTGCCCGGGGGAAAAATCAGCCGATCCGGGCCAACTACGGCAGCACCACGCTGACGAGCGTCTATAACGCTTCCTGGCCCATGGTAACCGGCACTGTGAGCGTGGGCTCCGACGGTGCGGGGCGTAACGGGTACGCCACCCTTTCGGGTGCCACGCTCCCCAACACTGCAGTTCCCGGCTGGTTCATGCACATCGGCACGCTTCCGGGTTCCGGGACGGCCCATGCTGCCACCACCACCACGGGGTGGGTCGAGATCATCCAGATCGTGGACACAACCCATTTCTATGTGCGGAGAGAGACCGGCGGAACCTGGCCCTTCGTTACCTGGGACACTGGACTCAGCGGCATCAGCAGCCAAACGGCCAACATCACCGCGGGACTGGGGAATGCCTTTGTTCCACCCTATGGCCCCTGGTCGGTCCTCCGTTGCACCGACTGCCACGGATCGAGCAAGACCGACCCGGTGGGCCCCCACTCCTCGGTCAATCAGTGGCTGATCAAGGATGCCGACGTCAACCTCAAGTTCCAGTGGTATAATAGCGGCTCGGTCACCCAGGTGAGCTACTCCTCGGTCTGGGGTGGGGCACGCAATGCCGAGAAACGCTATTTCTGCTTCAACTGCCATCGCGCCGACGTCTACGGAACGGTGGCCGTTGCAACGGCAAAAACCCTGACAGTAACCAACGATGCCCAGTCCCGGCTTCCCCACGGAATTATGTGGGGACAGGACGGTAACCATATTGCAACCGACATGACCCTTGCTTTCACCGGCAGCGGTGGGAGCATGCCGACCAACTGGCCGCAGTACTGCCGGCACTGCCACGGCGGCGACCAGATGGGGGGGATCCATGGTTCCAACCTGACCAACGGCCCCTATGGAGATGCCGTCCCCCAATCCACCCGTTTCCTGAATGGCGCCACCTGGACGCTCGGATTCCAGCGGCCTACAACTTCGAGCCTTAACGGAGCTTGTTACACCCAGTCCGGCATCACAACCGTGAGCTACTGCAACAAGCATCCCGCCCCCACAGGAAAGACCTACACAACAACCAGATATGCCACGTACGACTACTGACGGCCTACCGGGGAGGCTTCCCGCCGGAATGGGGAAGCCTCCCGAAAGCTGGGAAAAAGGTTGCTTTCCTGGGCCGTATCCCGCAAAATGGTGAATTGTTCCGGGCTTGCACGTGAAAACGGAGCTCATGATGGACGAGTGAGAGAGTCTCTCCTGCTCTACTCGGCGTTTGCGCTCCCGCCTTTGGGTCAGGCGGAGGGATGCCCCTTCACCTTCTAAAATGTTCGATCGCCTGATAATCTTCATCGGCTCACGCCGTACCGCAGTGTGGCTTCTGGCAGTCCCGGCTTTCCTGCTGGCCCTCTCCACGTTTCTTCCCGCTCCGCAGGGGGGTGGTGCCGCGGAACCAACCGGCAGAGGCTTCTGGCAGGGTCTTGTTGCCTGGACTGCTGAACGCTACGATACTCCTCATCTGGTCCGAACCCCCTTCTTTCTGGCCCTGTGGCTCTTCCTCTTCATCTCCACTTCTATCTGCACAATGCAGCGGGTGTTGCGCTGGCTGCGGACGCACAAGACTGATTTCGACGCAGAGAAGGGATTCTCCTGGGAGCTGGAAGTCGAAACGTCCCAATCGCCGTCGGAAGCGGCAGGGCGTTTTGCTACCGACCTGCGGCAGCTGGGGTGGCAGGTGAACGGCGACCTTGGGACGGTCGTTGCCGAACGGGGAATGGCCGGAAGTTTCTGGGGGTCGGTCATGTTTCACGGAGGGCTGCTTCTCTGCTTCATAGCCGTGCCGGTAACGGCCTTGACCGCGTTTTCCGGTTCCCTGATCCTGCCCGAAGAGATTCCCGTCCCGATACGGCAGACTGTAACGGTGGAGCAGGGGAGTGCGGAGGCACTTCCCGATGACACCATCACGGTTCGTAACCTCACCGCCCGTTACAGCCAAGGGAAATACTGGCTCGCCTTTACCGGAACGCTTCACTTCGGAGGCCCGGGAGATTCAGGCAGTGCCATTGCGGTAAGCCGTCCAGTGTCCCACGCCGGATTCCAGTTCAGCCTCCAGGAGTTCGGGGTCTCTCCGCGGCTGATCATCTCAGGACTGGCCGCACCATTCGACTACCAGCTCAACCTGCGCCATCCCGAAGAGGGGGACTGGTTTGACCTGCCGGGAGGTCTGCGGCTTTTCGTGCTGTTCTTCCCCGATTTCTTCCGCGAGGGCAACCGCGTCGGTAGCCGCTCACTGGATGAACGGACCCCCCGCCTTCTCTACCGGATCACGGATCGCGGCGGCGCCCTTGTTGGCAAGGGGATCCTGGCGCCAGGGGAGCAGGGGCGCTTTCCGGGAGGAGAGGTGGCCTTTCCCGGCTTCAGACACTGGGCAGGGCTAGCCATCGGTAAAAGCAGCGGCCTCGGTCTGTTGATGGCCGGCTTTGGTGTGGTGGTGGCGGGGCTCGCGCTCCGCCTCCTGGGAAATGATCGCTGCGTCACCGCCACCTTTGAGACATCCGGACAGGGGACACTCTGCCGCGTCCGCGGGCAGAGCCGCTATTACCCGGCCTTCCTGAAAAGGGAAGTGGCCAATCTGGTAGCAACCATAAGGAAAGATCATGAATCGACTTGAAGGTGTCTTCTTGCTGCTGGCTATCGGGGCCTACTGCGTCTCGTTCCTGGGATGGCTGTACCTGGTGGCGTTCCACAAGGAGCGGGGGCAGGCTTGGGGGTTCCACGCCTCGTGGGTGGGGCTCCTCTTTCATACCCTCGCCATCGCCGCCCGCTGGCGCGCCACCGGCCACATTCCGGTCATGCACACCTACGAGAATTCCCTCTCCGGCGGCTGGATCATGATGGTTATCTACCTGGTCGTGCAGCGCCTGCTCCCCCAGGCGCGCCCGTTTGCCGTGGGGGTGGTTCCCCTGGCGCTCCTCATCCTGGGGAACGGGCTTCAGGTGGGGGCAGAGCTTCAGCCGCTGGAACCAGCCTTTCGGAGCAACTGGCTCTTTGTGCATGTCGTTTTCGCGTGGTTTGCCTTTGGCTCTTACGTTTCGGCCTTCGCCGCCGGTGCTCTCGACCTGCTGCGGGAACGCCTTCCGCACGAAGCGGCCGAGCGCCTCCCGGAGCCCGACCTGCTGGATGAACTGATCATGCGCCTCATCCTCTTCGGCTTTCTCTCCCATGCCGTCATGATCGGCAGCGGCGCCATCTGGGCCTACGGGCTTTGGGGAAGATACTGGGGGTGGGACCCGGTGGAGACCTGGTCGCTTATCACCTGGCTGATCTACGGGCTCAACCTGCATCTGCGGATAACCCTCGGGTGGAGCGGCCGGCGCGGTGCCTGGCTGGCGGTCTGGTCATTTGTCGGCGTCGTCTTCCTATTTTTCGGTTACGGCCATGGCTCCAGCATCCATACGGAGGTGTTTTCGCGGTGACTTTTTTCAGAAGATTCAAGTGGTTCTTTGTCTCAGGGGTACTCCTGCTGGCCGGTTGCAGCCCATCCACGGAGCGTATCGCCGCCGTCCAGAATTACTGCAGTGTCATTCAGGCGGTCTACGTGAGCCAGGACCTCGCCCCCTTGGCCCATGTGGCTACCCAAAAGGAATTGAAGAAAGTCTATCCCGTGGTGCTGGCACTGAAGACCACCGACAATGTAATGAAGACCACTATCGATTCGTTCAGCATCACCGGTGGTGGCGGCGACACGGTCGAGACGCGCGAGCAGTGGACCTTCTGGTGGGAAGACCGCAGGGGGGGGGGTGTGACCAAGGAGAAGAAAACCGAGTCTTATCACTTGCGCTACCACCTGAAAAAAGAAAAGGGACGGTGGAAGGTCGACTATATCGATAACTTGAATGATTGATCTTCAGAGGATCACTACCTATGGAAATAACTCCGACCCTCGGCATCGCCATCATGATGAATAACTACTTCCACGATGTGGCCACGGCGCTTCTTGCCGCCAGCGCCTTCGTGCTGTACGCCGTCTACCGGGTGGAGGAGAGCTGCACGGGGCCCGGCGCCACGGAGTTCTTCCTCAAGACCTACCGGCGGATGGTTCGCCTCGCCCGGTTCGCCCTGGCCTGGATCGTCCTCGGCGGCATCCCCCGCACCATCTTCTACACCCGCTTTGAATGGGCCAATGCCGCCGGCAAAGGGCAGGTACCGGCCCTCATCGTAAAGCACATCCTCATGGTGATCCTGGTGGCAGGCGGGGTTTGGGGGTGGCGGAAGCTGCAGCGGAAGGTCGCACGATGTTCCTCCGCCTCCTGAAAAGCTCGCTGCTGCGCCGTCCCAAGGCGATGGTGCTGACCCTTGTCTCCATCGTGCTCGGAGCGTCGGTGGCCACCGCCTTCCTGGGGCTCTCCGGCGAGCTGTCCCACAAGATGGCCCTGGAGCTCCGGAAGTACGGGGCCAACATTCTCGTGGAGCCTACTGCCGCCGGCCTCGCCGGGACGGGGTACCTGCGGGAGGACGACCTGCCCAAGATCAAGAGCGTCTTCTGGAAGTACAACATCACCGGCTTTGCGCCGTTTCTCCACGGCATCGCCGAATTCGGCGCCCCCGGCGGCACCGGCCGGGGGGTGGTGACCGGCACCTGGTTTGCCAAGCGGCTGGAGATCCCCGGCGAGATGCCGACCACCCAGGGGGTCCGGGCCATCGCGCCGTGGTGGCAGGTGACGGGGCGCTATCCCCAGTCCCCCGACGAGGCGGTGATCGGAGCAGCCCTGGCGCGGCGGCTCAAGACGGGGGTCGGTGGCGAGGTGACCGCCACCCGGCAGGGGAAGACGGCCCGCTTCCGGGTGGTGGGGGTCGTGACGACGGGGGGGTATGAGGAGGAGCAGCTCTTTGCCCCCCTTGCCTCCGTCCAGGAGCTCCTCGCCGCGCCGGGAAAGGTGTCGCGGGTGCTGGTGAGCGCCCTTACCGTGCCGATGGATGACTTTGGCCGCCGGGACCCGGCCACCATGAGCCGGCGCGATTACGAGAAGTGGTACTGCACCGCCTACGTCACCTCGGTGGCGAAGAACGTCGAGGAGGCGATGCTGGGGAGCCGGGCCACGCCGGTCTGGCAGATCGCCGGGGCGGAGGGGACGCTTCTGCGCCGGCTCGGCGCCACCATGGTGCTGCTGACGATGCTGGCCCTGGGAGGGGCCGCCGTGGCGGTCTCCAGCGCCCTGACCGCCGCCATGGCGGAGCGGCGGAGCGAGATCGCCCTCATGAAGGCCATGGGGGCCGACCGGCGGCAGGTGGCGCTCCTCTTCCTGGGGGAGACCGCCCTCCTCGGAACCGTGGGGGGCTTTGCCGGGTTCTTCGCCGGCGGCGCCCTGGCGTCGTTCGTGAGCCGGCAGGTCTTTGCCGCCGGGGTGGTGTCGCCCGCCTGGCTCTTCCCGGTGGCTCTCTCCTCGGCGCTCCTCGTGGCCCTTTCGGGAGCGGCGGGGCCCCTGCGGCAGGCGCTCCGGGTGGAGCCGGCCCAAGGTCTCAAGGGATGAGGGGAAGGCGATGACGAAGAGCCGCTGGCTGCTCCATATCCTGATCCGCTCGCTGCTTCTGCGCCGGGGGCGGACCCTTCTTCTGCTGGCCGTGGTGGGGGTTGCTGCGGGGCTCGTCACCGCCCTCGGCATCGTCTCCAGCACTATGGAGGAGCGGGTGGCGGAGGAGCTTCGCCGGTACGGGGCGAATCTGATGATCCTTCCCGAGACGGCGCAGCTGGAAGTCGGAAGCGGCGCCCTCGGTTTCGGGACGGTGAGCGAGCCGGCCTGGCTCGATCAGGAGGCCGCGGGACGGGCGCTTGCACCGGAGCCGGCGGTTGTCGGCTCGTCGCGCCACCTGCGGGGAGTCCTTCCGGAATCGAGGGGGGAGCTCCCGGCGGAGGGGGTGGAGTTCGGCGCGATGCACCGGCTCTATCCGTGGTGGCAGGTGACGGGGAGATGGCCGGAAGGGGAGGGGGGCGTCCTGGCCGGCAGTGCCGTGGCCCGCGCCCGGGGGTGGCGCCCCGGCTCGGTCGTTTCGGTGACGGGACCGGGAGGAAGCGTCTCCTTGACGGTCGCCGGCATCGTCTCCAGCGGGGGGGACGAGGACAAGCTGCTGCTCCTTCCGCTCGGGAGGCTCCAGCAGATCCTGGGGCTGCCGGGGCGCCTTTCGCGGGTCCAGCTGGTGGCGGACGGCACGCAGGAGCCCCTCTCCCGGCTGGCGGCCCGCATCGCGGCCCGGCTCCCCGGAGCCCGGGTGGTGGAGGTGCGCCAGGTGGCCCGCACCAGTGAGGAGCTCCTGCGCAAGGTGCAGCTCCTCCTGGCGCTGGTGGCGGTAATCGTGGTGACCACCGCCGGCGTGAGCGTGGCCGGCACGGTGGGGACCACGGTTCTGGAGCGGGGGAAGGAGATCGGGCTCATGAAGGCCCTCGGCGGGAGCAGGCGGGACGTCCTCCTCATCTTTGTCATGGAGGGGGCGCTCCTGGGGGTGGCCGGCGGGGTGGCGGGCTATCTCTTCGGCACCGGGGTGGCGGCACTCGTCATGGCAACGGCCTTCGGCACGGCTCCCGCCATTACACCGGTTTTCCTCCCGGTGGCGGTGGGGGCCGGACTGCTCCTGGTGACGGTCGGAAGCGTCGGGCCGCTCGTGTCGGTCTTTCGCCTCGATCCGGTGCAGAGCCTGCGGGGAGAATAAATGAACGAGGCACGGATGATCGTTGAAACCAGCCAGCTTACCCGGTCCTACGGGGAGATTGTTGCCCTGAAACCCCTGGACCTGACCGTTCCCGAGGGGGAGTGGCTTTCGGTGATGGGTCATTCGGGGTCGGGGAAGAGTACGCTCCTGAACCTGATCGGGGGGCTTGACCGCGCCACGGCGGGGACCCTCCGGGTCTGCGGCGCTGATCTGGCCGGGCTGGACGAGAACGGCCGCGCCCGCTTCCGGCGGGAGACGGTGGGGATCATCTTCCAGCAGCACCACCTGGTCCCACACCTGACGGCCCTGGAAAACGTGATGATGGCCCAGTATTTCCACAGCGTCCCCGACGGGGCGGAGGCCCGCGGCGCCCTGGAGCGGGTGGGGCTCGGCCGGCGGCTCCGCAACCGCCCCGGCGAGCTCTCCGGCGGCGAGCAGCAGCGGGTCTGCATCGCCCGGGCGATCATCAATTCGCCGCGCATCCTCCTGGCCGACGAACCGACCGGCAACCTGGACCACGCCAGCACCCGGATGGTGCTGGAACTCCTGCGGGAGCTGCGGGGGGCCGAGCGGTTCACGGTGGTGCTCGTCACCCACAACCCGGAGGTGGCCCGCTGGGGCGACCGGACCATCCATCTGGACGACGGCGTGCTCGTGCGCGACGAGCGGTCGGGCGGGGCACCGTGAGCACCAACGTGATCACCATCATACAGTTCGCGCTTGCCTGGCTGGCCGCCGCGTTCCTCATCTCCAGCGGCAGCGGCGACGGCCGGCGGGCCGCCCGGTTCGCCGCTGCCGCTGGATTCGTCCTTGGGGGGGGAGCTGCCGTTCTCCTCGGGAGGATGCTCCCGGCGGAGGGGGCGGCAGCCGTTGCCCGGGGGGTGGTGGCCGTCCTCTTTTTCCTGCCGGCCATTGCCGGGGTCCTGCTCCTCTACCGCAATGCCGGCGTGGAGTTCGGGAGCCTCGTCCCGGCGCCCCTCGGCATCCCTTCGGTGACGCGCGCTGCCCTGGCCGGGGCCGTCGGCGCTGCCGCCGGTCTGCTTGCGGTGCTTTCGGCGGGGAGCCGTGGGCTTCCCATGGCCACCGGTGTCGTGGCCGCCGGTCTGCTGCTCCATGCGCCGGCCGGCTGGGCGGGGAGCCGGGTGGGGAAGCGGCTTCCGCTCACCGGCGAGACCCTCGCCCTTGCCCTCGTGGCGCTCCTCCTTTTCATGGGATCGCTCTCGCCGCGGCTCGATCTCTTCGCCCCCCTCTGCATGAAGCTGATGAAGTTCACCCACGACTTCGTCCACCAGTTCTTCGAGTCGATGCTCATCCCCGACCACCTCTTCTTCTCCGGCGAGGCGTGGAACGTGATCGGGTTTCTCTTCGGCAACGATGTCGGCTTCTGGGGAGGGCTCGCCATCTGGTTCGCGCCGCTGCTCCTCATCGCCGGGGGGACGGCTCGGGAGCCGCTTCCGTCCGTGGCCCACATCCGCCAGGGGGCGGAGCGGCGGACGGTCCTCGCCGGCCATCTCCGGGAGCGACGGCGCCGGCTGGCGCTCCCCTTCTTCACGACGCTGCTCCTTGCCCTCGCCGTCTATCGCAGCCTCCACCCCGCGGTTTCTTACTGGGATCCCAAGCCGATGCCGGTGAGCGCCGATGCCCGGGGGGAGATTGCCATTGCGGCGAAGGGGGAGGGGTACGACCTGGACGACGGCAGGCTCCACAAGTTTCTCTACCGCCAGGGAAAGAGCGAGGTCCGCTTCCTCGTGCTCCGGAAGCCAGACGGGACAACCGCCGTCACCCTCGACGCCTGCGCCATCTGCCAGCCCCAGGGGTATGGCCAGGGCGAGGGGGCGGTGATCTGCTGGTACTGCAAGACCCTGATTCCGCTGGAAACGGTGGGGGAGGCGGGGGGGTGCAATCCGGTGCCGCTGCCGTTCGCCGTGGTGGACGGCGGGGTCCGCATCACTGCCGCCACGATGATCTCCACCTGGGACAGCACGGTCCAGGGAACGAAGAACGTGCCGGGAGGGAAGTGACGTGGGGGGGAAACGTTTCGCAGCGCTCCTTGCCATCCTGGCGTCCCGCCGGCTCACCCCCCTGATTCTCGGGTGGTTCGCGCTCCTGTACGTGGTGCTGGCGTTCCGCACCGACGAGGCACTCATGGCACTCATGGAGCTGGTGCGGGGAACGCCGCTCCTCCTGGCGCTCCTTGCTCTGGTGCCGCTTAACGCGGCGGCGCGGCTCGTGGGGGAGGCGCGGTCGCATCTCCTCTGGCACCGGATGGTGCGGGGCGACGGGGGCGAGGTGCCGGCGGGGTTCGTGGACGAGGAGGTGGTGCTCCCGGAGGGGGATGGATTTGCTGCCGCGGAGGAGTGGCTGCGGGGTGCCGGCTACCGGGTTACCACGGCTCCCGGGCTCCTTGCCGCCCGGCGGGGGATCAGCGCCTTTCCAGCCCGGATCCTCTTTCTGCTGTCGGTGTTTTCCCTCTTCACGGGGATCATCCTCAGTTTCGCCGCGCGCACGACAGTCCGTGACGCCCTGGTGGAGGGAGAGCCTCTCCCTCCCGTCGTCGCCGCCGGCGGATCGGTTACCGGAGTCTCGCTGCGGGAGCGGCCGGAGGGGATCGTCTTCGCCCGGACCCTTTCCATTGGTGTTGCCGGCGCCGATGGCTCGGAGCGGACCTTCGGCCTCTATCCACCCGGCCGCCTCGGGGGGCTCTTCGTCTACCCCCGCTATCTCGGCGTCGCCCCCCGCATTCGCTTTGCCGCCCCCGATTTCCGTCCCGGCATCGACACCTATGCGATCCTCATGATTCATCCTCCCGGCCGGGAGGACAGCCTGGCCATTCCCGGCACCCCCTACCGGCTCGTCTTCCGGCTGGCCGAGGGGACGGGGGGGGATCCGTACGTCGACGGCTCTTTCAACTTTGTGGTACGGGTGGAGAAGGGACGGGACGCCGTGGCCGAGTTGGCGGTGCCGTCCGGGGGAAGCGTCGAACGCGACGGGTATCTTCTTGCCGTTCCCGGCGTGAAGCGGATGGTTGCCGCCGATTTCATCCGGGACCAGGGAGTACCGCTGGTATGGGGAGCGCTCCTTCTCGCCGCCGCATCCGCCTTTTACCGTCTCTTCTGCCGGCTTTTCGTCCCCCGTCGGGAAATTGTCATGCGGCGGGAAGGGGGGTGGGTGCGGGCCTGCTCCCGGGCCGAGGGGGGGGATCGCCGCCACGCGGGGCTTTTCCACGAGACCCTCGACCGCCTCTCCCGGGAGAGGATGGGGTAAAATTAGCAAGGCGCGAATATTGCAAATTTTTCAGTTATGACTTTATCAATGGATACAAACAAGACCATCCTCTTCGCGACCCCTCCCTACCACTGCGGCGTGGTGGAGGTGGCGGGGCGGTGGATCCCGCTCAACTTCGTCTACCTGGCCGGCGCGGCGCGGCAGGCGGGGTGGGTGCCGGCGATCTACGACGCCATGACCAAGGACCACGGCTATCCCGAGATGGAGGCGCGGTTCCGGAGGGAAAAGGCGTCGGTCGTGGCCACCACCGCCATAACCGCCACCATCAACGACGCCGTCAAAACTCTGGAACTGGCCAAACGGGTTGATCCGGCAACGGTAACCATCCTGGGGGGGGTGCACCCCACCTTTTGCTATGAGGAGGTCCTCCGGACCACTGCGGCGGTGGACTTCATCGTCCGGGGGGAAGGGGAGGCGACCATCCGGGAACTCCTCGCCGCCCTGGCGGAGGGGACCGACCCGGCCCGTGTCCCCGGCCTCGCCTTCCGTCGGGACGGCGAGACCGTCGTCACCCCGTCCCGGCGCTTCCACGACTCCCTCGACGATCTCCCGGCGGCGTGGGACCTCCTCGACTGGCCCGACTACAAATACTTCGTCATCCCCAACTCGCGGCTCGGCGCCATCAGCACCTCCCGCGGCTGCTCCCACGACTGCATCTTCTGCTCCCAGCAGAAGTTCTGGGAAAAATCGTGGCGCTTCCGTGACCCGCAGAAGGTGGCCGACGAGATCGAATCGCTCTATCGCACCTACGGCGTCAACGTCTTCCTCATCGCTGACGAGTATCCCACCAGCGACCGCGAGCGATGGGAGACGCTGCTCGACGCCGTCATCGCCAAGGATATCCCGGTCTACCTCCTCATGGAGACCCGTGCGCCGGACATCATCCGGGACCGGGACATCCTCTGGAAATACCGCAAGGCGGGGGTGGTTCACATCTATCTCGGCCTGGAGGCCACCGACCAGGTGACCCTCGACTTCATCCGCAAGGAGATCGACGCCGACGAGTCGAAGCTGGCCCTCGACCTCATCCACGAGCACGGCATCGTCACCGAAACCTCCTTTGTCCTCGGCTTTCCCCACGAAACGAAGAAAAACATCGAGCGGACCCTGAAGCTCGCCCAGTACTACAACCCCGACAACGCCCACTTCCTCGCCATCACCCCCTGGCCCTACGCCGACCTCTACGACGAAGTGAAGCCGTACATCCGGGTCCACGACTACTCGAAGTACAACCTCATCGACCCGATCATCGAGCCGAAGCGGATGAGCCTGTTGCAAGTGGATGTGGCCATTGTCGACTGTTACCGGAAGTTTTACATGAAAAAGCTCCCGGAGGTGCTGGCCCTCAGGGACGACTTCAAGCGCGACTACCTCATGAAGGCGATGAAGCTCATCATGGGGAGCTCTTTCATCATCAAGAAGCTCGGCAAGGGGACGCTGGGGAAGGTGCCGGCGAAGATCGAGGAGATGATGCGGCAGGGGAAGGCGTCAGATCAGCGTTGATGGTGGATTTCCGGCCCGGGCGCTGCCGCCGCGGGCCGGTTTTTTTGAAACGAAAGAAGAGTTGTCCTGCAGATTTTCCCGCCATGGGGCTCCATGCTGCCCCTAAGGTCCGACGGTCGCCGCCACTTCCCTCACGGCGGTGAGCAGCGCGTCCACGTCACTTTCGCTTGTCTCCCATGAACACATGAACCGGGCGCCACCGGAGCCGATGAAGGTGTAGAAGTGCCACCCGCGGTCGCGCAGACCTGCCAGGATGGGGGGGGGAATCTCCGCGAAGACGGAGTTGGCCTGACGCGGAAACATGATCCGCACGCCGTTCACCTGCCGCAGGCCGGCCTCCAGCCGGGCCGCGCAGTCGTTGGCGTGGGCCGCCCGTGTCAGCCAGGCGCCGCTTTCCAGCATGCCGATCCAGGGGGCGGCCAGGAAGCGCATCTTGGAGGCGAGCTGTCCCGCCTGCTTGCAGCGGTAGTCGAACTCGGTGGCGAGTTCGCGGTTGAAGAAGATCACCGCCTCCCCGACGGCCATCCCGTTTTTGGTCCCGCCGAAGCAGAGGACGTCGACCCCCGCCTTCCAGGTCAACTCCTTGGGGGGGACCCCCAGGGCGGCGACGGCATTGGCGAAGCGTGCGCCGTCCACGTGGAGCTTGAGGGAGAGGTGCTTCGCCCGGGCCCCGACTTCCTTCAGCTCATCCACCGAGTAGAGGGTGCCGACCTCCGTGGCCTGGGCGATGCTCAGGGCCTTGGGCTTGGGGTAGTGGATGTCGGTCCGGCGCCTGACCGTGTGCTCCACGGCGTCGAGGTCGACCTTGCCGTTGTCGCCGGGGACGAGGAGGACCTTGGTGCCGTTGGAAAAGAACTCCACCGCGCCGCATTCGTCGGTCTCCACGTGGGAAGTCTCGTGACAGACGATGCTGTGGTAGGAGTTGCAGAGAGAGGCGAGGGCGAGGGAGTTGGCCGCGGTCCCGTTGAAGACGAAGAAGACTTCGCAGTCCGTTTCGAAGAAATCCCGCAGCAGGGTGCAGGCGCGCGCCGTCCACGGGTCGTCGCCGTAGGAACAGGCGAAGCCGGTGTTGGCGGCGGCCATGGCCTCCAGCGCTTCCGGGCAGATGCCGGCGTAGTTGTCGCTGGCGAACTGGTAATGGTGGACCGTTTCATCTTTGTGCATGATTGTCACCTGTGAGGAGAATTGGGTGGGTCAGGCATCGGCGGTCCCCTTGACGGTGGGCGACAGCCGTGAGGATAACGCGGGGAGCTCGGAAACGACCATGCCGCCGAGGATGAGGAGCGCCCCGAGCAGCCCGAGGGTGCCGAGCCTCTCGCCGGCTGCCCACCAGGCGTAGGCCGCGGCGAAGACCGGCTCCAGGCAGAAGATGAGCGCGGTGTGGGAGGGGGTGAGAACCCGCTGCATGGTGGTCTGGACGAGGAAGGCGAAGACTGTGGCGAAGAGGGCGCAGATGATGAGCGCCCCGAGAATGCCCGGGTGCCAGACCAGGACCGGATGCCCCGACGCCGTGGCGCTGCCGAGACTCAGAAGCGCCACGGTGCCGAGTTGGATGGTGGTGAGCCAGCAGACGTCGTGATCCCGGGCGAAGGAGCCGGTGAGGATCAGGTGGAGCGAGATGCAGACCGCGCAGAGTGCCGCCAGGAGGTCTCCGAGGTTGAAGACGAGGGCGCCGTTGGTGCAGAGCAGGAAGAGCCCCGGCAGCGAGAGGGCCACCCCCGTCTTGACGGTGGCCGGGATCGCGTGGCGGAAGAAAAGCGACCCGAGAAGCGGCACGAGTACGACGCTCAGCCCGGTGAGAAAGCCGGTGTTGGAGGCGGTGGTGAACCGCAGGGCCATGGTCTGGAACGCGTAGGAGGCGAAGAGGAAGGCACCGAGGATCACGCCGCTGCGCACCGTGCCGAGGTCGAGGGGGGTGCGGCGGGCGAGACTCACGCCGGCCAGAAGCACGAATGCCGCCACGAACCGCTGGGCAAGGAAGACGAAGACATCGACCCGGGCCACGGCATCCTTCACGATGGTGAACGTTATCCCCCAGAAGAAGGTGGTCAGGATCAGGGCTGCGATGGCGCTGAATTTTTTCACAGTGAGTCCATTGTTTACAGAAAGGTGACAACTGGTTTGATATTTTTAAACATTTCCCCGTGAAAGTAAACTGATAATGCCGTCCGCGCGGCTGCCGCAATCGCAAAAACAATTGACATTACGGGCAAATAAATTTAAAAGTAGCCACGTTTAAAGCCCTGCTAAAGGGTTTTGAGTGCCATTAACAAAAGGGAGGAAGTATGAACATCATTCGCCGTGCCCTCACTCTGATCGCGCTGGTCGGCATCTGTTCCGTCTCCGCTGCTCCGCAGCAGGCTGCCGCCGCCGGAAAGCGGACCATTGCCGTCGCCACCGATGCCACCTGGCCGCCGATGGAGATGGTCGACGCCAACAAGAAGATCGTCGGGTTCGACATCGACCTGATGAACGCCATCGCCAAAGAGGCGGGTTTGACCGTTGAGTACAAGAATACGGCGTGGGACGGGATCTTTGCCGGCCTCACCGGCGGGCGCTATGACGCGATCATCTCCTCCGTGACCATCACCGACGAGCGCAAGAAGCAGTACGACTTTTCCGACCCCTACATCCAGATAGGCCAGATCCTCGTGGTCCCCAAGACCGAGGCCCGGGCGGCCAAGATCGCCGACCTCAAGGGGAAGAAGGTCGGGGCCCAGATCGGCACCACCGGCGCCTTCGAGATCAAGAAGGTCCAGGGCGTGGAGCTGAAGAACTATGACGAGATCGGCCTCGCCTTCGAAGACATGGCCGCCGGTCGCATCTCCGGCGTTGTCTGCGACGAGCCGACCGCCGCCCATTACGCCCTGCAGAAGGCCGAGTACAAGAACAAGTTCAAGATCGTCGGCAAGTCGTTCACCTCCGAGGCCTACGGCATCGTGGTCAAGAAGGGTGACAAAGAGCTCGTGGCGCTGCTCAACAAGGGGATCAAGGCCGTGCAGGCCAAGAAGATCGAAGATCAGCTCCGGAAGAAGTGGCTGAGATAAATGGCTGATCTCGAAAGGGCACGGCCTGCCATCGAAGTCGGCGACGGCGCCGCGATCCCGAGCAAAAGCGACATCGGTCTCTTCACCGCATGGCGCTTTGCCTTTTTCGGCGCCGTCATCCTTCTCGTCTACCTTGCGGTCACCAGGCCCGACCCGTATCTCGCTATCCTGAAGTTCGTCCCCGACGGCATCCTCGTCACCTTCGAGGTTACCGTCGGGGCCATTCTCCTGGCGCTGGTCATCGGCCTTGTCGCGGGACTTGGCCGGATCGCGTCCAACCGGCTCCTCAACGGCCTCGCCTCTCTCTACGTCGAGGTCATCCGCGGCATTCCGCTGCTCGTCCAGTTGTTCTACATCTACTACGCCCTCGGCCGTTTCGTCCATGTGCCGGACATCGCCAGCGCCATCGTTGCCATGGCGTTCTGTTACGGTGCCTACATGGGTGAGGTCTTCCGGGCGGGTATCCAGTCGATTCCCAAGGGGCAGATGGAGGCGGCGCGCTCCCTCGGCATGACCCGGGGGGAGGCGATGCGCCACGTCATCCTCCCCCAGGCGGTCAAGGTGGTCCTTCCCCCCATCGGCAACGAGTTCATCGCTCTGCTCAAGGATTCGTCCCTCGTCTCCATCCTGGCGGTGGCCGACATCCTTCGCCGCGGGCGAGAGTTCGCCTCGGAGAGCTTCACCTACTTCGAGACCTACACGGTGATCGCCCTGGTGTACCTGATCATCACCCTCTTTTTGTCTAAACTCATCGGAATCATGGAGGAGCGGATCAGTGCAGGGAATTGAACGCCGCGGCATGGTCGAGGTGCGGGACGTCGTCAAGCAGTACGGCTCCCTCAAGGCGCTGGACCGGGTTTCGTTCGACGTCCGCGACGGCGAAAAAGTGGTCATCATCGGTCCTTCCGGTTCGGGGAAGAGCACCCTCCTCCGGTCGCTGAACCGTCTCGAACAGATCGACGGCGGACGGATCATCGTGGACGGGATCGATCTCTACGACCCCCGGACCGACATCAACAAGCTGCGGGAAGAGGTCGGCATGGTGTTCCAGTCCTTCAACCTCTTCCCCCACAAAACGGTTCTCGAAAACATCACCCTGGCCCAACTCGTGGTCCGCAAACGGACGAAGCGGGAGGCCGCCGACAAGGCCATGACGCTCCTGCGGAAGGTGGGGCTTGCGGACAAGGCCGACGCCTACCCCGGCAAGCTTTCGGGGGGGCAGCAGCAGCGGGTCGCCATCGCCCGTTCACTTGCCATGGATCCGAAGCTGATGCTCTTCGACGAGCCGACCTCGGCCCTGGATCCGGAGATGATCGGCGAGGTGCTCGACGTCATGAAGAGCCTCGCCCGGGAAGGGATGACCATGGTGGTGGTCACCCACGAGATGGGGTTCGCCCGTGAGGTGGCCGACCGGGTCATCTTCATGGATTACGGAAAGATCGTGGAGGAGGGGACGCCGGAGCATTTCTTCACCAGCCCCACCCATGACCGGACCAGGCTTTTCCTGAGCCAGATTCTCTGAAGCTGCGGTCAGCGCGGCAACGAGGTCGCTTTTTTCATTGTGAAGGGAGGTGGTCGAGAGGGAATACCCGCCGAACGCAGGACCTTTCATGAGCATCACGATGCAATTTCAATCAACGAAGAAGGAGGAGTACATGGGATTCAAGAAGAAAGTCATCGTAGCATCTGCCACCGCTGCTCTGTCGGTTGCGGTCGCCGTCCCCGCCATGGCGCTGGAGAACGAGTTCCACGGGATGTACCGGCTGAACTCAGTGATTGACAACTTTAACGGCGATGGCCCCTACGACCCTGCAGGAAAAGACAAGAAGGCCCCGACGACAGCTTACTTCGAGCAGCGCGCGCGCCTGATGTACATCGCCAAGGCGAACGACGACCTGAAGCTGGTCACCCATTTCGAGATCGACTCCCGGTGGGGCGACAACTCCTACAACTCGAATGGCAAAACGAGGAATAACGGCGGAGCCATCGGCGCCGACCAGACCAACCTGGAGACCAAGAACATCTACCTCGACTTCAACATCCCCAAGGTTCCGGTCAACATGAAGGTCGGTATCCAGCCTTACAACGACTCGTTCAAGGGGATCATGTTCGACGCCGATATGGCCGGTGCCCTGGCGACGGCATCCTATGGCAAGTTCACCAACTCCATCGGCTTCTTCCGCTTCAACGACGACGGGCCGAACCTTGCTCCGAAGGTTGCCGCAGGCAAGCGGTCCCGCGACATGGTGGCCCTGGACGTCAAGTACCAGGCTGCTGCAAACGTGAAGGTCGGCGGCGCCTACTACATGATCAATGACGATCGTAATTTTGCAGCGACGCCGGGATTCCTCAACCAACAGGCGGGCAACACCAACATCACCCATACCCTCGGCCTCAATGCCGAGACCTCTTTCGGTCCGGTGACCCTGGACGGCTTCTTCGTCTACCAGTTCGGCAACCTTGAGGCCCCGGTCAACCGCCACATCAGCGCCTTTGCCGGCAACGTCGGCGCCCGCGTCAAGGCCGGGCCGGGGACGGCCCGCTCCGAGTTCCTCTACATCTCGGGCGACGGGGGGAATCAGACCTCCCACACCAGCAATGCCTTCCAGAGCGTCAACAGCGTCGACACGGAGCACGGGTTCTACAACGGTGATCTGCAGATCCTCTTCCGTGACCCCTACGCCATGACCACGGACAACGCCATCGTCTACTCCAGCAACAATCAGGACCAGGGGGTCGTTGCCGGCTTCATCGGCTATGACATGCCGTTTACCCCGAAACTCTCCGCAACCGTCAATGCCGGCTTCGCCGCCGTCGCCAAGGACAACCTGCACAAACCGACCAACCTGAAGACCGGTGCAGCCAACAGCAGCAACTACCTCGGCACCGAGGTCAGCACCCATGTCGACTACAAGGTCTACGATAACCTGACCGCCATTGCCCGGGGCGCCTACGTCATCCTCGGCGACTACTACAAGGGTGTCGCCCTGAACGGCGAAGATCCCCGCAACCCCTACATGGCGTCGATCATCCTCAATTACGTCTTCTAATGTCGCCAACCCGGCCGGGGAGGGAATCCCTCCCCGGCTCCCCCCAAACCACAGATTTGCGAACAGGAGGTTACCCCATGAAGAAGCTGGCCCTGCTGCTGATGACCGCCGTTGCCCTTTCCGCTGCCCCCGCCCTTGCCCAGGAGCACCAGATGGACGGGCACCAGATGACCAAGGAAGAGAAGGACATGTGCCTCCTCGCCTCCAAGAACTGTTCGAACGAGGTCGACTCCCTTCAGAAGAAGATCAAGAAGCTCAACGCCGAGATCAAGAAGGGGAAGAAGGTTTACTCCGCCGACGAGCTGAAGAAGCTCAATGACAAGCTCAAGGAAGCCAACGACATGGTCGACGTCCTGATGAAGCAGGGTGGCGGCCGGTAACTTTCCGTCCAGCGTGCAATCTTTTCAAGGAGGAGAACTATGAAGATTCGTAAGATCGGGTCGGTGCTGATGACCGCCGCCGTTGCGGCCGCCCTCGTGGCCGGCGCCGGCTGCAAGAAGAAGGAAGGGGGCGAAGCCGCCAAGTCCGCCGAAGGGAACACCGTCAAGATCGGGTTCCTCGGAGCCCTCACCGGCGACGTCGCCATGTTCGGCAAGCCGACCCTCGAGGGGATGAAGATGGCCGCCGACGAGATCAATGCCAAGGGGGGGATCAACGGCAAGAAGATCGAGATCGTCGAGGCCGACAACCGTGGCGACAAGCAGGAAGGGGCCTCGGTCACCCAGAAGCTGATCAGCCGTGACGGCGTCGTCGCCATCGTCGGCGACCCCACCACTGGCATTACCAAGGTTGCCGCCCCCATCGCCCAGAAGGCCCAGGTGGTCCTCATCTCCGCCGGCGCTACCGGCCCGGGCGTCGTGGAGAACGGTGACTTCATCTACCGCGACACCCTGCTCGACAGCGTCGCCATCCCGGCCTGCATCGACTTCTTCGCCAAGGACCTCGGCTACAAGAAGGTTGCGGTCATCACCTCCGACAACAACGACTACAGCGTCGGGCTTTCCCAGACCTTCCGCGATGCGGCGAAGGGGAAGGGGATCGAGATCGTTGCCGATGAGAAGGTGAAGGACGGCGACAAGGATTTCAGTGCCCAGATCACCAACATCAAGGCGAAGAAGCCCGATGTCATCTTCTTCTCCGGCTACTACACCGAAGGGGCCCTCATCATGAAAGAGGCCCGGAAGCAGGGGCTCAAGGCGAAGATGTTCGGCGGCGACGGCCTCTTCTCGCCGAAGCTCATCGAGCTTGGCGGCGATGCGGTGGAAGGGACCATGTCCGCCCTCGGCTTCTCCCCGGAGCAGGCCTCCCCGGCCACGGCGAAGTTCGTCGAGGCGTTCAAGGCGAAGCACAACGGCACCGAACCCGGCCTCTTCGACGCCCAGGGGTACGATGCGATCATGCTCATTGCCGACGCCATGAAGCGTGGCAACAGCACCGACCCGAAGGTGTTCAAGGCCGCCCTCGGCCAGACCAAGAACTTCGAAGGGGTCTCTGGCACCATCACCATCCGCGCCAACCGCGAGCCGATCAAGTCGCCGCTTGCCCTCCTCGAAGTGAAGGGTGGCAAGTACGTCCTCAAGGCCAAGGTTCCGGTCAAGATGGACTAGCATGAAAAAAGGCGCCGTTCGCGCGGCGCCTTGTCAGTGAAGACCCCGCAGGCGTTCCGTCCTGCGGGGTTTTTTTGTGCCGGAGCGGTTTACGCCGCCCCCCGCTGCTCCATCCGTTCATTGAAGCGCCGCACGTGGCCCCGGGCAAGCTCCGTCGCCCGGGCCGCCTCCCGCTCACCGACGGCGGCGACGATGTCGCGCAGATCCTGGTAGTTCTCCCGCAGCACCGACTCCTCCATCGGGAGGTAGCTCTCGTAGTAGGTGTGGATGTTGTGGTAGACCGTGGTGAGGACCGTGATGAAGAGGGGGTTGGCGGTGACTTCCGCCAGGGCGAGATGGAGCTCCTCGTCGGTGCGGACGAACGCGTCCCAGAACGGTTCGCCTTGGTCGAGGTGCTGGCCGGCGCGTTCCAGCAGATCGCGGAGCCGCCCGATGTCTCCCTCCGTGGCCCGCTCCGCGGCCAATCCCGCCACGATCCCCTCGACCCCTTCCCGGAACTCGGCCAGTTTGCTCAGCGGCACCTTCTGGTAGCGAATCAGAAGCGCCAGGCTTTCGCTTACCTGTTCGGTGGAAACCCCCTTGATGACGGAGCCGCCCGCCACGCCGGTCCGGATCTCGATGAGTCCCTTCTGCTCCAGGACCCGCAGCGCCTCCCTGAGGGTCCCCCGGCTGACGTTGAACTCCTCCTGAAGCTTCCGCTCGGCGGGGAGCTGGTCACCCGCCTTGAGCCGCCCTTCGACGATGGCGTCCTGGATCTGATCTACCACATCCTGAAAAATCCGGTTCTGCTTGGCCTTGCGAAACATCCGGCGCTCCTCCCGTTGCATCGTCATGATGCAGGGTTACAATGGTCGTACCTTTATAGCACTCCGTCCGGGGCAATTCAAACCATACCACAATCGATGCATAATTCTAATGGTTAAACCATTGACAGAAATTTTGTCCGATGGTAGATGTTGTCCCATGGACACGGTCCGTGTCGGCACACCGCTATGCAGCAAAGGAGCAAGCCCATGCAGAACAGCGATCTGAACGCCAGAATCGTCGCCCGCGGCAAGGAATTCTTCTCCACCATCTCCGGCGAGAAGCCCTCCCTCTTCAACAAGGGGGCCTGGATGGGGAAGGTGATGGACTGGAGCATGAAGAACGAGCAGTTCAAGATCCAGATGTTCCGGTTCGTGGACGTCTTTCCTTCTCTCACCACCAGCAAGCTCCTGACGGAGCATATCCGCGAGTACTTCGGGGCCGAGCAGGATATGCCTGCCTTCATGGCCACCGGGGCCAAGGTGGCCGGGATGCTCGGCTCCCTCGGCGGAGCCGTGCTGAACAAGGTGCTCACCTCCAACATTGAGGAGATGGCGCGGCAGTTCATCGTCGGCGAGAATACGAAGGAGGCGGTGAAGAATCTTGAGAAGCTGAGAAAAGAGGAGTTTGCCGCTGTGGTGGACGTGCTCGGCGAGGCGACCCTGTCGGAGGCGGAAGCCGAGGTCTACACCACCACCTATCTGGAGCTCCTGGAGGCCCTTAAGAAAGAGCAGGGAAGCTGGAAGGGGTTGCCGGGCACGGGGGGCGATCCGAACCTCGACTGGGGCCATGCTCCCAAGGTCAACGTGGCGGTGAAGCCAACGGCGCTCTTCTGCCTCGCCAATCCCCAGGATTTCGAGGGGTCGGTGGTTGCCATCCTGAACCGGATGCGCCGCATCTTCCAGAAGGTGATGGAGCTGAACGGCTTCCTCTGTATCGACATGGAGTCATACCGCCACAAGGAGATCACCCTGGAGGTCTTCCGGCGCCTCAAGCTGGAGTACCCGGCCTATCCCCACCTCGGCATCGTGCTCCAGGCCTACCTGAAGGATACGGACAGGGATCTGGACGCTCTTCTCGCCTGGGCGAAGGAGCGCGGGGTCCAGATCTCCATCCGCCTCGTGAAGGGGGCCTACTGGGACTACGAGACGGTGAAGGCGAAGCAGAACGACTGGGAGATCCCGGTCTGGACCATCAAGGCCGAGAGCGATGCCGCCTATGAGCGCCAGGCGCGCCGGATTCTGGAGAACCACCGGATCTGCCACTTTGCCTGCGCCTCCCACAACATCCGGACCATCTCCGCGGTGATGGAGATGGCGAAGGAGCTGAACGTGCCGGAGGAGCGCTACGAGTTCCAGGTCCTCTACGGGATGGCCGAGCCGGTGCGCAAGGGGATCCTCAAGGTGGCCGGCCGCATCCGCCTCTACTCCCCTTACGGCGACATGGTGCCGGGGATGGGGTACCTGGTCCGGCGGCTCCTGGAGAACACTGCAAACGAGTCGTTCCTGCGCCAGAGCTTTGCCGAGGATGCCCAGGTCGAGCGGCTCCTGGAGGACCCAGTCGCCACGGCCGAGCGGGAGCGGGCCGCCCGGGCGGCGAAACCGAAGAAGGAGCGGAAAGGCCCCGGCGGAGTTCCCCCCTTCGAGAACGAGGCCATGGTGGACTTCACTCGCGCCGACCACCGCACCGCCTTCCCGGCCGCCATCGCCCAGGTCCGGAGCCAGCTCGGCGAGAACTATCCGCTCTTTATCAACGGCCGGGAGATCCGGACCAGCGACCTGATCCCCACGGTGAACCCCAACAAACCGTCTGAAGTCCTCGGGGAGATCTGCCAGGCCGGGACCACGGAGGTGGGGGACGCCATCGTCGCCGCCAAGGCCGCATTCCCGGCATGGCGCGACACCGACCCGCGGAGCCGGGCCGAGTACCTGCTGAAGGCGGCCCGGGCGGCCCGGAAGCGGAGCTTCGAGCTCTCCGCCTGGCAGGTCCTGGAGATCGGCAAGCAGTGGGACCAGGCCTACGCCGACGTCACCGAGGCGATCGACTTTCTCGAATACTACGCCCGGGAGATGATCCGGCTCGGCTCTCCCCGGCGGGTGGGGCACGCCCCGGGGGAGCTGAACCACTACCTCTACGAGCCCAAGGGGGTGGCAGCGGTCATCGCCCCGTGGAACTTCCCCCTGGCCATCAGCATGGGGATGGTTTCGGCGGCCATCGTCACCGGCAACTGCGTCGTCTTCAAGCCGTCGGGGATCACCTCCATCATCGGCTGGCACCTGGTGGAGCTCTTCCGGGAGGCGGGGCTTCCCGACGGGGTCTTCAACTACACGCCGGGGCGCGGTTCGGTCATGGGTGACTACCTGGTGGATCACCAGGACGTGAGCCTCATCGCCTTCACCGGCTCCATGGAGACGGGGTTGCGGATCATCGAGCGGGCGGCAAAGGTCCATCCGGGCCAGGCCAACGTGAAGAAGATCATTGCCGAGATGGGGGGGAAGAACGCCATCATCATCGACGACGACGCCGATCTGGACGAGGCGGTACCGCATGTCCTCTACTCGGCCTTCGGCTTCCAGGGGCAGAAGTGCTCCGCCTGCTCCCGGGTCATCGTGCTGGACGCGGTCTACGAAAAGTTCGTGGAACGTCTCGTCTCCATGGCGAAGGCGACCCAGGTGGGCCCCTCGGAGGACCCCACCTACTACATGGGGGCCGTGGCCGACGACAAGGCCCAGAAGAGTATCCGGGAGTACGCCGAGATTGGGAAGCGGGAAGGGCATCTCCTCTACGAGAGCCCGGTGCCGGCAGGGGAGGGGTACTACGTCCCCATGACCATCATCGGCGGCATCAAGCCCGAGCACCGCATCGCCCAGGAGGAGATCTTCGGGCCGGTCCTGGCGGTGATGAGGGCCAAGGACTTCGACCAGGCCATCGAGTGGGCCAATTCCACCCGCTTCGCCCTCACCGGCGGGATCTTCAGCCGCAGCCCCGAGCACCTGGCCAAGGCCCGGCGGGAGTTCCGGGTGGGGAACCTCTACATCAACCGGAACAACACCGGCGCCCTCGTGGAGCGGCAGCCCTTCGGCGGCTCGCGGATGTCCGGGGTCGGCACCAAGGCGGGGGGGCCGGACTACCTCCTCCACTTCATGGACCCGCGGGTGGTGACCGAAAACACCATGCGGCGGGGCTTCGCTCCCATCGAAGAGGACGACGACTGGATCGCCTAGTTTTTCCCTCCGGGGGCAGGGGTTCGAACCTGCCCCCGTTTTTTGTCCCGCCATACAAAATTTCGACAGAATCAACACAAAGTTGATACTTCCGCTTGCACAATCTCCGGGCACTGTGGTATACATGTCGGACCTGTCGAGGCTTTTTCCTGTGCCCAGTGCAGCGCACCGTCCCGAGCCCTCGCTCCAAAGTCGCACCAAATCCACTCAAAAATATCCGCGCAGAGAGGAACGCGCATGCTCCTGCAGCAGCTTATCAACGGGATCGCCCTGGGCAGCACCTACGCGCTCATTGCCCTGGGCTACACGATGGTGTACGGCATCATCGCGCTCATCAACTTCGCCCACGGCGAGATCTTCATGGCCGGCGCCTTCGTCGGGCTCTTCATGGTCACGATCCTCAAGCTCAACATCTTCGTGGCCATGGCCGGCGCCATGGTCTTCTGCATGGTGATGGGGGTAGTGATCGAACAGATCGCCTACCGTCCGCTACGGAAGTCGTCGCGGCTTTCGGCCCTCATCTCCGCCATCGGGGTCTCTATCTTTCTTTCCACCCTCGCCCTCATGGTCTTTGGCGCCGATGCCAAGGGGTATCCCGACAACGCCTTCCCGGTGCGCCAGATCAAGCTCTTCGGGGCGGAGATCTCCACCCTGCAACTCCTGATCATCGGCGTTTCCGCCGCGCTCATGCTCGGCCTCGAGTTCATCGTCCAGAAGACCAAGACCGGCAAGGCGATGCGGGCCACCTCCGAGGATTACAACACTGCCGCCCTCATGGGGATCAACGTCAACCGGATCATCTCCTTCACCTTCGCCCTCGGCTCCGCCCTGGCGGCGGCGGGCGGGGTCCTCGTCGGCCTTCTCTTCAATGCCGTGAGCTTCAACATGGGACTCATGGCGGGCCTCAAGGCCTTCTCCGCGGCGGTTCTCGGGGGGATCGGCTCCATCCCCGGCGCCATGCTCGGCGGGCTTTTGCTGGGGGTGGCCGAGGTCTTCGGTGTCGCGGCGGGCTTTTCGTCGTACCGCGACGCCATCGCCTTCGCGATCCTCGTCCTCGTGCTCCTGGTGAAGCCGACGGGACTTCTCGGGCAGAAAATCCAGAAAAAGGTGTAACGAACATATGGGTGAGGCTCTGCAGCACATCGTCGCCCTGGTGGATCCCTATATCCTCCAGATCGTGGTCAATATCGGGATCGCCATCGTTCTGGCCCTGGGGCTGAACGTCATCACCGGGATCACCGGCCAGCTCTCCCTTGGCCACGCCGCCTTCATGAGCATCGGCGCCTTTGCCAGTGCGCTCATTGCGACCAAGCTGGCGCTCCCCTACGGCCTGAATATCCTCTGTTCGGGACTGGTGGCCGCCGCCATCGGGGCCGCCATAGGGTACCCGATCCTGCGCCTCACCGGCGATTACCTCGCCATCTGCACCCTGGGCTTCGCGGAGATCGTGAAGGTTGTCTTCCTCAACCTCGACGTCACCAACAAGGCCCTCGGCCTCACGGTTCCGCCCCCCAAGTCGGTGATCCCGATGCCGTTCTACGTCTGGGGGGTGGCGATCCTCGCTATCATGTTCGTCTGCTTCATGAAGGAGTCCCGCTTCGGCCGGGCCCTCAAGGCGATCCGCGACGACGAGATCGCCGCCGAAGCCATGGGGATCAACATCACCCGCTACAAGATCCAATCCTTCGCCGTCGGCTCCTTCCTGGCCGGGGTGGGGGGGAGCCTCTACGCCCACTTCATCAACTACATCAACCCGTCGGACTTCGGCTTCCTGAAATCGGTCGACATCCTGAGCATGATGGTCCTCGGCGGTCTCGGGAGCATCGCCGGCACGGTCTTCGGCGCCTCGGTGCTGGCCGCCGCACCGGAGTTCCTCCGCTTCATGTCCCAGTACCGGATGCTCGTCTACGGGGGGCTGCTGGTCTTCATGATGGTGTTTCGCCCCAACGGGCTCCTCGGCGGGGTGAACTTCACCGAACTCGTGCTCCGCAGCTTCGGAAAGAAGCCGAAGACCGCGGAGATAACCGAACGTCACAGACAGTAACGGGACTGCAACCATGTCGCTGCTCAAACTCGATAACGTAACGATCCGCTTCGGCGGCCTGGTGGCCGTGGACAGCGTCAACCTGACGGTGGAGAAGGGGGAGATCCTCTCCCTCATCGGCCCCAACGGTGCTGGCAAGAGCACCATGTTCAACCTGATCACCGGTATCTACGCCCCCACCGAAGGGACCATCACCTTCAAGGGAGAGCGGATCAGCGGCGCGAAGACCCACCGGATCGCCGCGGCGGGCATCGGCCGCACCTTCCAGAACATCCGTCTCTTCGCCGAGCAGTCGGTCCTCGACAACGTCCTGATCGGCGCCCATACCCGCGGTTCGTGGAATCTGACCGGCGCCCTCATGAAAGTCGCCCCCTGGGTCCGCAAGGAGGAGGGGGAGCTGGCCGAGTGGGCCATCGAGTGCCTCAATCAGGTGGACCTTGCCCACCGCGCCTATGAGATGGCGGTGAACCTCCCCTACGGCGAGCAGCGCCGCCTGGAGATCGCCCGGGCCCTGGCCCTCAAGCCCGACCTGATCCTCCTGGACGAGCCGGCGGCCGGCATGAACCCGCAGGAGAAACAGGTGCTGCTGGAGATGGTGAAGAAGATCCGCGCCACCGGCGTCACCGTTTTCCTCGTGGAGCACGACATGAAGTTCGTCATGGGGCTCTCCGACCGGATCGCGGTCCTCGACTACGGGGTCAAGATCGCCGAGGGGAAACCGGAGGAGATCCGCGCCAATCCCCAGGTGATTGAGGCCTATCTCGGCAAAGGGGCGACACATTAAGCCTGGCGCCGCAAAAAAATAACGTTCCGCGATAAGGAATAGAAGCATGCTTGTTGTCGAAAACCTCTCCGTCAGCTACAAGGCCATCAAGGCCCTCGTCAACCTCTCATGCCGGGTGGAGAAGGGGGAGATCGTCGCCCTCATCGGCGCCAACGGCGCGGGGAAGACCACGACCCTCAACACCATATCCGGCATCTTCCCGGCAGCGGCGGGGAGTGTGGTCTTCGAGGACGAGGATATCACCAGGGTCCCCCCCCACGAGATCGTCAAGCGGGGGATCTGCCAGGTCCCCGAGGGGCGGCGGGTCTTCGCCAAGATGAGCGTTCTTGAGAACCTGGAGATGGGGGCCTACATCCGCAGCGACCGCAAGGGGATCGCGGAGGAGATGGACCGGATCTTCCACCTCTTCCCCCGTCTGGCGGAGCGGCGCAAGCAGCTGGCCAAGACCCTCTCGGGGGGAGAGCAGCAGATGCTCGCCATGGGGCGGGCGCTCATGTCCCAGCCGCGCCTCCTCCTCCTCGACGAACCCTCCATGGGGCTGGCGCCGATGCTCGTCGAGAAGATCTTCGAGATCATCCAGGAGATCAACAAGGCCGGCACCACGATCATGCTCGTGGAGCAGAACGCCCACATGGCCCTCTCCATCGCCCATCGCGCCTACGTGCTGGAGACCGGCGAAGTCGTGCTCCAGGGCCCGGCAAAAGAGCTTGCGGAGAATCCGGAAGTGAGGAAGGCCTACCTGGGAGAGTAGTTCCGTGACCGACCACCACCCCGCAAAGCCGTGGATCAACCCCTACCTGGCCGTCCTGGTAGGGGTTTTTGCCGTCTCCTTCTCGGCCCTTTTCGTGCGGCTGGCAACCGCACCGCCGGTCATCATCGCCACCTACCGCCTCCTCTTCACCTTTCTCCTTCTGGCACCCCTCTCGGCACTCGAGCGGTTTTCCGGCGTGCGCCGGATGAGCTGGCGCCAGCGGGGCCTTGCCGCCGCCAGCGGCGTCTTTCTCGCCCTCCACCTCGTCACCTGGTTCATCTCCCTGAATTACACGAGCGTCGCCAGTTCGGTGGTGATCGTGACTATCCAACCGGTCTTCGTGGTGCTCGGTTCCTGGCTCTTCTTCAGCGAGAAGGTGCCGCGCCTCGCATTGGTCGGGGGGGGGCTTGCCCTGCTGGGGAGCGTCGTCATCGGCGCCGGCGACTTCCAGGCAGGGATGGAGGCCCTTTGGGGGGATCTCCTGGCCCTGGCGGCCGCCATCTTCGTTTCAGGATACCTCCTCATCGGCCGCCGCCTGCGGGCCGGCGTCGAGATCCACGGCTACACCTTCGTCACCTACGGAGCGAGCTCCCTCGTCCTGGTGGTGGCGAGCGCCGCGACCCGAGCGCCGTTCCATCCCTACCCTCTCCGCGACTGGCTCCTCTTCCTGGCTCTGGCGGCGGTCTGCACGGTTCTGGGGCATACCGTCTTCAACTGGGTGCTCCGCTACGTCCAGGCCTCCGTCGTGTCGGTCAGCATCCTCGGCGAGCCCATCGGGGCCATCATCTGGGCCTCCCTCTTTCTGGGGGAGAACCCGACGCCGCGGCAGCTGGCCGGGGGCGCCTTCATCTTCTCCGGACTGTTCCTCTTTACCCGCGTGACGGCTCGTCAGAAAAGCGTCTCCTGACCGCCCTTTTTCCCACCACGGCGCCCCTCCTCACCCTTCACACCTCAGTCGCGCGCTGAAGCGCTTCCCACAGATGCCGCCGGGCCTCCGGTCCGGTCCGGTTTGACAGGGGGGTTCCCGGTGCTAAAATGGAGGCAAATCGACCGTTTCCGCCCAGTTTTCCCGAAGGGAGGTTACGCGGATGCTCATTCGAGTCCGGTACACCGACGACAGCTACGATATGATCAAGCCGTGGCGGCTGCAGGAGTTCATCTCCTCGGGGAGGATTGCGGCGTTTCTGCGCTCGGACGGATGGGTCGCCGTGTCGCGTGACCCGCTGCGGCGGGGGAACGACCGGCGGTATTCGGGGCCCGAACGGCGCCGCCGGGACAACAATACCTACGAGGCCGCCTGACAGGACGGTTTTGGCGGTTCGGCACCGTCTTTCCCCCTCCGGGGATGCGGCTGCGGAAGGGGGGAGGGACCGTGTCCGATGACGTATCAAAACTGACCGTTGACCTGCAGAAGGAACTGGACGAACTGCGGGAAAGCTATCTGGCCAAGACCCCCGCCGATGTCTCCGAGACGATGCGCAAGGCGACGGAGGAGCTCCTCCTTTCCGGCATCACCGCTCGCGTCCTGAAGGTGGGGGCGCGTTCCCCCGATTTTTCCCTCCCCAATGCCGTGGGAAAGGAGATTCGCCTCTCGGCCGCGCTTCCCCGCGGCGCGGCGGTGATCACCTTTTACCGCGGCGCCTGGTGACCGTACTGCAGCCTGCAGTTGCGGGCCTATCAGAAGATCCTCCCCGAGCTCCGGTCGCTGGGGGGTGAACTCTTCGCCATCTCACCCCAAACCCCCGACAAATCCCAGGCGACGCTCCTCAAGAATTTCCTCCAGTACGAGGTGTTGAGCGACGTCGGCAACGACGTGGCCCGTCGCTTCGGCCTGGTCTATCCGGTCGCCGCGGAGGTGCGTAAAATCTACCTCGGGTTCGGCGTTGATCTCGCCGAGTATAACGGCGACGAATCGTGGGAACTGCCGCTCCCCGGCACGTTCATCGTGGACCGCTCGATGACCGTCCGCCTCTCGTTCGTGGATGCCGACTATACGAAACGGCTGGAGCCGGCGGTGATCCTCGACACCCTGCGGACAATCGGCCCCGCTGCGACGTGACAGTCGTCCCCCCTTGAGCCCAAAAGGAGAGCCGGGAGGGGGAGCGGCAATCATGAATTTCGCACCAATAGCTATAACAAAGTTATATTTTATTGCTTTGTGTTGTGTGTGAATTTGATACTTGCAGACTGTTTAGGTATAATACGTAAAACGATGTGTTGAAATTGTACGGATACGGCCACAGTGTGCTCCGCCCATCCCCGCCAAGAAGGAGTTCCCGGTGAAAAGTCATGTCTGGCGACCCCTGTTCGTCGCAGTCGGCCTCGTGGCGCTGATCCTTCTGGCACGCCACGTTCTCGTGCCGAAAGATTTCGGTGTGGGGGAGCGGGGATACATGTACGGCTGGCATCGGGAAGGGAACGAGGCGGAGTGGAAGGCCGTCACCGTTAAGTACCGGACCACAGCCTACTGCCGGGAGTGTCACGGGGAAAAGGTGGAGAGCATCGGCCGCTCGCCCCACGGTGCCATTGCCTGCGAGAACTGCCACGGCCCCGCCCTCGGCCATCCGAAGGACCCGCCCACCCTCACCATCGACCGCAGCCGCACGCTCTGCATCCGCTGCCATGCGAAGCTCGACACGCCGTCGAGTGGCAGGGCGCGGATCCGCGGCATCAATCCCGAAACCCACAACCCCGGGGCTGAATGCAGCCTCTGCCACGACCCCCACCATCCGAACCTGGAGGAGCTGAAACGCCATGGACAGACGTGAGTTTCTCAAGCGGAGCATGCTGGTCGTGGCCGGTCTGGCGGTGCCGGCCGCGGCTTTGGAACTGATTGACCCGGAGCGTCTCCTCGCCGCCCGGCCCGAGCTTCGCTGGGCCTTCCTCGTGGATGCTTACGCCTGTGTCGGCTGCGGCTTCTGCGTGAAGGCGTGCAAGCTCGAGAACGAGGTTCCCTATGACGCCAACGTCTCCCGGACCTGGGTGGAGCGCTACGTGGTGAAGAGGGACGGCAGCGTCCTGATCGATTCCCCCCGGGCTGCCCGTGACGGGTTCACGACCGGAAAGATCGAGTTGGGGGAGGGGAAGTACGCCGAGGTTCCCGCCGGCGAGATCGAAAAGTCGTTCTTCGTGCCGAAGCTCTGCAACCAATGCGAGAATCCGCCGTGCGTGCAGGTCTGCCCCGTGGGGGCCACCTACCAGACGGCCGACGGGGTGGTGCTCGTGGACCGGAAGTGGTGCATCGGTTGCGGCTACTGCATCATGGGGTGTCCCTACGGCGTCCGCTTCTTCCACCCGGTTCACCACGTGGCCGAGAAGTGCAACTTCTGCTATCACCGGATCTCCAGGGGGATGAAGAGTGCCTGTGTCGATGCCTGCCCCTTCGGCGCCCGAAAGATCGGCAACCTCCGTGACCCCGACGATCCGGTGACGAAGACGGTCCTCGCCGGCCGGGTCGGCATCCTCAAGGAGGAGTACGGAACCAAGCCCCAGGTCTACTACGTGGGGCTCACCAGGGAGGTACGCTAGCCATGGTGCACGGTGAGGCCTGGACCGTCAAGGAGCTCTTCGTCTATCCCAACGAGTACATCTACTGGACCATCCAGATCGTGATGTACCCGTTTCTGACCGGTCTCGTGGCCGGTGCCTTCGTGCTCTCGTCCCTCTACCACGTCTTCGGGGTGAAGCAGTTGAAGGAGATCGCCCGGTTCTCCCTGGTCTTCTCCTTCGCGCTCCTCCCCTGCGCCCCGATGCCGCTGCTGCTCCACCTCCAGCAGCCCCTGCGCAACCACCACGTCCTCATGACCCCCCACTTCACCTCGGCCATCGCCGCCTTCGGCATCGTCTTTATCACCTACGGGATGATCGTCGCCTCGGAACTCTGGTTCGTCTACCGGGGGCATTTCGTCGCCACCGTCCACGTGCTGCGGGAGAAGCGGGACCGGACCCTTCAGGAAACAGGCCTGATGCGGCTCTACTCCCTTCTGGTCCTCGGCGCCTGGGATGTGAGCCACCATGCCCTGGAGCAGGACGAGAAGGGGGTGAAGGTCCTGGCCGGCGTCGGCATCCCGGTGGCCTGCTTCCTCCACGGCTACGCCGGCTTCATCTTCGGATCGGTGAAGGCCAACGCTCTCTGGATGACCCCCCTCATGCCGGTCATCTTCATCTGCTCCGCCGTGGTGTCGGGGATCGCCCTCTGCATCCTCACCTACATCGCGACCATGGAGATCCGGAAACTCATGGCCGCATGGCGCCGGCGGGAGAATCCGGCGCTCCCCTCGCCAACCGACCTGGGGGGGGTGGAGGAGAACGTAGTGCGGATGACCTCCCGCTACCTCGTCATGTTCCTGATCCTCGCCATCACCTTGGAGCTCCTCGACCTGATCTTTCGCGGCTACACGGCGGTGAAGTCGTGGGACATCCTCCGGAGCGTGATCTACGGCAAGGACTTCACGGCCATCTTCGTCCTCCAGTACGGCCTCGGCAACCTCGTCCCGTTCGTGCTCTTCCTGCTCCCGGGGCTCACCGTCCGGCGGGCGGTGGTGGGGACCATCCTGGTCCTCTTCGGCGTCTTCATGATGCGCTGGAACGTGGTCATCGGCGGCCAGGCCTTCTCCGCCTCCTTCGCCGGCTTCATGCACTACCACCTTCCGATCTGGCCCCACGATTTCGAGACCTTCAAGGAAGGGCTCTTCGGCGCCCTTGCCGTGGGAGCGGTGCCCTTCGTCTTTTTCGTCATCCTCGCCCGGATTTTCCCCGTTTTCGGCCAGCGGGACTCGCACTGAAATCAACCAGAACGAAAAAGGGCGGCCTCGGGGCCGCCCTCACACTGCACAGGGATTCGCCGTGTCAGACGAGGCTTTGGGCCTCCTGCTCGACGATCTCGATGATCTCCCGGTAGATGGCAATCATGACACCGATCTCCCGCCACTTCTTCGCCACCATCCGAAGCAGGGAGAATGCGTGGACCACCGTTCCGGAGAAGAGGAAGATGCCGGTGATACGCATCTCTTCGTCCCCCATCATGATGCAGGAGACGGCCCCCACCGTGATCATGGAGGCGAGCCAGGCAAGCTCCGGCCCCTTGAAGGGGTTCTCCATCAGGGTGAGAAAGTCGACGTAATACCGGGTGAGCCCCCGCACCTTCTTCAGGAATTCATTCAGTTCGTCCCCGCCGTAGCGGAGGTACGCGTAGGAGAGGAACCGCTCCGCGGCTGACTTGCGTCCCTTTTCCATCCGCTCGTTGACGTACTTGTCGATGGCCTCGTCAATGACTGTCGTGTCCATAGCCCGCCCCCCGGTATCAATCTGTCCCCACCGGAGCACCAAATGCGCCCGATGGAAACGCTCCTGCAGCAGGGCTCTACCCCTTCTTCCCGGCTGCGGTACGGTGCGGTGTCGCCGTTTGCCCCACCGTTGTCTCTCTTGAGCGGTACACGATTCGTGCCAGCGCTCAGAGCGGGGAGAGGAAACGGATTTTAGTAACAGTTCCGGTAAGATCGGACGGTGACGGATGTGTATATCATTTTACTACACTTTGTTTCCAATGCGTTTCGGTCAAGAAAAAATTTTTGGAAAGGGGGCTGGAAGCCGTAAAAGGGCGTCTGCGACGGCGGTGCTGACTGTTTGCACAGATGCGAAGCGTTTTGAAGCAATGCGAAGAGAGGAGGGGGTAAGGAGAGAGGGGTATGCACGGGCGACCCTGGCGGACCGCCCGTGCTGTGTCCGTCAGTTGAAGAAGAAACGTATGCCCACCGTGCCGGAGACGCCGCTCGGGTCGAAGTTGCCCGATCCGTCCGGGGCATGGATGTCGACCTGCGGGGCGACGATCCCTTTTATCTCCGCGTTCAGGGCGAGCTGCTTCATGAAGAAATAGTCGATTCCGCCGCAGATATGAACCCCGACGGTGGTGTCGACGTCGGCGTTGAAGCCGTTGGGGCGCTTGTAGTCGCTCACGAGAATGTCGAGCCCTGCCCCTGCATAGGGGACGAGCTTCGGCTGGGGAATCAGGAAGCGGTACTGGACGCCGAGGGAGATGTTGGTAATACCGAAATCCCCCTCATCCCGGCCATCGACCCGATTGGTTCCGAATTCAGAACGGGTGACGTCGATCTCGGCGGCGAGGTTGTCGGTGATGCCGTAGATGAACCCGCCGCCACCAAGGAAGCCGGCGTCGCTTTCGAGCTTGAGGTTCTCGAAGTCGCTATCGGCGGGGAGCAGGAAGCCGATGCGCCCCGTGACCCCCAGTCTCCCCTTGATGCTGTCCGCCAGGGCCGATCCGCTCCCGACGGCGAGCATGAGAACAAGGCTTGCCAGAAAAACGATTTTCTTCATTGCAGATTCCCTCCTTGGTCTGAGTGTTGCCTGGTTGTTCAGGCCATTTCTATTACGGCCTTCACTGCCTTCTCGATCCCCGCCGCCGCCTCGGAGATCCGGGAGGCGAGCATGTAGGCGGGGGTGGTGACGATCCGGTTCTCCCGGTCCACCACGAACTCGGTGACGGGGCAGGAGACATGCTCGCTCCCCGTCTCGGCGATGGCTGCGGCGGTACCGGCGTCGGTGCCGATGGTCACCTTCGGCCTGAAGTCGCGGCCGAGGGTGGCGGCGATGAGGGCCGGTGCGATGCAGATGGCACCGATGGGCTTCTTCGCCGCGGCCATCTCGCGGATGAGGCGGGCGGCCTCGGGGTGGATGGTGGCGGCGGCTCCCTTTTCGGCGAAGGTGCAGAGATTCTTGGCTGCGCCGAAACCGCCGGGGAAGATGATGGCGTCGAGGTCGGCCGCCGTGACCGTTTTCAGGTCGCGGATTTTCCCCCGGGCGATCCGGGCCGATTCAACCAGGACGTTGCGCATGGCGCCGGTTTCCTGGGAGGTGAGATGGTTCACCTCGCGGAATTCCATGTCGGGGGCCATGCAGAGCGTCTCGGCGCCGCTGCGGTCGATGGCGAGCAGGGTCAGGACCGCCTCGTGGATCTCGCTGCCGTCGAAGACACCGCAGCCGGAAAGGACGACACCAATCTTTTTCATATGCTCCTCCGTGTCGGTCGTGGCGACCGGAATTGTCGGGCAGACGTGAAGCGGGGCTCATTGTAGTCGCTCTCCTTCCCTTCCGCAAGGGCGATCTTGAAGGGGTGACCAAAGGTGACCGGCTCCCTCTGCGGGGGACTCCATGCTGCCACGGCTGTTCTATCAATTGTACACACTCCGGGCCGAAGGCAAGGGGGGGACGGTGAGGAGAGACAGGTGGCGCCGGATGTGGTATCGTTCTCCGCGGAGGTCACGATGCCCCGCGACGACGCCATGCTCCCCCGGGAGATCGCCTGCCAGCAGATCCTTCTCGAAGATTCGTCAGTCTTCTCCATCCAATGGACGACACTCCCCGGCCGTCTCGCTGCGGGAGTCACTCCCGCCTGGCTCCTCGAGCGGTACCTGGCGTATATCAGGGGGTTCACCTGCACGCTGATCCGCCCCCGTCGGACGGGCGAAAGGGTCGAGTTCTGCCTCGCCGGCACGGCCCGGAGCCTCATCAGCTTCACCGCTCCCCGCGGGAGCCGGGAGGCGTCGCAGGAATCCCTCTCCCTCGGCATCTGCGGCGGAATCCTCGTCCAATCCGGACAGCGTCGCCGGGGGGAGCTTGCGTTCACCGTGGCGGCAGACGAGGAGAGCGTGCGGCTTACCCTCTGCCTCAGCGGTTACTGTCCGCTCATCCTCGGCAGCGCCACTCCGTCGCCTCTCAGAAAGACCCTCTACCGCGTAACCCAGGCCACCCTCCACAAGGTGGTCACGATCCGGTTCCTTGCCCATATCCATCGGGAGCTTGCCGGGCGGGGAGGAGCCGTCAAAGTGGTCCCCGCCCGGGTGAGGGAGGGGGAGGAGATCTGACGGGCGAAGCGCACTCCCTCCAGTTGCAAAGGCCGGGCTGCGTGTTACGATAGCAGTAGGCAGGAACGACAACCGAGGGAGGCGAAAATCATGAAAGAAACCGAGCATGTAAGTGTCTGCCAGCGGACCGAGCGCAAGGAAGAGCGGGTAAAGCTCAGGAATATGAAGACCGGGGAAGTGGGGTTGACGTTCGGGTGTACCGAGGCGGGAGAAACGATCCAGGTTCAGCTTGAAAGCGGCCAGCTCGACAGCTGGGATCCCGCCGACTGCGAGGAAGTGGCCCCGTAGGGGATAAGGGCGTGGACGAGCGTACCTGCAGGCGGATGCCGGTGAGGGTGGGATGCTGGCTCGTGGAGCTCGACGGACTGTCGTGCCTCTATACGTTCGACATCTCAGAGAACGGGGTTTCGGTCGTCACCGAAGACCCGTTTCCCGTCGGGCAGGTGGTGAAACTCCAGTTCTTCACCCCCCATTCGGCCCGGGCCGTCACCCTTGAGGCGGAGGTGGTCTGGAGTTGTCTCGAGCCGGAGGGGGGGATGGGGCTCAAATTCATCAATCTCGACGAAAAGGGAAGGGGGGTCCTGCGGGAATTCTCCCTCCTCCTCCGCCAGCAGCAGGGAGAGGCCGCGGATCACTCCCGGGAGTAGAGGACCGCCACCGCCGCCGCCTTCTCCGTTCCCACCGATACATAGCCGTGGGGTTCCGTGGAGTCGTAATAGATGCTGTCGCCCGGCAGCAGCCGCATCGTCTCCTCACCGTAGTGGAACTCCAGCTCCCCCGCAAGCAGGTAGATGAATTCGAACCCGTCGTGTTTGTAGAAGAAGCCGTCCTCCCACTCCCGCAGCTCGAACTCCACCAGAAACGGCTCCATCGGTTTGTGCCGGATGCCGGGGGCGAGGGAACGGTAGACATAGCCGTGGGGGGCGTCGTTGCCGGTGCGTCGCCGGCTCGCCACCTGCTGGGCGGCGCGGGTGAGGACGAACTTCTGCTGGTCCTCCTCTTCCTCGAAGAAGTAGTGGATGCCGACCTTGAGCCCCTTGGAGATCTTGAGGAGCGTTGCGATGGGGGGGGTGACCTGATCGTTCTCGATCTGGGAGAGGAGCGGTTTGGAGAGACCGGAGAGCTCCGAAAGCTCCTGGAGGGTCAGCCGGCGCTCCTGGCGCAGCTTGCGGATCTTCTCGCCGAGACGCAGTTCCTTGATCTGTGATTTGATGTCTGCCACAGGGCCTCCTCGTATCTAGCTCTGCTCGTTTATAGGGCAATCCCGCCGGGGGCGTCAAGAGCATATTGCGGTGTTCCCACGGCGATTTCACGGGAGTCCGTCCCCGCCGGCCCCGCCTGCGGCGGCCCGGAAAGGGCGTTGACATCGCGGGGCTTTTTCGTTACCCTTTCAACGGTTTATATCCCGTTGGAGACTCCCCGCGAGGCTTTTTGCGATGAACTTCCGCCGTATGTTCCTCATCGGGCTCGTCATTCTGAGCTCAATCACCGCCTGCAAGAAGAAGGAAGAGAAGCTCTTCTACGAATCGGGGCGCACCGATGCCCCCGTGAAGGAGGTCCCGAAGGATATCCTCGCCTCCCAGCAGGCCTTCGTGGAGGTGTCGAAGAAGGTCAATCCGGCGGTGGTGAACATCTCCACCATCAGCAGGAAGAAGGTCGAACAGCCCCTGTTCGAACTCTCCCCCTTCTTCAACGAATTCTTCGGCAACCGTCCCCGGTACCGCCGGGACCGGAGCCTCGGCTCCGGCTTCATCATCAACAAGGATGGCCTGATCGTCACCAACGACCACGTGGTGCGCGATGCCGAGAGCATCCAGGTGAAGCTCTCCAACGAGAGCGTCTACGAGGCGCGGGTCATCGGCAGCGACCCGAAGACCGACATCGCGGTCATCAAGATCGGTGCCAAGGAGAGCCTCCCCGTGGCGGTCCTCGGTGATTCCGACAAGCTCCAGGTGGGGCAGTGGGCCATCGCCATCGGCAACCCCTTCGGCCTCGACCGGACTCTCACCGTCGGGGTGGTCTCCGCCACCGGCCGCTCCAACATGGGGATCGAAACCTACGAGAATTTCATCCAGACCGACGCCTCCATCAACCCGGGGAACTCGGGGGGGCCTCTGCTCAACGTCTACGGCGAGGTGATCGGGATCAACACCGCCATTGTCGCCGCCGGTCAGGGGATCGGCTTTGCCATCCCCATCAACATGGCGAAGCAGATCATCACCCAGCTCGTCGGCAAGGGGAAGGTGACCCGCGGCTGGCTCGGCGTGACGATCCAGCCGGTCACCGAGGAGCTGGCCAAGGAGTTCGGCCTCAAGAGACCCCGCGGAGTGCTGGTGAGTGACATCCTGGAAGGAGGGCCCGCCGCGAAGGGGGGAATCCGCCAGGGGGACGTCATCCTCACGTTCGACGGCACGGAGATCAAGGACGCCCAGCACCTCCAGCGGGTGGTGGCCGATACTCCGCCCGGGAAAAAGGTGCCGGTCACCGTTTCCCGCGAAGGGCACGAGGTGAAACTGACGGTGACTGCGGCCAGTGCCGACAGCCAGGATGCCCGCGGGGTCCGGCCCTCCGGAGGGGAGCCCGATTCCCTCGGACTGGCCGTGGAGGACCTTCCTCCCGACATGCTGCGCCGGGGCGCCACCGGCGTCATGGTTGCCGACGTGGACGAGGGGAGCGTCGCCGCCGAGGCGGGGATACGGCCGGGGGACCTCATCGTCGCCGTCAACCGGAAGCGGGTCGCCAACCGTGCCGAATACGACCGCGCCATGCGCGACGCCCAGCACCGCGGGGCGGCGGTCCTTCTGGTGCGGCGCGGCGATGCGAGCATCTACTTCTCTCTTCCGCTGCGGTAGCGGGGCGGATGTTAACAACGATACAGGGGACGCTCCATGAGTCTTATTGACAATCCTGACCAAGCACGGCGGCTTGCCCGCGCCATCATTTCGGACATTGCGATCTACAACCGCGAAAAGGTGGAGCGGGGGATCAAGGATGACAACATCTTCGAGCTCCTGGCCGAGGACATCGAAGAGGGGCGTCAGCATTTCCTGTCGCGGGTCGCGCCCGAGCTGGCCTCCGCCGCGATCTACGATCTCGCCCTGGTGGATGTCCTCATCAAGCGGGCGGGGAAGATCGAGTCCCCCATCTGGTAGCTCCCGATGGTATCCCATCGTTCGGGCAAGGCGCGGCTCGCGGGTCGCGCCTTCGCTGTTTCTTGAGGTGTCATGGAATCACGGTTTGAACTGACAGTTTCCACCGAAGGAGAGCCGGAGCGGCTCGACCAGTTCGTGGCCCGCTCCGTTGAGGGGCTCACCCGCTCGGCGGCCCAGCGTCTCATCGAGGAGGGGCGGGTGTCGGTGGCGGGGGAGGTGGCCAAGCCCTCTCTGAAGCTCAAGGGGGGAGAGCGGGTGGTGGTGGAGGTGCCGCCACCGGTGGCGGCAACCCCTGTGGGAGAGGAGATTCCCCTCGACATCCTCTACGAGGACGGTGACGTGGTGGTGGTGAACAAGCCGGCCGGAATGGTGGTCCATCCCGCGGCGGGAAATCCCACCGGCACCCTGGTCAACGCCCTCATCGCCCACTGCACCGACCTCTCGGGGGTGGGTGGGGAACTGCGCCCCGGCATCGTCCACCGGATCGACAAGGATACCTCCGGGGTCCTCGTGGTGGCGAAGAACGACCGGGCCCACGAGGGGCTCTCCCGCCAGTTCCGGGACCACGCCGTGAAGCGCGTCTATCTGGCCCTCGCCTTCGGCACGCTCCGTCAGGACAAGGGGCGGATCGAGGGGGCCATCGGCCGCCACCCGGTGGACCGGAAACGGATGTCGGGGAAGGCGCGCCGCGGCAAGCACGCCGTCACCCACTGGAAGGTCCTCGGCCGCTACCCCGGCATGACCCTCGTCCAGCTCCGGCTGGAGACCGGCCGGACCCACCAGATCCGGGTCCATCTGGCCGAGGCGGGCCACCCCCTGGTGGGGGACGAGGTCTACGGTGCCGGCGGCCGGGTCAACGACCTGCGGGACCCCCGCCTCAGGGCGCTCGTGCGCCAGCTCGACCGCCAGGCCCTCCACGCCAAGACCCTCGGCTTCCTCCATCCGGTCAGCGGCGAGTATATGGAGTTCGACACGGAGCTGCCAGAGGATATGGCACGGATAATCACCTATCTCGAGGGGGCGGCGCAGGGGGCGTAAGCAGCCTGTACCTGCCGTACCGCCCCCCGTTCTTCACAAGGAGTCTACCCATGGAGATGAAACGAGCCGACAAGGTTCACTATCTGGAGCCGGCCCTCTTCACCGCCGCCGCGGTTTCGGCCCACGGCTTCACCACCCGTCACGAAGGGGTTTCGCGTCCACCGTACAATTCCCTCAACCTCGGGACGAACACCCTCGACTCCTCCCATGCGGTGGAGGGGAACCGGAGCATCCTTGCCCGGGGCTTCGGCGCCGATGTCGAGCGGCTCGTGACGGTGAACCAGGTGCACGGAACCGACATCCTGGTCATCGATGCCCCCAATCCCGACTACTCCTACTTCCAGAAGCTGGAGGCCGACGGCATCATCACCAATCAGCCGGGGGTGATGATCGGGGTCTGCGTGGCCGACTGCGTGCCGGTGCTCCTCCTCGACCCGGTGAAAGGGGTGGCGGCGGCCCTCCACGCCGGCTGGAAGGGGACCGCGGCCGGCATCTGCCGCAAGGGGGTCGATGCCTTCATAAATCTCTTCGGTTCCGATCCGCGGGATATCCTCGCCGCGGTGGGGCCGGGCATCGGCCCATGCTGCTACGAGGTGGACGGGCCGGTGGTCGATGCCTTCCGCAGGGGGGGGCACCCGTGGGAGGAGATTGCCGCCATCAAGGAGGTCTCACGGTGGCAACTGGACCTGGCGAAGGCCAACGCACTGCAGCTGGCCGCAGCGGGGGTGCCGGAGCGCAACATTGAGACGAGCGGCCAGTGCGTCTCGTGCGCGCCGGAGCTCTTCTTCTCCTATCGCCGTGACGGCGGGGAGACCGGCCGGCAGACGGGATTCATCATGCTGAAGCCGTAACAGAGGCAGCATTCGGGAGGCCGCCGTGAAGTTCCCCGTATCCGACCAGATCCGCTCCGTCCACTTTCCCCCCATCTCCGAGGTGAAGGGGTGGCTCGCCCACCGGGAGCCGGGGGATCCCCGTCCCCTCGTGGATCTCTGCCAGGCGGTCCCCGACTATCCTCCCGCCCGCCAGCTCACCGACTACCTGGCGACGATGCTCGACGACCCGGCGGTCTCCAAATATTCCCCCGACGAGGGGTTGTCGGAGGTGCGGGAAGCGGTCTGCGAGCGCTACGGCAGGCGCTGCGGTGCCGGCCCCACACCACGGCAGCTCTGCCTCACCATCGGCGCGAGCCAGGCCTTCTGGCTCGCCATGGTGACCCTCTGCCGGGCGGGGGACGAGGTGATCGTGCCGCTCCCCGCCTATTTCGACCACCCCATGGCGCTGGAGATGCTCGGCATCCGTCCGGTCTGGCTCCCCTTCGACGCCGAAAAGGGGGGGATTGTGGAGCCGGCGGCGGTGGCGCGCCTCATCACTCCCCGCACCCGGGCGATCCTCCTCGTTACCCCCTCGAATCCCACCGGCGTCGTCACCCCTCCCGACGTCATCCACGAACTTTACTCCCTCGCGCGGCGTCGCGGTATTGCCCTGGTTCTCGACGAAACCTACGCCGATTTCATCCCTGCCGGCGCCCCCCCCCACGATCTTTTTGCCGATCCCGCCTGGGGAGACCACTTCGTCCAGATCATCTCCTTCGGCAAGACCTTCGCCCTCACGGGGTACCGGGCGGGGTGCCTCGTCGCTTCCGAATCGTTCATCCACCACGCCCTCAAGGCCCAGGACACCATGGCGGTCTGCCAACCCCGCATCACCCAGCACGCCATCATGTATGGCGTCCGGTACCTGGATGACTGGGTTGACGCCAACCGCCGGATGATGGAGCGGCGGCACGATCTGTTCCGGAGCGAATTCACGCGGCCCGGAAACCCCTTCGGCCTCGTGGCGAGCGGCACCTTCTTTGCCTGGGTGCGGCACCCGTTCCCCGGCCGGAGCGGCCGCGAGGTGGCCCGGCAGCTCGCCCTCGAAGCGGGGGTGATCTGCCTCCCCGGCGAGGTCTTCGGCCCGGGGCTCGAACCGTACCTGAGGCTTGCCTTCGGCAATATCCGCGAAGAGGCGATTGTCGAGGCGGTGGAACGGTTCCGGGCGCTGGCCGTTTGATCCCTCAACTCCCGGCGATCATCCTTCGGCTACCGTAAAGAAAAAGGTTGCTCCCTCTCCCGGTGCGGCTTCGGCCCGGATCGTTCCTCCGTGGCGGGTGACGATGTTGTGGACGATGGCGAGACCGACGCCGGTCCCTTCGAAATCCTCGTCCCGGTGGAGCCGCTGGAAGACCCCGAAGAGCTTGCCTGCGTAGGCCATGTCGAAACCATCCCCATTATCCCGCACGAAGTAGATCACCGTTTTCCCCTGCCGGAGGCTTCCCACCTCGATCCGGGCATTCTCCCGGCGGCGGGTGTATTTGAGAGCGTTGGAGAGAAGGTTCACGAAGATCTGGCGGAGCAGGGAGGGGTCGGCCACACAGGGGGGAAGCTCGCCGACGGTGATCTGGACCGTGCGCTCCTTCCGGTCGCTCTCCGTTTCCTCCAGGACGCCGTGTACCAGGGAAGCGGTGTCCACGGCTTCCTTGAGCAAGGGGTGACGGCTGAGGCGCGAGAAGGACAGAAGGTCATCGATCAGGGCAGCCATTCGCGTGCCGTTTCCGGATATCTTGTCGAGGTATGCCTGGGCCTCGGGGGGGAGCACCGGCCCGAAATCCTCCACGAGGATGTGGGCGTAGCCGTTCAGGGCCCGCAGTGGGGCCCGCAGGTCATGGGAGATGGAGTAGGAGAAGGACTCCATATGTTGCAGTGCCTCCTGCAGCTGGGCCGTCCGCTCGGACACCCGCGCTTCCAGCTCTTCATTGAGGCGGCGGATATCCTCGGTCCGCTCCTCAACCCGCCGCTCCAGCGATTCGTTGAGGGTCTGCAGCTCCGAGAAATTGTTCTGAAGAGAGGCCGCCATCTGCCGGAAATTGTCGATCAGTCCGGCGACCTCGCGAATGCCGCTTTGGGGCCACGGTGCCTCCTGCTGCCGGATCAGTCCGGCGGGGAGGGCAGCGGAAAGCTGCTCGAGTCGCACGATGGGGCGGACGAATGCGGTGCTGGCGACCTGGGCGCTGACAATGGAAAAGAGAGTGAGGACGAGGAGGAGGGCAAAGCTTCTGCTGGCGTTGTCCTGAACCTCTTTCAGATACGGCTGCATCGGCGCACTGAGGACGATGGACCATGGCACGTCGGCATTGAGCGGCGAGTCCATGCCGAAGGATGCCTGCTGCCAGCTTTCAAGGTCGTTGGCCGCCCCTCTGCGCGGAACGAGCTGGTAGACTTTTCCTCGCAGCCAGCGGAGTTCGTGCCCCGCGGTGGGGTCCAGGTGCGTCATCATCCTGAGGGCGGGGTCGGTGCTGGCAACGACCTGCCGCTTCCGGTCCAGGAGCGTGATGGCCACGGCATTGCTCCGGGAGACGATCCGCAGCTGCTCCGCGAGGCTGGTTATTTCGACGACGCCGGTGCAGTAGCCGCGGAATACGCCGTCGATGACGATGGGGGCAAAGAGGGCAAGGCGGGGCCCCTTGGAGATGGTCCCGTAATCGATGTCGGAGACAGCGGGCTTGAGGGTGTCTCTGACGATGCGGTGATACGGCATATGTGAATAGTCCCTGCCGACATTGGAATGCCCCTGGTCATCCCGCGACGGGACGAAGGCAACGGAAACGGCCTTGCTGTTTTGGACCGACATCCTGACGAAGTGGGGAGAGGCACGCTTCATCAGTTCGGCGAGCCCCTGGATTCGGGCAGGGGGAACGGTCTGCGGGTCACCGACCATGGTGGTCAACGTCTTGACGTCATGGATCTTGTCGCTGAGCCAGTTTTCCATCAACTGCCGGGTCAGGCTGGTGGTGGACTGAAACCGGGTACGGACCTGCTCTTCCTCCTGAGCCATGTCGCGACGGATTTCAAAAATGATATAGCTGCAACCAGGGATGAGGATGGTGGCAACCATGAACGTCACCAGGAGGTGATGGAAGCTCGGGAGCTGTTCCGGCCCGCGTCGCGAGAAGGGGACGATGCTGAGGAGATGGAGCAGAAGGGCGGCTGTCACGGTATTGCAGATGTCGTTCACGCCAACCTTCAACGCCAGGAGTAGCGACAGGGAAAGATCGGAGTGGAGCAGCAGGAACCGGTAGGACAGCACGAAGGGGATGCCGATGCAGAGCCAGTAGAGGGTGTCGAGAAGTATGACGTTCCGCGAGCGCCGCAGCATGCGTCCCACGAACCATGCCTCGCCCAGAAAGACCATCAGCCCCCAGGGATGGCCCCAGAAGATCCAGGTGTAGCTCCCTGCGATGAAGCCGGCCATGATGCCGGCCCCTGTTCCGTACCGAAGGAGGGCGATCATGACGAAGAGCGAACCGAACAGGGCGTTGACACCGAAAAAGAGGGGTGGATTCAGCCAGTTGACGGCAAACCCGAGGGCTCCGAGCAGGAGGGCGGGAATGAAGAGCTCCTTGAAAGGGGAGGAGACGCTGTGCATGGGCTCTGCCTTTGGCGATGAAGAGCGGGAAGCGTCGGTGCGGGCGGAAAGGCTGCCCCCGGAGGGGCTCTTCACGACGTGATTTGTTTGGGCGGGATTGTAGTCTGATAATGGGGGGGGAGACAACAGGAAAGAAGAGAGAACACGACGGCAGGAGCCTGCTCAAAACTCCTGCGGCATGGCCTTGACCCGGGCGGCGGTAAAGACGGGTCCATCCTTGCAGACGTAGACGTTGCCCACGTTGCAGCGGCCGCACTTGCCGAGGCCGCACTTCATCCGGTTCTCCAGGGTGGTGTAGATGGCGTCGTCACCGAAGCCGAGCTTTTCCAGCACCGGGAGCGTGAACTTGATCATGATGGGGGGGCCGCAGACGAGAGCGATGGTGTTCTCCGCTACGGGCGCCGCCTCTTCCAGGATCGTCGGGACGAAGCCGACCTTACCGTCCCACTTGGGGGAGTTCCCGCCGGGGTCCACGGTCTTCACCAGCCGCACGTCGTCTCTCTCTTCCCACTCCTTGAGCTCCCGCTTGTAGACCAAGTCCCCTTCCGTGCGGGCGCCATAGACGATCGTTATCTCCCCGAACTTCTCCCGCCAGTCGAGGCACTGCCAGATAAGGGTCCGCAAGGGGGGCAGCGCGATTCCTCCCGCCACAAAGACCAGGTTCTTGCCAAAGAACTCCTCAATGGGAAAGGAGTTGCCGTAGGGGCCACGCACCCCGATGGTGTCGCCGATTTCCAGGGAGCGGAGCGCCTCGGTCACCCGACCGACAGCCCGGAAGCAGCACTCGATGTACCCTTTTCTCGTCGGTGCCGAGGCGATGCAGAAGGTGGCCTCCCCGGCCCCGAAGGCGGAGTACTCGGCGAACTGGCCGGCCCGGAAGGCGAAGCTTTCCCGCACCGCCTCGTCCTGGAAAACGAGCCGGAAGGTGCGGATGTCGGCGGTCTCGTCGACGATCTCCGCAATGGTTGCCAGCTGGGGGAGGTAGATGTTCTTGCTGTGGTCGCACATAAATAAACCTGTGAATCTGCCACGGAGACACGGAGACGCAGAGAAAACCTGCCAGGCTTCAGACAATACTCGCTCTGTTTGTCTTTCTGGCCTTACTCGGTGCCTCGGTGTCTCCGTGGCAGATTTGTTTTATTTGCTGTTGATCTCTTCGAGGACAGTGGCGATGTCGATCCCCACCGGGCAGGCGCGGACGCACCTGCCGCAGCCGGTGCAAAGGCGCTGGTCGAACTTGTCCACGTAGTACTTGAACTTGTGCATGATCCGGTTGCGGTAGCGGCTTGGCTGCACGTCCCGGGGATTGTGCCCCGAGGCATGGTTGGTGAATTTCCCGAAGCCGCAGGCGTCCCAGCTCTTTCTCCGTGCCCCCTTCTCTTCGCCCCCCTCGTCGACGATGTCGAAGCAGTGGCAGGCAGGGCAGAGGAAGGCGCAGGCGCCGCAGCCGGCGCAGCGCGCCGCGATCTCCTCCCAGAGCGGGTCCTCGAAGTGGGTGTCGAGCCACTGCCTGATCTTTTCCAGATCGAGCTTCCCCAGGGTCGGCTCGGCCAGGGGGAGCGGCTCAGCCGTGGCCGCATCGCTAAAAAGGTCGGCGTGGGCAGCGAGGAGCGCCTCCCCCTTCTCCGTGATGGCGTCGCAGCGGTAGCCGCCGTCGGTGAGCGGGGCGAGGAACAGATCACTCCCCTTCGTGTCACCGGGAGAAAGCCCCACGGCGGTGCAGAAACAGGCGTCGTCGGCCCTTGCGCAGGCGAGACCGATGATGGTGGTCTTGCGCCGTCGCTCCAGGAAAAACTCGTCCTTGAAGTCCCAGGAAAAGACGCTGTCCAGAACCGGCGCCGCGGCCACGTCGCAGGGGCGGGCAGCGACGAGCACCGTCTCGGGAATGGCTTGAGGGTCCACGTCGGTGACCCGCACCCCCTCCTTGTCCCGCTCGTAGGTGAGGATGGTCTCGCAGAGGGGAAAGAAGGCCTCCTTGGCGGAGCGGCGGGGGAGCTCCCCCAGGTTTAGCTCCTCGCCTTGCGAGAGCGGCTCGTAGAGGGTCATGGTGCCGGCGGCTTTTGGGCCGATGACCCGCTTCCCCTCGCTTACGAGCGTGTCGATGAGGAGGCGGAGGTTTGGTTCGGTGATGGTCTTTTGCATGGCGTTCCCTACTTGATGAACGACTGGTCGTCGTCTTCCCGGTACTGTGCCAGGGGTCCCTTCTCCTTCACCTCGAAGCCCGCTTCAAAGCCGTAGAGCTCCTTCAGTTCCTTGGCCATCTTGCGGTTCAGGAGATTGAGAGGGATATCCATGGGGCAGGCCCGCTCGCACTCGGCGCACCCCGCGCAACGGCCTGCCAGATGCATCGCTCTTACGATGTGCCAGGCCATGTTCCCGGCCGGCCGCGGGGTGCTCTCCACCGCCTGGGGGCGGTTGCGGTCGCAGAGGCACTGCTCGCAGTAGCAGAAGGGGCAGACCTGGCGGCAGGCATAGCAGCGGATGCAGCGGGAGAAGTGCTCCTTCCAGAAGCCCCACCGCTCGGCCGGGGTCATCGCCTCCAGGCGGGCCAGCTCCTCGCTTTCGGCCGGGGTGAAGTGGGGGAGCTGCGGCAGGGTGCCGACGGTGACGTCCGCCCCCTCGGGGGTGTGCACCGTGCACTCCCGGCACTTGCCGGCGATGGTCGTCTCTGAAAGCGGCTGTGCCCGGTCGGCATTGGCCCCCTGCACCCCGGGGCAGACCACGCCGATGATGTGGATATCCTCCCGCTTCAGCTGGTTTTCACCCATGAGGCCAACCAGGGCCTTCAAGTCGCACCCCTTGGCGACGATGGCGATCTTCCCCTTGGCCCGGATTTCCTTCTTGGCCTTGGTGAGGTAGAGGGCCAGGTTGTTGACGCAGGCCGGGGAAAAGATGAGCTCTTTCGCCTTGGCCGGGTCGGTGACGATGGCCGGCAGGGCGGTGCCCTTTCTTCGTCCCGCCTGCCACCCCACCACGGCGGCCACAATGCCGGCTTCCAGGACCTTCCGTGCCTCGGCCTGCACCGCCTCGGTGACGGCGGCATAGAGGCTTAAGTCGATTGTCTGTGCGGTATTGGTCATAAAAACCCTTAAAAGCCTTAACCACAGAGGAGATGGAGAAACACGGAGGAAAGCAAAAACCTTAAAGATTTCTTTGGGTAAAACCAGAATCGCAAACAGACTGTTGACGTTACGTTTGTGGTTTTCCTCTGTGCCTCTGTGTCTCTGTGGCAGATTTTATCAGATCGCGTTATACGCCTCTTTGAGTTCCGGCGTGTCGATCACCCCGGACCACTGCTCCTCGCTCTCCAGCTCCTTGAACTCCCGCATGGGACCCATCTGGCGTACCCGCTCGGTGAGCTCCGTGGCCACCTCCACCCATTTGCCCCCTTCGGCGGCGGAGACCCAAGAGAACTGCAGCCGCTGCAGGTCCACCCCGATGAAGTCCAGGAGCGCCCGGAAGGCGGCAAAGCGCCGGCGGGCATGGAAGTTCCCCGCCATGTAGTGGCAGTCGCCGGGATGGCACCCTGACACCAGCACCCCGTCGGCCCCCTTCTGGAAGGCCCGCAGGATAAAGACCGGGTCGATGCGGCCGGTGCAGGGGAACTTCACCACCCGGGTGTTGGCCGGGTACTGCAGGCGCGAGGTCCCCGCCAGGTCCGCCCCGGCGTAGGTGCACCAGGTGCAGACAAAGGCGACTATCTTCGGTTCGAATGCGTGCGTTTTCGTTTGATGCATGAAAACCTCAAATCTGCCACAGAGACACGGAGACACAGAGAAAAAACAAAATCTTGGTCTTAGGGGATAACCCTAAAATCGTTTCTTTGGGGTCAAAGGTTTTCTCCGTGTCTCTGTGCCTCTGTGGCAGGTGTTCAGAGTGATTCGATCATCGCCATGACCTGTTCATCGGTATATCCATCCAGCTCGACCGATTTCGACGGACAGCTCGCCTGGCAGGTGCCGCAGCCGCCGCAGACCCCGGGGTTCACGTAGGCCACGACGCGGATGAGGTTCCCCTGCCGGTCCCGGATCTCCTTCTCCTCCACGGCGCCGTAGGGGCAGACCTTCTTGCAGTAGAGGCAGGCCACACAGTTATTTTCATTCACCTTGGCGACGATGGGCTCCCGCTCCAGTTCGCTCTTGGCAAAGAGGGTCATCACCTTGGCCGCGGCGGCGCTCGCCTGGCTCACGGTGTCGGGGATGTCCTTGGGACCCTGGCAGGCACCGGCCAGGTAGATCCCGGCAGTGGCGCACTCGACCGGTTTGAGTTTCGCGTGGGCCTCGCTGTAGAAGTGGTAGCTGTCGTAGGAGATGCCGAGCTTCTGGGCCAGGGTGTCGGCGCCGGACCGCGGCTGCACCGCGGTGGCGAGCACCACCAGGTCGGCCTCGATCTCCACCTGAAGACCCACGGCGATGTCGCTTCCCATGACCACCACCTTCTCCCCCTTCTGGTAGAGACGGGAGACCATGCCGCGGATGTAGACCGCTTCCTCTTCCTCCACGGCCCGGCGCCAGAATTCGTCGTAGCTCTTCCCTGGCGTGCGGGCGTCCATGAAAAAGACATAGGCCTGACCGTCGTGGACCTTGTGTTTGTAGAGCATGGTGTGCTTGGCGGTGTACATGCAGCAGATCTTGGAGCAGTAGCTGATCCCCTTCTCCCGGGCCCGGCTGCCCACGCACTGGACAAAGACCACCTGCTTCGGCTCCTTCCCGTCGGAGGGGCGCAGGATCTTGCCGCCGGTGGGGCCGGAGGCACTGGCCAGCCGCTCGAAGGTGAGGCCGTCGATGACGTCGGGGATGGTGCCGTGGCCGAATTCGCCGTACCCCTTGATGGGGGAGCCCTTGGGTTTTTCGCCGATGCTGTAGAGCTCGAAGCCGGTGGCCACCACGATGGCCCCCACGGGCTCCACGATCAGCTCATCTGTTTGCTCGTAGTCGATGGCGCCGGGGCCGCAGACCTTCTGGCAGACCCCGCATTTGCCGTTGATGAACTTGGTGCAGTGCTCCCGGTCGATGACCGGGGTGTTGGGGACCGCCTGGGGGAACGGGACGTAGATGGCGGGGCGAACGCCCAGGTTCTTGTCGAAGGCGTTGGGGATCTTCTTCTGGGGGCACTTGGCGGAGCAGACCCCGCAGCCGGTGCACTTCTCCTCGATGACGCTGCGCGCCTTCTTGCGGATGGTCGCCTGGAAGTTGCCGATGTAGCCGTCGACGCTCTCGATCTCCGAGTAGGTGTGGAGGGTGATGTTGGGGTGGTTGGCGGCATCCACCATCTTGGGGGTCATGATGCACTGGGAGCAGTCAAGCGTCGGGAAGGTCTCGGAGAGCTGGGCCATGTGGCCGCCGATGGAGGGCTCCCGCTCCACCAGCACCACCTGGTGGCCGGCGTCGGCGATGTCGAGGGCCGCCTGGATCCCGGCGATGCCGCCGCCGATCACAAGGGCACGCTTGGTGACCGGGACGGTGATCGGGACGAGCTTTTTGTCCTTCTTGACCCGCGCCACCATCATGGCGACGATGTCGGCGGCCTTGGCCGTGGCCTCCTCCCTGTCCTCGTGGACCCAGGAGCAGTGCTCGCGGATGTTGGCCATCTCGCAGAGGAAGGGGTTCAAACCCGCGCTCTTGGCGGCGCTTCGGAAGGTTTTTTCGTGCATGCGGGGGGAGCAGGCGGCCACGACGACGCCGTCGAGATTGTGCTCGGAAACCGCTTTTTTCAAGAGGCTCTGGCCGGGATCGGAGCACATGTACTTGTAGTCGCAGGAGAAGGCGACGCCGGGAAGCTTGGTGGCCTCGGCAGCCACCTTCTCCACATCAACGGTGCGCGATATGTTCTCGCCGCAGTGGCAGACAAAAACGCCGATTCTGGACATTCGAATAACCTCGTAGAACATCTGCCACAGAGACACAGAGACTCGGAGAAAACCACAACCCTTTTGCAGAGATATTCAGGATTGAAACCAAAAAAACAATTTTTCTGGTTTACGTCGAAAAGCTTTTAATCCTGCCTATCCCTGTTGCTTTTCTTTGCCTTTCTCTGTGTCTCCGTGGCAGATTGCAAGACTTACAAAAGATTCTTCTCCCGCAACAGCGGCAGCGGGTTCACGATCATGCTGTCAAAGCCGAGCTTTCCCGGTGCGACCCCCACGGCCAGGGCCAGGAGCTGGGTCATGTAGAAGACCGGCATGCCGAAGCGATTCCCCGTGGCCTCTTCGATCTCCTTCTGCCGGATGTCGAGGTTGCCGTGGCACAACGGGCAGGCGACCATGAGGCAGTCGGCCCCGGCGGCCTTGGCCGAGGCGAGGATCTCGCCGGAGAGCTTCAGGACCACGCCGGGGCGCGAGAGGGTGAAGTTGGCGCCGCAGCATTCGAGCCGATGGCTCCAGGCAACGGTGTCGGCCCCGGCGGCGCCCACGACCCGCTCCATGATGGTGGGGGCCTCGACGCAGTCCAGTTGCGGCACCTCTGGCGGCCGGGTGAGGAGGCAGCCGTAGTAGCAGGCGACCTTCAGGCCGGAAAGGGGCTTCTGCACGGTGGCGGCAAGTTTGTCGAGGCCGAAGTCCTTCGCCAGGATCTCCAGCAGGTGCTTTACCGGCTTGTCGAAGGAGACCTTCCCGTCGATGGCGTACTCCACCTGTTTGCGCTTGGCGTCGCTGTCGGCCAGGTGGTGCTGGGTCACTTTCAGGCGCGAGAAGCAGGCGGCGCAGGCCACGGCCAGGTCCCCCTCTACGCCGTCGGCCAGGGAGAGGTTCTTGGCACAGAGGGAGAGGGACAAGAGCTCGTCCACGTTGTGGGCCGGGGTGGCGCCGCAGCAGAGCCAGTCGGGGACTTCCTTGAGACCGATCCCCAGGGCCTTGAAGAGCCCCCGGGTCGATTCGTCGTATTCCTTGGCCGAGGCGTGGAGGGAGCAGCCGGGATAGTAGGAGTAGGTGAGGAGATTTTTCGCGGGGGTCACGGCGCCTCCCCTTTCTTGCGCAGCTCTTCGATCCGCTTGAAGATCTGCTCGATCTCGGCCAGGTTCCGGTTCTTCTGGTGGAACATCTTGAGTTTGCCGCGGGTGATGAGCTTCGGGCCCAGCATCAGGTCTTTGAGGAACTGACCGCTCTTCACGTTGAAGACCGCAGCGAGCCGCATCTCGTACTGCCGGCCGTAGGTGCGGATGTTGTCGAGAAAGAGCCGGTTGGCCAGTTGCACGTAGCTCTCCTTGGAGGGGCCCTGGGCGTCCCAGGAGAGCTTCCGCAGCGCATCCATGATGGCCGCCAGATCCACCTTGTTGGGGCAGCGGGTGGTGCAGGTCTCGCACGAGGCGCAGTACCAGATCGAGCGCCCCGCCAGCACCCGTTCGTACTGCCCCAGCTGCAACAGCCGCACGATCCGGTTGGGGGGGTGCTCCATGAAGCTGCGCATGGGGCACCCCGCCGAGCACTTGCCGCACTGGAAGCAGCGCCGCACCGAACTGCCCGAGAGCGCCTCCACCTTGCGCACAAAGCCGAGATTCATCGTCTCGGTCGATAGGGTCATCTTCGTATGCTTCACGATGCCTCCCAAAGGGTATGGCTGCTGCGGGACGGGCGGAGCTGTCGGCGCATGGCGCGGGCAGAACGTGCGGAGCGGGCGGGGAAGAGGTGCTCCGGTGGACCGTCTTCACGGGGTTGCAGGGGGTGGGTTTTAGTTTTAGTAAAGTGTGCGTGCCAAATTTCGCTTTTTGCGGCGAAAGTCGCGATATTGGTTTTAGTGTGACTAAAACTGCTACCATATCGCGGGGCGGCTTGTCAACGTTATAATAAAACGCCGTGTGTGATTATGCGTTGGTTTTTTGCGATCCGTGGTTGTCGAAGTGCCTAAAAGTTGTCTGACCACGCGATTAATATCATATAAATCAAATTGATGTCAAATGAGCATAATGCGAAGCCGGGATAAAACAGATGTTAAAGCCAGGGAGTTGAAGTGAAATTAGCGGCTATTGTGGGTTGTTGTCGGGCGTGGCGTGATTGGTAAGACAATAATTGATCCGGCACGGTACCGCGTCTCATTATATCGAAAGCGGTAACAAAAAAGCAACAGCGGAGCGGGCCGGCGCTTTGACAAGCGGTGCAAAATGAATTACAAAGTCTGACAACACCTGACGTGAAGCGAGGTTACCATCGGCGAGCTCGGACGACTCTATGGCTATATTCGCGGGTGCCGGAGGACTTATATCCTCGGCGCCCTCTGTCTGGTCGGGACCAACGGTCTGGCCCTCGTCATTCCCTGGCTCCTGAAGCTGGCGGTGGAGGCCCTCCGGAATCCGGCGGGGGCGCTCCATTCGTCGGCCTGGTACGGCGGGGCGATCGTGGGGGTGGCGGCGCTTCAGGGGGGTGTGCGGATCATTTCCCGCACCACGCTGCTCCATGCGGCCCGCACGATCGAATACGCCATTCGCGAGGAGCTCTACGCCAAGCTCCTCTCCCTTGACCTCCCCTATTTTTCGGGCGAGCGGACCGGCGACCTCATGTCCCGCTTTGCCAATGATCTGACCAATGTCCGGATGCTCCTCGGTTTCGGGGTGCTCAACGTCATCAACACCATCGTCATCTACCTCGCTGCCATTGCCCTGATGGGAAGGATCAGTGTCGTGCTGACCCTCTGTGCCGTGACGCCGCTCCCGCTCATGATTTACGGGGTGAAGGGGCTTACCCGGCGGATGTACCATCATTCGAAGCGCGCGCAGGAGGAGCTGGCGCGGCTGACCAGTCAGGCCGAGGAAACCATCTCGGCGGCGGTGGTGGTTCGGGCCTACCGTCGCGAGGCGGCGGCGGTTGAGACGTTCCGCAGGGAGGCGCTCGGCTATCTGGCAAGCAATATGGCGATGGCGCGGCTGCGGGGGTTGATTCTTCCCCTGATGGCGGCGGCATCGGCGTTTGGGACCCTGGTGGTGCTTTTTCTCGGTGGCCAGCGGGTCATAGCGGGGGCGATGACCCTTGGCGACTTCGTTGCCTTTAACGGCTATCTCGCCATGCTGGTCTGGCCCACCGTGGTCTTCGGCTGGATTCTCAATCTCGTCCAACGGGGAGCAGCATCCATGGCGCGCCTGAACGAGGTGCTGGATGCCCGGGCCCGGGTGGAGGAGCCGGCCGACCCGGCACCGGTTGCGACGCTTGGGGGAAGGATCGAACTGCGCGGCCTCTCTTTCGGGTACGGCGGCACTGGGGTGCTCCGGGGGGTGTCTCTGGCGATCAAACCGGGCCAGCGGGTCGGCATCGTCGGACGAATCGGCAGCGGCAAGTCGACGCTGGTCCGGCTCATCGCCCGGCTCTACCCCGTGCAGGACGGGCAGATCTTCATGGACGGCATCGATATCAATCGGATCTCTCTCTCGCTTTTGCGCGGCTCCATCGGATTTGTTCCCCAGGAGGGATTTCTCTTCTCCCGCACGGTCAGGGAAAACATCGAATACGGGAAGGAGGGGGCCGATGAGGAGGCGGTGCGGGAAGCGGCGCGGCTCGCACGCCTCGATGCTGATGTGCAGCGTTTCCCTGGCGGCTACGATACCTTGGTGGGCGAGCGGGGGGTGATGCTGTCGGGAGGGCAGAAGCAGCGGGCGGCCATCGCGCGGGCGCTTCTCAAAAATCCGGCGATTCTGGTGCTGGATGACCCGCTTTCAGCGGTGGACGCCCGCACCGAAGAAGAGATTCTGCAAGGACTCGCCGGCTATTACGGTAGGCGGACCGTCCTGATCGTCTCCCACCGGCTCTCGGCGGTGCGGGAGTGTGATGTCATCGTCGTGCTGGAGGACGGTGCCGTTGCGGAGCAGGGGCGCCACGACGAGCTCCTGGCGCGGGAGGGGCTCTATGCCGCCATGTGGCGCGAGCAGCAGATCCGGGAGGAGATCGCCGGATTCCGCGACCGGCGCGCTCCCAAAAACGTCCTGGAAAAAGAGGCTTTACAAAACGGGGACTATATACTATAGTCCAAAGTTCCGGAGAGATGTCCGAGAGGTCGAAGGAGCACGATTGGAAATCGTGTGTACTGCAAGGTACCGAGGGTTCGAATCCCTCTCTCTCCGCCATAAACAACTTCAGAACAGCCGCCCCGGGCGGCAGAATAGTCCCTCTCGGCCCGGCGTTTCCGTTTCGGGCCGAGCGTTTTTTGCGGGCAGAGCTGATAGCTGGGTCCCGCGCAACGGTAGGTTATGAACCCCGCCAGGTCCGGAAGGAAGCAACGGCAGTAACTGACACCGTGTGCCGCGGGGGAGCCCAGCTATCAGTTGTGCCCGCAAAACCCCCGAAGAATCCCTTCCCCCTTCTTGCCCGAGCACAAACCGTTCACGCTGTGAGGTGCTTAGACCTTGTCCTATCTCGTCCTTGCTCGAAAATGGCGCCCCCAGACCTTCAGTGACCTCACCGGCCAGGGGCACGTCAGCCAGACGCTGAAAAACGCCATCGACTCCGGCAGGATCGCCCATGCCTTCCTCTTTACCGGCGCCCGGGGAGTGGGGAAAACATCGTCGGCCCGCATCCTGGCCAAGGCGCTCAACTGCGAGCAGGGGATGAGCCCCGAGCCGTGCAACCAGTGCCCCGCCTGCCTGGAGATCACCGCCGGCACCTCGGTGGATGTCCTCGAGATCGACGGCGCCTCCAATACCGGCGTCGACGATATCCGCGAGCTGCGCGAGAACGTCAAGTACCTGCCGTCACGGCTCCGCTACAAGATCTTCATCATCGACGAAGTCCACATGCTCTCCACGAGCGCCTTCAACGCCCTGCTGAAGACGCTGGAGGAGCCCCCTCCCCACGTCAAGTTCGTTTTTGCCACCACCGAACCCCACAAGGTCCCGATCACCATCCTCTCCCGCTGCCAGCGTTTCGACTTCAAGCGGATTCCGCTCGGTCAGGTGGTGGAGCGGCTTCGCTACATCGTCGACCAGGAACGGATCGCCATCAGCGACGGAGCGCTCACCGTCGTGGCCCGCAAGGGGGATGGGAGCATGCGCGATTCCCTTTCGGTGCTCGACCAGGTCCTCGCCTTCTGCGGCGACCAAGTCCGGGACGAGGAGGTGGCGAGCCTCCTCGGCGTCGTCGACCGGCGGCTGCTGCTGGAGGCGTCGGCGTCGGTCCTTGCCCGCGACACCGCCCGGGCCCTCGGGGTTGCCGCAAAGGTGGACGGGTACGGCTACAGCATGCGGCAGTTCTGCGGCGAACTGATCGACCATTTCCGGAACCTGACGATCCTTGTGGCGGTGGCTGACCCCCGGGATCTCCTCGATCTCTCCGAGGCCGAGCTCGCGGCGCTCCGGGAGCAGGCGGCTCAGGCGCCGCTTCCCGACCTCCAGCGCCACCTGGCGACTCTGCTTCGGGCGGAGGGGGAGATGGCCCAGTCATCCTATCCCCGGCTCCTGCTGGAGATGGCCCTGATCAAGATGGCGACCCTCGCACCGCTGATGCCGGTGGACGAGCTTCTGGAACGGCTGAAGAAGATCGAGGCCGGCGGGGGAGGGGGTGTCGCCGATGCCCGCGCCCAGTGGCGCCCGACGGCGGCTTCCCCGGCGCCGTCCCCCGCGGCGCGTCCTCCGGAGCAGCGCCCGGCGCCGCCGGCATCATCTTCGGCTCCCGCGGCGCGCCCTGCCGGAGGGGGGACTCCGGCGCCGGTGCGCCCTGCTCCCGGTGCGGCGGCAACGACCGCCCCCGCGGCTCCCGTGCTGCGCCGGACGGGGGACGAGTGGGCGGATTTCGTCGCCTTCGTCAAAGGGGCAAAGATGCCTCTCGGGTCGATGCTCGAGCGTGGCAGCCCCCTTGCCGTCACCGCCGAACGGCTTGAAATCGGTTTTCCCGAAGGTTCCTTCGTCCTGACGAGCCTCAGGGACGGCGACTCCCTAGCCTCCCTGAAGGAGCTGGCGACGCGCTTCTTTGGTGCCGAGCCGGCCGTGGTCCTCAAGGCGATGAGGGGGGGCGGAGGCGAAGCGCCGCCGAATCTCCTGGAAAAAAAAAGAGTTGAGACCGAACGGAGGCAGGCAGACCTCCGGGAAGCGGCTGCGTCACATCCGGTGGTTTCCGTTGCCCTCGATGTCTTCGACGGGACTATCGCCGAGGTGATTCCCCTTGAACAGAGGGAAAAATTATAACTTTGTTTTAATATCAACAAAACTCTTTGAGCGAGAGTAAATTTCCCATCACCACAGACGGAGGAAGAGATGTCCAAAGGTTTGGCAGGTATCATGAAGCAGGCCCAGATGATGCAACAGAAGATGGCAAAGCTCCAGGAAGAAGCGGCGAACCGCACCGCTGAGGCCACCGCCGGCGGCGGCGCCGTGGTTGCCGTGGTAAGCGGCAAGAACCAGCTTCTCTCCCTTACCATCAAGAAGGAGGCGGTGGATCCGGAAGATGTGGAGATGCTCCAGGATCTCGTCATGGCGGCGGTGAACGAGGCGCTGAAAAAGGTCCAGTCCCAGTTTTCCGACGAGATGGGGAAGATCACGGGCGGGCTGAATATCCCCGGTCTCTTCTGAGACCGCCGGTATACGGAAAATTGATTTGTCGTTCGTATACGCCGCCCGCTTCGGAGATTTCCGAAGAGATGCGGTGGTGGCGGCGGCAGCTGAAACGCCATACGTTACGCAATGTTATGGCGTTTTTTATTATGACTTAAAATCTTTACTTACAATATAATCAAAAAATGTTTTATATATCGGTAAAAGTATGATACGTTTTTCGAGGTCATTGACCAGGCTCCTTGTCGAGCTGCAGAAACTTCCGGGGGTCGGTGAGAAAACGGCGCTGCGGCTTGCCTTTCATCTCCTGAAATCTCCCGACAGCGCCGGCGCCCTTGCCGACAGTCTGCGCGAGGTGACATCCCGGGTGAGATTCTGTTCGACCTGCTTCGGCATCACCGAGGACGATCCTTGCCGGCTCTGCACCGGGCCACGGGAAGAAACCTCGCTCTGCGTCGTTGAGGAACCCCAGGATCTCCTGGCAGTGGAGCGGACCGGGGCATTCCGGGGGCGCTATCACGTCCTCCAGGGGGCACTGTCCCCCCTGAACGGCATCACGCCGTCCCGCTTGCGAATTGCCGAGCTGATGACGCGGCTCGGGGAGGGGACGGTGCAGGAAGTGGTGCTCGCCACCAACTTCTCGGTGGAGGGGGAGGCAACGGCGCTCTATCTCGCCCGGCTCATCAAGCCGCTCGGGATCCGGGTCACGAGGCTTGCCCACGGCATCCCGACGGGAAGCGATCTGGAGTATGTGGACGCCGCCACGGTGCAGCGGGCGCTGGAGGGGCGGAATGAGCTGTAGGACCAGTCCCCGCCTGTGCAGGACCGTAATCGATGACTAACGAACAGTTACGGCTGTGCGTACTTTCCAAGAGGAGGAGTGTATGAGCAGAAAAATGGTAACGATCGATGGCAACACCGCCGCCGCCCACGTGGCCCACGCCACCAACGAGGTGATCGCCATCTACCCCATCACCCCTTCATCGGTCATGGGCGAGATTTCCGACATCAAGAGCGCCATGGGCGAGAAGAACATCTGGGGGACGGTCCCTTCGGTAGTCGAGATGCAGTCCGAGGGGGGGGCCGCCGGCGCCGTCCACGGCGCACTCCAGGCAGGAGCCCTCACCACCACCTTCACCGCGAGCCAGGGGCTCCTCCTCATGATCCCCAACATGTTCAAGATCGCCGGCGAGCTGACCTCCACGGTCTTCCACGTCTCGGCCCGCGCCATTGCGGCCCAGGCACTCTCCATCTTCGGCGACCACTCCGACGTCATGTCCTGCCGTTCCACCGGCTGGGCCATGCTCTGTTCCAACAACGTCCAGGAGGTCATGGACTTTGCCCTCATCGCCCAGGCGGCGACGCTGCGCGCCCGGGTGCCGTTCCTCCACTTCTTCGACGGGTTCCGGACCTCCCATGAGGTGCAGAAGGTGGAAGAGCTCACCTTCGACGACATGCGCGCCATGATCGACGATGCCCTCGTTGCAGCCCACAAGGGGCGCGCCCTCTCCCCGGATTTTCCGGTGATGCGCGGCACCGCCCAGAACCCCGACGTCTACTTCCAGGGGCGCGAGACGGTGAACCCCTACTACCCCGCCACCCTCGGCATCGTGCAGGAGGAGATGGACAAGTTCGCCACGCTGGCCGGCCGCCAGTACCGGCTGGTGGATTACGTGGGGGCTCCCGACGCCGAGCGGGTCGTCGTCATCATGGGCTCCGGCGCCGACACCATCCAGGAGACGGTTGAGACCCTGGTGGCCAAAGGGGAGAAGGTCGGCCTCGTCAAGATCCGCCTGTTCCGGCCGTTCCCGGTGGATGCCTTCGCCGCGGCCCTTCCCGCCACCGTCAAGAAGATTGCTGTCCTCGACCGGACCAAGGAGCCCGGCTCCCTCGGCGAGCCCCTCTATCTCGACGTCCGCACCGCCATTGGCGAGGCGATGGCCGACGGGAAGACCTCCTTCGCCGGCTACCCGGCCATCGTCGGCGGCCGCTACGGCCTCGGCTCCAAGGAGTTCACCCCTGCCCACGCCAAGGCGGTCTTCGACAACCTGAAGGACGACCGGCCGAAGAACCACTTCGTGGTCGGCATCACCGAGGATGTCACCGACGCGAGCCTTTCCGTCGACCCGGCGTTCAAGAACCCGGCCGAGGGGATCTACTCTGCCATGTTCTTCGGCCTCGGCTCCGACGGCACCGTCGGCGCCAACAAGAACTCCATCAAGATCATCGGCGAGCGGACCGACAACAACGCCCAGGCCTACTTCGTCTATGACTCCAAGAAGGCGGGAACCATCACCACCTCCCACCTCCGCTTCGGGAAGAAGGCGATCCGCTCCCCGTACCTGGTGGACCAGGCCGACTTCGTGGCCTGCCACAACTTCTCCTTCCTGGAGAAGTACGACATGCTCTCCAAGGCCAAGGAAGGGGCCACCTTCCTCCTCTGCTCCCCCTTCGACAAGGACGAGGTGTGGGATCGGATGCCGGTGGAGGTGCAGCAGCAGATCATCGACAAGAAGCTGAAGCTCTATGTCATCAACGCCATCAAGGTGGCCGAGGAGCTCGGGCTCGGCGCCCGTATCAACGTCATCATGCAGACGGCGTTCTTCAGGATTTCCGGCATCATCCCGCTGGAGACCGCTCTCGACTCCATCAAGGACGCCATCAAGAAGTCCTACGGCAAGGCGGGCGAGAAGGTGGTGGAGATGAACAACAAGGCGGTGGATGCCGCTCTGGAGAACATCTTCGAAGTCGCCGTGCCGGCAGCGGCCACCAGCGCCCTGAAGAAGCCCCCCGTGGTCGGCGCCCACGCCCCGGAGTTCGTGAAGGACGTGACCGCCACCATCATCGCCGGCTACGGCGATGACGTGCCGGTCTCCAAGATGCCGGCCGACGGCACCTTCCCCACTGCCACTTCCCAGTACGAGAAGCGCAACATCGCCGTGGAGATCCCGGTGTGGGACGAGAGCCTCTGCATCCAGTGCGGCATCTGTTCCTTCGTCTGTCCCCACGCCACCATCCGGATGAAGGCCTACGACCCCGCCTCCCTGGCCAAGGCTCCTGCCACCTTCAAGGCGGTGGACGCCAAGGGTGCCGAGTACAAGGGGATGAAGTTCTCCCTCCAGGTGGCCCCCGAGGACTGCACCGGCTGCGGCGCCTGCGTCCACAACTGCCCGGCCAAGAGCAAGGAGGACCCGAACCACAAGGCGATCAACATGCAGTTCCAGCCCCCCCTGCGTGAGCAGGAGGCAAAGAACTGGGACTTCTTCCTTACCCTTCCGGAGACCGACCTCGCGCTCCTCAAGCTCGACTCCCTCAAGGGGAGCCAGCTGGTGCGGCCGCTCTTCGAGTTCTCCGGCGCCTGCGCCGGCTGTGGCGAGACCCCGTACCTGAAACTGATGTCGCAGCTCTTCGGCGACCGGGCCCTCATCGCCAACGCCACCGGCTGCACCTCCATCTACGGCGGCAACCTCCCCACCACCCCGTGGGCCAAGCGGGCCGACGGCCGGGGTCCGGCGTGGTCCAACTCCCTCTTCGAGGACAACGCCGAGTTCGGCTTCGGCATGCGTCTCACGGTGGACAAGTTCAACGAGCAGGCGCTGGAACTCCTGGATCAACTCCTTGAGTGCGGCTGTAAGTCGTGCGATTCCTTCCGCGGGGTCATGGCCGAGATCAAGACGGCCGACCAGTCGACCCAGGCAGGGGTCGAGGCGCAGCGGGAGCGGGTTGCCGGCCTGAAGAAGGCGCTGGCCGACTGCCCCGAGCCGGCAGCCAAGCGGCTCCTCACCCTGGCCGACTACCTGGTGAAGAAGTCGGTCTGGTGCATCGGCGGTGACGGCTGGGCCTACGACATCGGGTACGGCGGCCTCGACCACGTCATCGCCTCGGGGCGCAACGTGAACCTGCTGGTCCTCGACACCGAGGTCTACTCCAACACCGGCGGCCAGGCCTCCAAGTCGACCCCCCTCGGTGCGGTGGCCCAGTTCGCCGCCGGCGGCAAGGCGATGCCCAAGAAGGACCTCGGGATGATCGCCATGGCCTATGGCACCGTCTACGTGGCCAAGGTATCGCTGGCCAACCCGGCCCAGTGCATCAAGGCGTTCCTGGAGGCGGAGGCCTTCGACGGGCCGTCGCTCATCATCGCCTATGCCCACTGCATCGCCCACGGCATCAACATGACCACCGCCGTCGACGAGCAGAAGAAGGCGGTTTCTTCCGGGCACTGGACCCTGTTCCGCTACAACCCCGATCTTGCCTGCAAGGGACAGAATCCGCTCCAGCTCGACAGCAAGGCGCCGAGCATCTCGTTTGAAGAGTACGCCCTCAGCGAGAACCGCTACCGGGTGCTCAAGAAGTCCAATCCGAAGGCCGCTGCCGCCCTCATGGCCCAGGCGAGCGAGTGGAATGCCCGCCGTTTCGAGCTCTACGAGAAGATGGCTCAGATGACCTTCTCGGTCTGCCCGGCGGAAAAGAAGTAACCGTCCCGGCACCGTTTCGCGAGCAAGGCCCCGGCATATCCTGTGCCGGGGCCTTTCGTTTGAACTGCCGCCGGGCTTTATCCCCTTGAACGGACGACGATAGTTTGTTATAACCAAGCCGATTACGCATCGTGTGCATTTGCGAACGCGCCCGACCGGCGAAGAGGTGTTCCATGGCTTATCCTCAGATGGTGATGTACGATGAGGAGTTCAAGCAGATTAACTTCGTGATCGATAAACTCCTCCGGGAAGCCAACGCCAAGGTGATCTTCCTGGTCGACAAGAACGGCCAGCTCATCTCCGGCGTCGGCGAGACGGACCGGTTCGACACGACGTCGCTTGCCTCCCTCACCGCCGGGAATATTGCCGCCACCGGCGGCCTCGCCAAGCTGATCGGCGAAAAGGAGTTCTCCATCCTCTTCCACGAGGGGGAGAAGGACAACCTCCACATCTCCATCGTCGGCGGCCGGGTGATCCTGGTGGTCATCTTCGACAGCCGCTCGTCCCTGGGGCTGGTGCGGTTGCGGGTAAAAAAGGCCTCGGAAGAGCTGACCGGCATCTTCGACCGGCTCATGCGCAAGGCCGAAGAGAAGGAGCGGAGCGGGGTGCCGGAGTTCCCCTTCGCCGAGATCACCGACGACGATATCGACAACCTGTTCAGCTAGCCCGAGGTACGGCGGATGTCTTTCATTAACTATGCGTCGCGCGAGATCAACTGCAAGATCGTCTACTACGGGCCGGGCCTCTGCGGCAAGACGACCAATCTCCAGTATGTCTACCAGATGACCGCTCCCGAGGCGAAGGGGAAGATGATCAGCCTCGCCACGGAGACGGAGCGGACCCTCTTCTTCGACTTCCTGCCGTTGGCCCTCGGCGAAATCCGTGGCTTCAAGACCCGTTTCCACCTCTACACCGTCCCCGGCCAGGTATTCTACGACGCCTCCCGGAAGCTGATCCTCAAGGGGGTCGACGGCGTGGTCTTCGTGGCTGACTCCCAGGAAGAGCGGATGGACGCCAACATCGAGTCCCTCGAAAACCTCCGGTTCAACCTGAAGGAGCAGGGGTACGACCTCGACAAGCTCCCCTACGTGGTCCAGTACAACAAGCGGGACCTCCCCGGCGTGCTGGCGGTGGATGAGCTGCGGCGGGAGCTGAATCCCACGGGGGTCCCCGACTTCGACGCCTGTGCCGCCACGGGGGAAGGGGTTTTTGAGACCCTGAAAGCAGTGGCGAAACTGATCCTCATCGACCTGAAAAAGGGGAGATGACCCAGGGGCGGTTCCGCGCCTCTGCGCCGACGAGCCCATGGGGTAACCCGTGGGCTTTTTCGTTTGAAGCCCCTGCGAGACGTCGGCCGTTCTGCAGGAGGCCGTCCGTTGCACCCAGGGAGAGCCATGCACCACGGCAACGCCTATGAAGACGAGATAGTCGGCAAGGCCTACGACCGGCACCTCATGGGGAGGTTTCTCCGCTACGTGCGGCCGTACGCCGGCCTCGCCATGGTGTCGCTGGCACTGCTCCCCCTCTCCGCCGCGGTGCGGCTCGCGCAGCCCTGGCTCCTCAAGGTGGCCATCGACGGCCACATCGTCTCCGGACGGATGGAGGGGCTGCCGCTGGTGGCGGCGGGCTTCTTCGCGCTGATCGTGGCGGAATCGCTCCTCACCTTCCTGGAGGCATGGCTCCTCCAGTATCTCGGCCAGCGGGTCATGTTCGATCTCCGCCTGGAGCTCTTCTCCCACGTCCAGCGGCTCCCGGTGCCGTTCTTCGACCGGACCCCCACCGGCAGCCTCGTGACGCGACTCACCAGCGACGTGGAGGTTCTCGGCGAGATGTTTGCCGCCGGCATCATCACCGTAGTGGGGGACATCCTCTTCCTCGCCGGCATCATCGGCGTCATGCTCTGGATGAACCCCACCCTCTCCCTCGTCACCTTCTCGGTCCTGCCGCTCCTCGTCTGGGTCGCCTTCACCTTCCGGGTGAGGATGCGGACGGCGTTTCGGGAGGTCCGCGCCCGCCTGGCAACCCTCAACACCTTCCTAGCGGAGACCATTGGCGGCATGGCCATCGTGCAGCTCTTCAACCGCCAGGCCACCGAGCGCCGGGAGTTCACCCGGCTCAACGCCGCCTACCGCGACGCCAATTTGCCGGTCATCACCTGGGATGCCTCGCTCTACGCCCTGGTGGAGGCCCTCTCCTCGGTGGCGGTGGGGCTCATCGTCTGGTACGGCGGCGGCGAGATCGCCCGGGGGGCACTCACCTTCGGCGCCCTGGTCGCCTTCATCCAGTACATCGAAAAGTTTTTCGGCCCCATCCGGGATCTCTCCGCCAAGTATTCGATCATGCAGGGGGCGATGGCGGCGCTGGAGCGGATCTTCAACCTCCTCGACACGGGAGGAGACACCGTCGCCATTCTGCCGCCGGCGGGGGACGTGGAACGGCAGGTTCCCGCCGGCCGGCCGGTCTCTACGATCGAATTCCAGGACGTCTGGTTCGCCTACCGGGACAAGGAGTATGTCCTGCGCGATTTCACCCTCACGGTGCGGCGGGGGGAGACGGTGGCCCTTGTCGGTGAGACCGGCGGGGGGAAAACCACGGTTACCCGCCTCCTCTCCCGCTTTTACGACGTGAACCGCGGGAGCATCCGGTTTGACGGCACGGACATCCGGGAACTCTCGCTGGACGGGCTTCGCCGACGGATCGGGGTCGTCCTCCAGGAGCCGTACCTCTTCAGCGGAACGGTTGCCTTCAATATCTCCCTCGGCGACGAGGGGGCCGCGCGCCGGGTCGAGGAGGCCGCCCGCCTCGTCGGGGCCGACCGCTTCATCCGGGCGCTCCCCAACGGCTACGACGAAGAGGTGCGGGAGCGGGGGGCAAACCTCTCCGCCGGGGAGCGCCAGCTCATCTCCTTTGCCCGCGCCGTCGCCTTCGATCCCGAGATCCTCGTCCTCGACGAGGCGACCGCCAGTGTCGATTCGGCCAGCGAGCGGCTGATCCAGGAGGGGTTACGGGGGCTCATGGCCGGCAGGACTTCCCTGGTGGTTGCCCACCGGCTCTCCACGGTCCGGGATGCGGACCGGATCGCCGTCATCCACCGGGGGGAGAAGGTCGAGGAGGGGACCCACCGGGAGCTGCTGGCCGCCGGCGGGCTGTACAGCCGGCTCTATCGGCTGCAATTCAAGGATCAGGAGCGGACATGAAACATCTCATTCTCGGTACCGCCGGCCATATCGACCATGGCAAGACCTCCCTCGTCCGGGCCCTGACCGGCATCGACACCGACCGGCTCCCGGAGGAGAAGAAGCGCGGCATCACCATCGAACTCGGCTTTGCCCATCTGGAGCTGCCGGGAGGGATCCAGTTCGGCATCGTCGACGTGCCGGGGCACGAGCGCTTTGTCCGGACCATGGTGGCGGGGGTGGGGGGGATGGATCTCGTGATGCTCGTCATTGCCGCCGACGAGGGGGTGATGCCCCAGACCCGCGAACATCTGGAGATCTGCCAGCTCCTCGGGGTCAGCAGGGGGGTCGTGGCGCTCACCAAGAGCGACATGGTGGACCCCGAGTGGCTCGGCCTCGTGGCCGAGGAGGTGCGGGAGTACCTGGCCGGGAGTTTTCTGGCGGGGGCGCCGGTGGTGCCGGTGTCGTCCCGGACCGGCGCGGGGCTGGACGAACTGCGGGGGGAGCTGGCGCGGCTGGGGCCGAGGCCGAGGAGCGGAAGGGGGAGGGGCCGTTTCGGCTCCCCATCGACCGGGTCTTCACCGTTACCGGTTTCGGCACCGTCGTGACCGGCACCCTGCTGGCGGGGGAGATCCGGGTCGGTGACGAGGTGGAGCTCCTGCCGTCGGGGCGCCAGGCCCGGGTGCGGGGGGTCCAGACCCACGGCAGGAAGGGGGAGTCCGCCACTGCGGGGCAGCGGGTGGCGGTGAACCTCCAGGGGGTGGAGCATGGGGAGGTGGCGCGCGGCGATATCGTCGTTCCCCGGGGGGTATACCGCACCACCCGCGCCGTGGATGCCCGCCTCGACTACCTCCCCTCGGCGCCGAAGGAGCTCCGGCACCGGGCGACCCTGCGCCTCCATTCGGCCACCTACGAGGTTCCCGCCCAGGTGATACTCCTCGACCGCGACCTCCTCCCGCCGGGGGAATCGGCCTTTGTCCAGCTCCGCCTCAAGTCGCCGGTGCTCCTCCTCCCCGGCGACCCCTTTGTCCTGCGCTCCTATTCCCCTGCGGCAACCGTCGGCGGCGGGCGGGTCCTCGACCCGATGCCTCCCCGGCACCGGCGTCGCTCCGCCGAGGCGCTGGAGCTCCTCGGTGCCCTGGGGGGGGGGAGCGATACGGAGAAGGTGCGCGAGCTCGTGGCGGGAAGCCTCCTCTCCGGCGTGGCGCTGGAAGAGATCGCGGTCCGGAGCGGGGTTGCCGCCAAACGGTGCGACGCTGCCCTTGCCGCCCTGCTTTCCGCCGGCGAGGTGGTCCAGGCGGTGCGCGAGCCACGCATCTTCCTCTCCCGCACCTCCTTCGGGGCGCTGAAGGAGCTCCTGCTCGGCGAGGTGGAAGGGTATCTGCGGGACAACACCCTCAAGGACGGCATCGGGAAGGAAGAGCTCAAGACCCGTCTCCCCCGGCGGAGCGATCCACGGTTTTTCGGTCCGCTCCTCCAGGCCCTGGAACGGGAGGGGAAGGTGGTGGTCGATCGGGAGCTCGTCAAGCTCCCCGGCCGGAAGGGAGCTGCAACCGTCGACCAGGCGGGGTTCCAGGCGCGGATTGAAACGGCCCTGACGCGGGGGGGGGCGGAGCCCCCGACGGTGAAGGAGCTGTGCGAGGCGCTTCGCTGTGGCGAAAAGGACCTTCTGGAGCACCTGGCCGTCCTGGTGCGGGGGGGGAGGGCAAAGAAGGTGAAGGGGGATCTCTTCTATGCCCCGGAGCCACTGGCGGCGCTGCGGGAGCAGCTCGTCGCCCTCCTGAGGGAGAAGGGGGAGATCACCCCCCCCGAGTTCCGGGAGATCACGGGGCTTTCCCGCAAGTTCATGATTCCGCTGCTCGAGTATTTCGACCAGGAAAAGGTGACGATCCGCGTCGGAGACAAGCGGGTGCTCAGGAAAGGGTAACGTGGTCGCGTCGCCCGGATTTGCAAAGGGTGCATTTTGCCGTAAGATTTCTCAGAGCATAAGATTTTTCAAAGAAACCGGTAGTCGGTAGTGGCGCCAGTCCCGGTCCCGGCGGGGCGCTTCTTTCCGTGGCGGGAAGGGGGAGGTCCATCATGAAAGCGCTTCCCCTTGAGAGGCTTGTTGCCGAGAACGGGGAATGGCTGGCGGAACGGGCTCTCCGGTATGGGCGGGAGCTTGGCTGCATCGGGGACGTCCCTGTCGGCGAGGAGCCGTGGCGGCGTTCTGCCGACGGCCTTTACCATTCCCTCGCTCAGTCCTTGGGGGGTGGGGCGTCGCTCCCCCCCTTCGACTGTGGCATCGATTACTCCCGGAACCCCGCCTTCGCTTTCGGCGCGGAAGAGGTCCGTCGCTGTCGGGCCGGGGGAGTCACTCTCCGGGCGTTCCTCAGTTTCATGAAGTGCTGTCGCCGGAGTTGCCTCGATCTCATGCAGGAGAGGGGACTCAGCCGGGTGGTGATGGAGCGGTGTGCCCATTCCCTCGGCCGGTTTTTCGAGCTGGTGGAGTGGGGCTTCTGCTTCGAGTGGGACCGGCTCACGGAGAAGCACAACGGCGCCGGGCCGGAAGAGACCGTTGGTTCGACGCCCGAAGGGGCGTGCGGGGCCGACGGTGCGCTCCGGTTGTCGGAGCAGTTTTTTCACGCCGCCATCGACGCCTTCTCCGCACACGTGGCGATTCTGGAGAGCAGTGGCGTGATCCTGGCGGTGAACCGCGCATGGCGCCGTTTTGCCGATGAAAATGGGTTCCGGGGGGAGGGTCACGGCGTTGGCCAGAATTACCTGGCGGTCTGTGATGCCGTCGAGGGGGAGGAGGCCGCCATTGCCGGGGCGGTCTCCCGGGGGATTCGCGCGTTGGCCGCCGGGCGCTGCGCGGAATTCCACATCGAATACACCTGCCACAGCCCCGACGAAAAGAGATGGTTTCAGGTCCGGGCCACCCGTGTCGACGGGGGGATGTCGGATCGGCTCGCCGTGGTGCACGAGAACATCACCGAGGTGAAGCGCGCCGAGGAGGAGATGCGCACCTTCAACCGCGAGTTGGAGCGGCGGGTGCGGCAGCGCACCGCCGAGCTGGAGCAGTCGAACCGGGAGATGGAGGAGTTCTGCCACGCGGTTTCCCACGATCTCCGCGGGCATCTGGCACGGCTCGAAGGGTTTGGCCGCGGGCTCTTCGAGGACTGTGCCGATGTTCTGGATGCACGGTCCCGGTTCTACGTGGAGCGGATCTGCCGTATCGGCATCGATCTCCGCCGGGTCGTCGATGCGCTTCTCGAGCTGAGCAGGATCGGCCGGGAGGAGCTGGCGGTGCAGGAAGTCGACCTGGGTAAACTCGCCGGCACCATCATCGAGGAGCTTCATCGGAACCACCCTCGGCGCGTGGTGCGGTTCACCGTTCCGCTCTCCATCGCAGCCCGGGGGGATCCGCGTCTGTTGCGGATAGTCCTCGAAAAGCTCCTCGGCAATGCCTGGAAGTTCACGTCGGGAAAGGAGCTGGCCGAGATCGAGTTCGGCGTCACGCAGCGGTACGGAATGCCGGCCTACTTTGTGCGCGACAACGGGGCGGGGTTCGATATGCGGTACGCGGGGAGGCTTTTCCGGCCATTCCAGCGTCTCCATGCCGACGGGGAGTTTGCAGGGGAGGGGATCGGTCTGGCCACGGTGCAGCGGGTCGTCCGGCGCCACGGCGGCCACGTGTGGGCGGAGGGGGCGGTGGGAGAGGGAGCGATCTTCACATTCACGCTGTCGGCGTGATGGTCAGGAGGGTGGGGTGGAGGCGAAACAGATTCTGCTGGTGGAGGACAATCCCGACGATGAGTTCCTTGAGCTTCGCGCCCTGCGTCGCCAGGGGCTGGAGGAGGTGGTGGTCGCCCGGGACGGGGAACAGGCGATATCACTCATTCTTGGCGACAGAGTCTCTAGCCGCGACCGCAGCGCGGCGGGCCCCTGGCTCGTTCTCCTCGATCTGAAGCTGCCGAAGGTCGACGGCATCGAGGTGCTCCGGGCGATCAGGAGCAACGACCGGACCAGGGATATCCCGGTGATCGTGATCAGTTCGTCGTGCGAGGGGGTGGAGGTCCAGCGGTGCCGGGAACTGGGGGTGACGCACTACTTCACCAAACCGCTGGACGGCGAAAAACTGGTCGGGGTCCTTCGCGAGGCGGGGCTGCTCGACGGCGCTGCCCCCTGAGCGACGTCTCGCCCAGGGGGGGTCCTGGTCATTTCTTGTGGCACTCAATGCAGAGCGAATCAGTGACGCGGCGTTTCAGCACGGCGGCCGGGTCTTTCGACTCCCCTTTTCCCATGAGCCGTTCTCCCATCTTGTGGCAGCCGAAACAGCCGCGACCCTGCAGCGCCTGGTGCATCCGGACCATGCCGGGCTTCTTGCTGTGGCACTCCTTGCATTCGAACATGCCGCCCCAGGCACTCCCGGCGGCGGAGCCGATCATCAGCCCTGCAACAACTAATTTTCTGAGCATATGCAATGCCTTCCTCGATGTTTTTCTTCCATAGTACCCGCTGCGCTTCCGTCCCGGTTTGACCAAAGTCAAATTCTTTGCCGAAGAGGTCGCCCGCCAAAAGCGCCCCGGTATCTGTCCGCTGAAGCGGGGGTAAAAATCCCTTCACAAACGGGGGAGAGTGTGGTAACTATCACTCGCTTCCGGGAAATGCCGCCCACCCCTCACCAGTTCACGAAGACGACAAACCAATGGCCAAAAAAATATGCATTGCGAACCAGAAGGGGGGGGTCGGCAAGACCACCACCGCGGTGAACCTCGCGGCGTCGCTCGCGGCTGCCGAGAAGCGGACGCTGCTCGTGGACATGGACCCCCAGGGGAATGCCGGCAGCGGTGTCGGCATCGACAAGGGGGGGCTTGCCGAATCGGTCTACGATGCGATCATAAACGACGCGGATCCCGCCTCCCTCGTGATCCCGACCGATCTGGCCTTTCTGGAGCTCCTTCCGTCCACCACCGATCTGGCCGGCGCAGAGCTGGAACTGGTCGTGACGGAAGGGCGCGAGTGGAAACTCAAGCAGGCCCTCTCCCGCCTCGACGACCGCTATGACTACATCCTCATCGACTGCCCCCCGTCGCTCGGCCTGCTCACCGTCAATGCCATGACTGCTGCCGATTCTGTGCTCATTCCGCTCCAGTGCGAGTATTATGCCATGGAGGGACTGTCACAGATCATCAAGACCATCAAGCTCGTCCAGAAGGGGCTCAATCCGGCGCTCGGAATCGAAGGAATCCTGCTTACCATGTACGACGGCAGAAACAATCTCGCCCGCCAGGTGAGCGAAGAAATCCGGGGCCACTTCAAGGATCTGGCATTCGAGACCGTCATTCCCCGCAACGTCAGGCTTTCCGAGGCACCGAGCCACGGCCGCCCCATCATCCTGTATGACATCACCTCCAAGGGGGCGGTCACCTACATGGAGCTTGCGAAAGAACTCATGGAGCGGGAGGCGCGCAATGGTTAAGAAGACCGGCCTTGGAAAGGGGATGGCCGCGCTGCTCCCGGTGGTCGAGGAGGAGGGGAAACGTTACTTCTCCTGTCCGATCGAAGAGATCCGGCCCAACAAGAACCAGCCCCGCAAGACCTTTGTTCCTGAAAAGCTCGAAGAGTTGGCCGCCTCGATCCGCGAAAAGGGGATTATCCAGCCGCTGGTGGTCCGCAGGAAGGGGGACCACTACGAACTGATCGCCGGCGAACGCCGCTGGCGTGCCGCCCAGAAGGCGGAGTTGCGCGAAGTCCCGGTGGTCATCCAGGACGTCTCCGAAGACACGGCGCTGGAAATGGCGCTCATCGAGAATATTCAGCGGGAGGATCTCAATGCCGTGGAAGAGGCGGAGGCCTACCACGCGTTGATGGAAACATTCGGCCTCACCCAGGAAGAGCTGGCGAAGCGGGTGGGGAAAGACCGCTCCACCGTTGCCAACTCCCTGCGGCTGCTTAAGCTTTCCCCGGAGCTGAAGAGGGATATCGTGGAAGAGCGCCTCGCCATGGGGCACGCTCGGGCACTGCTGGCGCTCGAGAGTGGCGAACAACAGCGGGAAGCGCGCGAGGCCATCGTCCGCGGCAACCTTACGGTGCGCGAAGCAGAAGCGCTGGTGAAGCGGGCCCGGTCTGCTCCCCGGCCGCGGGTGAGTGCGCGAAGCGATGTCCATGGCTCCGATCTTGTCGAGCAGCTTCAGCGGCGCTTCATGGCCAAGGTCGCCGTGCGTCGCAGCGGCAAGGGGGGGCGCATCGAGATTGCGTTCAGCGGGCAGGAGGAACTGACACGGCTCGTGGAACTTCTTCTTGGCTAAAGACCCTTGCGCAGACCGGGTTTACGCAATATCTAGATAGTGTAAATCATATAAAAGGCTTGACATGGTTGTTGGCCTGTGGTAGCTAACGTCTATTTGCGGCCCAACGACCGTATTTTTTTTTGATACGTCAGTAATTGCATACTGTATACAAAATCTATTCATAAAACTCGACGGGGTGGTAGCGTGATAAGTTTGGATCTTGCCTTTGTCATTCAACTGGTGAACTTCCTGGTGCTGATGCTGGTGCTGAACATCCTCCTTTACAAGCCGATCAGGAAGGTGATTGCCGATCGTAAGGCGCAGATTGGCGGCGCGAAAGATCGTGCCGCCGCGGTGGACCAGGAGGTGCAGGCGAAGGTAGCCCTCTACGAGGCGCGTCTGCGTGAGGTCAAGGCCAAGGCCGGCGAGGAGCGCGAAGCGCTTCGGAAGGAGGCGCAGCAGGAGCAGGCGGTTTGTCTTGAGCGCGCCCGTGCTGAAGCAACCGATTCTCTCTTGGCGATCAAAAACCGAGTTGCCAAGGAAGCCACCGAGGCAAAGGAGCTGTTGAAGGAGCAGGCCCGCTCCCTGTCGCTTGAAATCTGCGAGAAAGTTCTTGGGAGGAGTCTGTAAGATGGCGAATGCGAGAGGGTACAGAGGGCTGGTTCGGCCCGTGGTGACGATGGCGGTGTTCTGCCTCGCGCTTGCCGGCCTGGCGGCGCTGGGGTTTGCCTCCGAGGGGGGCGAGGGCGCCCATCATGTCGATACCGGCAAGCAGCTCAAGGACTTCATGTGGCGGGTCATCGACTTTGCCGCCCTGATCGCGCTTCTTGTCTGGGCGCTTAAGAAGGCGAACGTCAAGGGGGCACTGGGCGACCGTACTGCAACCATCGAGAAAGCGCTCCGCGATGCGGAGACGGCTCGGGATGCGGCAGAGCGTAAGCTTGCCGAGTATCGCGAGAAGCTCGAAACGGCAAACAATGAAGTCGATGAGATCTATGCCGCGATCCGCCGGGAAGGTGAGCTGGAAAAGGAGCGGATAGTTGCCGAAGCGAAATCCGCTGCGGAAAAGATTCGTGAACAGGCTGCCGCCACTGCGAATCAGGAGATTCTGAAGGCGAAGGCCGAGCTTCGTGACGAGGCGGCCCGCCTCGCCGTTCAAATGGCCGAGCAGGCGATCCGGGAGAAGATCTCGAAGGATGACCAGGATCGGCTTGTGAAAGACTATCTTACGAAGGTGGAGAATTTACATTGATCTCGAACGCAATTGCACGTCGCTACGCCAAGGCTCTGGTGCAGCTTGGGGCGGAAGAGGGGGCGGTGGATCGGTTCGGCGCCGAACTCGCCCGGGCTGCCGCGGTGCTGGGAACCAGTGCCGACCTTCGTCTGATCCTCGGAAGTCCTGCCTACCGAATTGAGGCTAAACGGGAAATCCTCAAGGATGTGATCGCCAAGTTGAGTCTGTCGGGTAGCGTTGCGAATTTTCTTCAGGTGCTTCTCGACCGGGGGCGCATCGGCTGTCTTCCCCAGATCGTTCAGAGCTATGAGTCTTTCGCCGATGAGTTGTCGGGAGTAGTCCGGCCGGTCCTCGTGTCAGCCGTTTCCCTCGACGACGCCCAGGTTGAGGAGATGAAGTCGGCGCTCTCCAAGGCCACCGGCAAAAAGGTTGTACTTTCCGTCAAGGTTGATCCCTCCCTGATTGGGGGAGTGGTTACCAAGATTGGCGACAAGGTATTCGACGGCAGCGTACGAACCCAGCTTGACAGGATTAGGGATATATTACAGAAGGGGTGAGAGGTTCCATGGAAATCAGAGCGGAAGAAATCAGCGAGATTATCAGGAAGCAGATTAAAGAGTACGGCAAAGAGGTAGAGGTTGCCGAAACCGGCACCATTATCTCCGTCGGCGACGGTATCGCCCGTATCCACGGTCTCGACAAGGCCATGGCGGGTGAGCTTCTGGAGTTCCCCGGCGGGGTTTCCGGCATGGTCCTCAACCTTGAAGAGGATAACGTCGGTGCCGCCATCCTCGGCGACTTTGAGGAGATCAAAGAAGGCGATTCCGTCAAGCGGACCGGCCGCATCGTCGAGGTTCCGGTCGGCGAGGCGCTGGTCGGTCGTGTCGTGAACGCCATCGGCCAACCCATCGACGGCAAGGGCCCCATCAACAGTGATAACTTCCGGAAGGTGGAGGTGAAAGCCCCCGGCATCGTCAAGCGGAAGTCGGTTCATCAGCCGATGGCTACCGGCCTCAAGGCGATCGATGCAATGGTGCCGATCGGCCGCGGGCAGCGTGAGCTCATCATCGGCGACCGTCAGACCGGCAAGACTGCCGTTGCCATCGATACCATCATCAACCAAAAGGGCGGCGACGTCATCTGCATCTACGTCGCCATCGGCCAGAAGCGTTCGACGGTTGCGCAGGTCGTGTCGAAGCTTCAGGAGCACGGCGCGATGGATTATACCATCGTTGTCGCCGCCACCGCCTCCGAGCCGGCACCGCTTCAGTTCATCGCACCGTACACCGGTGTTACCATGGGCGAGTACTTCCGCGATGGTGGCAAGCATGCCCTCATCATCTACGATGACCTTTCCAAGCAGGCCGTTGCCTACCGGCAGCTTTCGCTTCTCCTTCGTCGTCCGCCGGGACGCGAAGCATACCCCGGCGACGTCTTCTACCTCCACAGCCGTCTTCTGGAGCGCGCCGCCAAGCTTTCCGACGACTGCGGGGCGGGCTCCATCACGGCGCTGCCGATCATTGAGACCCAGGCCGGCGACGTCTCGGCGTACATCCCGACCAACGTTATCTCGATCACCGACGGCCAGATCTACCTTGAGACGGATCTCTTCTACTCGGGCGTTCGTCCGGCCATCAACGTCGGTCTCTCGGTTTCCCGCGTCGGTGGTGCCGCTCAGACCAAGGCAATGAAGCAGGTTGCCGGTACGCTCCGTCTCAACCTCGCCCAATACCGCGAGATGGCGGCGTTCGCCCAGTTTGGTTCAGACCTCGACAAGGCGACCCAGATGCAGCTCGCTCGCGGCGAGCGTCTGGTTGAGATCCTCAAGCAGCCGCAGTATCGTCCGCTCCCCTTCGAAAAACAGGTTCTCGTCATTTTCGCGGCCAACAATGGCTACGTCGACGATTATGCCGTTTCGGTCCTCAAGCGTTATGAGGCGGAGCTGTTGAGCTTCTTCGATACGAGGAAGTCTGACATTCTCGCCGAACTGCGCGAGAAGAAGGCCATCGATGACGAGCTGAAGGCCAAGATTGCCGGAGCGCTCGACGAGTTCAAGAAGGAATTTACCGCGTAAAACAAGGACGGTGCTTCGCCCATGCCAAGCCTCAAAGCGATAAAAAAACGTATCACGTCTGTCAAAAATACCCGGCAGATCACCAAAGCCATGAAGATGGTCTCGGCGGCCAAGCTCCGCCGGGCCCAGGAAAGCGTGGTTGCTGCCCGTCCCTATGCCCAGAAGCTGGGCGAAGTTCTCGAGCGGCTCGCCAAGAGCAGCGACGTGGAGGGAATTCCGCTTCTCCAGAAGCGGATGGCTGAGAAAGCGCTTCTTATCGTCGTGACCTCGGACCGGGGGCTCTGCGGCGGGTTCAATGCGAACATCTGCAAGACCGCCGAGCGCTTTCTGAAGGAAAAGAAGGGTGAATATGCCGAAATCAGCGTACTGACGATCGGTCGTAAAGGTCACGACTTCCTGAAGAATCGGCATAACGTCTGGAAGAATCATGCGAACGTGCTCTCAAGCCCCAACTACCAAGTGGCAGCGCTGATAGCACGCGAGGTCATCGATGGTTTCCTCGCGGAAGAGTACGACGAGGTCTTTGTTCTCTACAACGCGTTCCGCAGCGTTATGTCTCAGGACATCACCCTGACGCAGTTGTTGCCGATCGTTCCTCCGGTCTCGGAAGAGGACGAGTACGCACCCGAGTATATTTATGAGCCGTCCAAGGGCGAACTTCTCCAGGAAATCCTGCCGAAGCACGTCGAAGTCCAGATCTTCAGGTCACTCCTCGAGTCCGTGGCCGCCGAGCACGGCGCGCGGATGACTGCGATGGACAGCGCTTCCAAAAACGCCACCGAGATGATTGGCAAGCTGACCCTGCAGTACAACAGGGCGCGGCAGGCAGCCATTACGAAGGAACTGATGGAGATCATTTCCGGCGCTGAATCGATCAAGGGATAACAACTAATTGTTCGAATAGAAACGAGAGGCCAAACGCGGCCGCAGGAGGAAGAGGGTACAATGAGCCAGAACATCGGAAAAATTTCGCAGGTCATCGGCGCCGTCGTCGACGTCGAGTTTGAGCCAGGCAAGCTGCCGGCAATCTACAATGCTCTCAAGGTCACCAATCCGTCCATCGACGACCGCGAGTACAACCTGGTGCTCGAGGTTGCCCAGCACCTGGGTGAGAATGCGGTTCGGACCATCGCTATGGATTCCACTGACGGTCTCGTGAGAGGTCAGGAGGTCCTTGACACCGACAAGCAGATTTCGGTTCCCGTCGGCCGCAAGACCCTCGGCCGCATTCTGAACGTTGTGGGTGAGCCTGTTGACGAGATGGGCCCGGTTAATGCCGAGAAGGAATATGGTATCCACCGTTCGGCTCCCGCCTTTGAGGATCAGTCCACCAAGGTTGAGGCATTCACCACCGGCATCAAGGTCGTCGACCTGCTCGCTCCCTACGCCCGGGGCGGCAAGATCGGCCTCTTCGGCGGCGCCGGCGTCGGCAAGACCGTTCTCATCATGGAGCTCATCAACAACATCGCCAAGCAGCACGGTGGCTTCTCGGTTTTCGCCGGGGTTGGCGAGCGTACCCGTGAAGGGAACGACCTCTGGATGGAAATGAAGGAGTCCGGGGTTATCGACAAGGCCTCCCTGGTTTACGGCCAGATGAACGAGCCTCCCGGGGCCCGTGCCCGAGTTGCGCTGACCGCCCTCGCCATCGCCGAATACTTTCGGGATGAAGAGAACCAGAACGTGCTCCTCTTCATCGACAACATCTTCCGGTTTACCCAGGCAGGTTCCGAGGTTTCCGCGCTCCTCGGCCGGATTCCTTCCGCCGTCGGCTACCAGCCGACCCTCGCTACCGAAATGGGTGAGCTCCAGGAGCGGATCACCTCCACCAAGAAGGGGTCCATTACCTCGGTTCAGGCCATCTACGTTCCGGCCGACGACCTGACGGACCCGGCGCCGGCGACGGCCTTCGCCCACCTCGACGCGACGACGGTTCTTTCCCGTCAAATCGCCGAGCTCGGCATCTACCCGGCCGTTGACCCCCTCGACTCAACTTCCCGGATTCTCGACCCACAGGTCGTGGGAGACGAGCACTACAAGGTCGCCCGTGACGTTCAGTACGTCCTCCAGCGGTACAAGGACCTCCAGGACATCATCGCCATTCTCGGTATGGACGAACTTTCCGAGGAGGACAAACTCGTCGTTGTCCGTGCCCGGAAGATCCAGCGTTTCCTCTCCCAGCCGTTCCACGTTGCCGAGGCATTCACCGGCACTCCCGGCGTCTACGTCGAGCTCAAGGACACCATCAAGGGGTTCAGTGAGATCGTGGCCGGCAAGCATGACGATATTCCCGAGCAGGCATTCTACATGGTCGGCACCATTGAGGAAGCCATTGAGAAGGCCAAAAAGCTCGCCGCGTAATTACCACCATTCACTGCCTGCCGGCGCTATCCGTCGGCAGGCGCAAGGATGACGATAGATGGCTGAAAAGATAACTCTTGAACTGGTAACCCCCTACCGCAAGGTCCTGACTGAAGAGGTCGACGAGATAACCGCCACGGGCGCACTCGGAGAATTCGGCGTTCTTCCCGGCCATGCGCCACTCCTTTCATCTCTGAGAATCGGTGAACTCAGCTACAAGAAGGGGGGTGCCGTCAGCCACCTTGCCCTTAACTGGGGGTACCTCGAGGTGAAGGACGACAAGGCTATCGTTCTTGTCGAAACCGCCGAGCGGGCCGATGAGATCGACTTTCAGCGGGCAAAGGCTGCACTTGGTCGCGCTGAGGAGGCGCTGAAGAAGCTTACCATCGAAGACAAGGATTATCGGGTGATGGAAGCCGCCCTCGAGCGTGCCACCATCCGGATGCAGGTGGCCTCCAAGGCGGCCCGTAAGTAGAACAGGACAGACATTATCTGAAAAGAGCGGCAGAGCCGCTCTTTTTTTTTGCCGAAGCGCGCGTTGCGATGGTGAGATAGTGGAGAACGCCATGAAAGATCAGTTGCCCCTCGTCGCCGTCACCATGGGTGATCCATCTGGCATAGGTCCAGAGATAATCGTGAAGGCGCTGGCGTGGGCTGACATCAGTGCGAGGTGCCGCCCCCTCGTTCTTGGAGTACGGGGAGCCTTGGAACGGGCCCTTGCCGTTACCGGGGCGAATCTCGTTATCCAGCCGGTCGGAAGCGATCTCCCCCAACAATGGGAGGCCGGAGTGCTCTATCTTCGGGAGGTCGCCGCGCTTCAACCCGATGATATGGTATTCGGTAAACCGTCTCTGGCAGGGGGAGAGGCGACGTTTCGCAGCATCACCGAGGCGGCGCGTCTTTGCCAGGCAGGGATAGCCGATGGGATGGCGACGGCGCCGATCAACAAGGAGGCGCTCAATCGTGCTGGCCACCACTATCCGGGCCATACAGAGCTGCTGGCGGAGCTGACCGGCACAGACGACTACGTGATGATGCTTGCCGGAAAGCGGCTCAAGGTCACGCTCGTCACGATCCATGTGGCGCTGGCAGAGGTCCCGCGACTCGTGACGCGGGAGCGGGTGCTCGCCACCATCCGGATCACCAATCGGGATGTGCAGCGCTACTTCCGTCCCCATCCGCGCATCGCGGTGCTCTCCCTCAATCCCCACTGCGGGGAAGGGGGATTGTTTGGCGACGAAGAGCGGACCGCCATCGCCCCCGCGGTGGCTGCGGCACGGCGCGAAGGAATCGACGCCATCGGCCCCCTTTCGGCCGATACGCTCTTTCATTTTGCCGCCCGGGGCGACTATGATGCCGTCGTCTGCATGTATCACGACCAGGGACTCATCCCGTTGAAGCTTCTCCACTTTGACGATGGCGTCAATGTGACCCTTGGTCTCCCGATCATCCGCACGTCGGTCGATCATGGTACTGCCTATGATCTGGCAGGGACGGGGACGGCATCGGAGCGAAGCATGGTTGCTGCCATTGAGATGGCTACCGAGATGGCTCTCGTGCGGCGCAGGGGGACCGGGAGTCGCGGGCTGCAGGAGGAAACGACACAGTGGGAACAATGAAAAAAACAGCACTTGTCGCCGCCGTTTTGGTGATCGCCTACGGCTGCTATATCGGTGTGTCGCTCATGTTTCTTCCCTCCGTGGGAATCCTCCAGAACCGCAAGACCAATCTGACGATCCAGGTCAAGGACTGGCAGGGCGAATACCATCCGTTCACCGTCGGCCCGAAGAACCGCTACTGGACCCCGTCGGGAGCCATACCGTCGGAGATGAAATGGGCGGTGATCGTTGCCGAGGATGCTAATTTCTACAAGCATGAGGGGGTTGACGTAAAGGCCCTCAAGAACGCCATCAAGTACGACCTGGAAAAGAAGAGTTTTGCCCGGGGGGCATCCACCATAACCCAGCAGGTGGCAAAGAATCTCTTCCTCTCCCGGGAAAAGACGATTTCACGCAAGATCAAGGAGATCGTCCTCGCGAGGCGGATGGAGGAAGAGCTGACGAAGGGGCGGATCATCGAGCTCTATCTGAATGTGGTGGAGCTGGGACCGATGGTCTATGGGGTCGGCCACGGGGCGCGCTACTACTTTGGCAAGCCGGCATCGGCCCTGACCCCCCGCGAGTGTGCGTTTCTGGCCGCCATGCTTCCCGGTCCCCGCGTCGCGTATAACCCGTACAAGAATCTCGATAAGGTCGTGAAGCGCTCGGACATGATCCTCCGTCTCCTGCGCGGCAAGGGGGTCCTTTCGGAAGGCGAGTACCGGCAGGCGTTGCAGCAGCTACCCAACGTGGCGGGCCTTCAGCGGAAGGTTGATGCAAGCATCAAGCAGGAAGAGACGACCTTCAGGAATACGTCTTCGGCCACCCTCCCCGGAGCGGGGGAGGAGCCGAAGAAGGAGGGGGAGCCGCTGCCGCCGGCTTCGCAACCGGCTCCGGAAGGAGCGCCTGGCGGAGACGGGCAGGGAGGCACCGCCTCGGTGGGTGGCGGCACTCAGGAGATGGAGAAGAAATGATGAGAGGGCGGGACCTGTTCCCGCCCTCTCGCGTTTGCGGCGTGCTCCGATCAGGCGGGGCCGTCAGATCCTGAAGGGTTCGATCTCGGGGTCGGCAAAATCGTTGGAGACGCTGAGGTGCCGTTCAGCGCCGTCCACCACCACCTTGACGGCACACGGCTGGCCCGGTTCGGCCTTGGTATACCGGAGGAGGATCTTTGCTGCGGCGTCAAGCAGCTCATCGGTGACGGTGCCCATGAGAACCCCGAGGGGGCTCCCGCCGTCGAGCCAGCGGAAGGCCGCCTCCCCGGCCTGCAGGCTGTGGGAAAGGAGCTCGTTCTCCGCTTCGTTCCGGCCGATGAGGGCCTTGGTCCGGGGGCCGACGCGGAAATGGCGGCCGACCTTGAGGAGGCGGAAGTCGCGCAGGTTGAGCTGGTCCGAGTGGGCGAACACATCCTTGACCTTGGAGACAAAGGAAACTTCGGTCAGGAGGCACCCCCCCGCCGGGCAAGGGTAGTTCTTCACGTCGAGTTCGTCGGCAAGCTGCATCTGCTCCTTGCGAGAGCGCCCCTGAATGGCGAGGAGCTGCTCGCGGTCGACCCATCCCTCGCGCTCCGGCAGGGTCGGTTCGAAATGCTTGGCCGAGAGGGGGCGAAGGAGAAGTCCTTCCAGCCCGCTTTCCCGCTCGATCACCCGGAGGGTGTCGCGGCGCTGGCTCATGGGACGCTGACCGAGAACCTCCCCCGTGATGACGAAGTCGGCACCGCTTGCGGCCAGGTACTCCTTGGCCTTTCTGAGCAGGAATATCCGGCAGTCGACGCAGGGATTCATCGCCTTGCCGTAGCCGTGCCTCGGGTTGCGGACCACTTCGAGATAGTCCACCCCCTTGTTCATGATCTTGATTGGAATGCCGAATTCCTCGGCGACGCGGACCGCTTCGGACTTGCAGCCGGCGCTCTTGGCCGTGCAGGTACAGAATGGCGAGGTGAAATTGAGGGCCTCAACCTCGATCCCCTGCTCAAGCATGACCTTGACCGCAAGGGTGGAGTCGAGACCTCCCGAGAGGAGGGCGAGTGCTTTTCGTTTCATGGTCGCTCCTGGGGCGCCATCGCGGACGACGGAAGGCAAAAGACGGGACGGTCTTCGCGACAGGGCCGGATTTTTGCATCAGGCTAGCACAGCGCCAGCGGGAATGTAAAGGGTGGCGCAGGGGTAACTGGCGAAAAAGAGCTCAAGAACGGACCGATCCGGCCGATGGTACAAAAGGGAGGAACGCAATGGAAAGCATCGTCAAGGAAGGGTCCCTCGGCTCCATTCTCTTCAAGTGCCAGATCATCAGCGAAGACGACATCCGGGCGGCCCTGGAGGAGCAGGTCCAGACGGGAAGCCGCTTCGGCGAGGCGCTCGTCAGGCTCGGCATCGTGACCCAGGAGGATATCGACTGGGCGCTCTCCAACCAACTCAATATTCCGTACGTACGCCTCAAGCCGACCATGGTCGACAGGGGGGCCGTGGCGTTCGTCCCGGCGGCCCTGGCCCGCCAGTACAACCTGATGCCGCTCATCTGCGCCGGTGGCGAGCTCAGCATCGCCATTGCCGACCCCCTCAACAATGCCGCCATCGCCGCGGTCGAGAAGGCCACCGGCTGCACGGTCTCCATCTCGGTGGGGCTCATCCGCGAGATTCGCGAGATGCAAGAGCTGTTCTACGGCCCCTCCGAGGTGGCGGAGAGTCTCGGCTTTACCTCGGCAAATTTCCCCTCCGCTGCCCTTGAGGCGATCAACCGCGACCTCGGCGGGGCGAAACTCGTCGATTACCTCCTCCTCTTCATTGTCCAGCAGAAGCTGTCGTCTCTGTCCCTCCAGCCCGTTGGCGACGCCGTGATCATTGCCGCCCGGCGTGGCGGCCAGACGCGGGAAGTGGGGAGGCTCGCCCCCACCCACTACCCCGAGGTGATCCTGCGGGTGCGCAAACTCGCCCGGATTGTCGGCGCCGGTGAGTTTGCCGTCCGGGGCGAGCTCAGCTTTGCGTGGAAAGGAAAGACCATCGCCTTCCAGGTGGCGCTCCTGCGGGGGGAGGGGGGAGACCACCTCACCCTCCGGATGCACATCGCGACCCAGTTCCCGGCCACGGTGGCCGATCTCGGGCTTTCCGCGGAAAAGATGGCGACCTTCGAGACGCTGGCCGCCGCGGAACGGGGGATGGTCCTCGTCGGTGTCCGGGAGCCGGACCTGCGCAGTCGGATGATCGATCTCTATCTTCAGGAGCACGAAACGGCAGCGAAGACTGTTATCGTGCTCGGCGGGGGGGCGGGGCAGGGCGAAAAGCGGTTCCCGCGCGTGCCGCTCTCCCCCGATACGGACCTTGGGGAGGTGGTAACGGCGGTACTTGAACACGATCCCGATATCATCGTCCTGGAAGACGCCACCGACGAACGCTCCTTTTCCGCTCTGTGCAAGGCGGCGATCCGTGGCAAGCTTGTGGTGGCCGGTATGGCGTTCGGCGATACCGCTCCCCTGCTGAAGCAGCTCCTGTACTTCCGTGACCGGCACTACCTCGCGCCGGGCCAGCTGCGGGGAGTGATCGTCGCCAAGGGGATCCGTACCCTCTGCCCCGACTGCCGGAGAAGCGAACCGTGTACCCCCGAGGAGGCACGGATGCTCCGCCTTGGCGAGGGGGGGAGCTGCTGCCGGGCGGCAGGGTGTCCGGCGTGCGACCAGACGGGCCACGGCGAAAAACGGTACCTCGTGGATCTGCTGACAATCGACGAGGGTGCCCGCGGACACCTTGAGGGGGCCGCCACGGCGGACGAATTCCTCGACTACGCAAAGACCCGCGGATGGCGGGGGCTGGCGGAAGAGGGGCGGGAGCTCCTCACTGCCGGCGACCTCTCCCCAGAGGAGTTCGCGGCATCCATTCTCACCTGACGGAGACGTATCCATGGCACGCATAGACGCACTCTTCAAAATGCTCAAGGAGCAGGGAGCATCGGACCTGCACCTCTCCTCCGGGGCCCCCCCGATCTTCCGACTCCACGGGGAGATGGCCCGCCAGAACTTCAAGCCCCTCACCCACGAGGAGCTGACGTCGATCCTCTACGAGATCCTGGACGAGAAGCAGAAGGAGACCTTCGAGACGAGGCACGACCTGGACTTCGCCTACGCCATCCCGGGGCTTGCCCGTTTCCGGGGCAACTACCTGATGACCCACCGGGGGGTCGCCGCGGTCTTCCGGATCATCCCGAGCAAGATCCTGTCGGCCGACGATCTGGGGCTTCCGGATGGGGTCCGGAAGATGACCCAGTTCAAGAAGGGGCTGGTGCTGGTCACCGGGCCCACGGGGTCGGGGAAGTCGACGACCCTGGCCGCGATGATCGATCTCATCAATGCCACCCGCAAGGAGCATATCCTCACGCTGGAGGACCCCCTGGAGTTCATCCACGAGAACAAGATGTCGCTCCTCAACCAGCGTCAGATCGGGGAGCACTCCGACAGTTTCACCAACGCCCTGCGGGCGGCATTGCGGGAAGACCCCGACGTGATCCTCGTCGGTGAGATGCGGGATCTGGAAACCATCAGCCTCGCCATGAGCGCCGCCGAAACCGGACACCTCGTTTTCGGGACCCTGCACACCAACTCGGCGGCCAAGACCATTGACCGGATCATCGACGTCTTCCCCAAAGACGCCCAGGAGCAGACCCGCACCATGCTCTCCGAGTCCCTCAAGGGGGTCGTCTGTCAGCAGCTTCTCCGGACTGCCGACGGCAAGGGGCGTTGTGCGGCGCTGGAGATCATGCTCGGTACGCCGGCCATCGGCAACCTGATCCGGGAGGGTAAGACCTTCCAGATACCTTCCATCATCCAGACCGCCAAGAAGGACGGGATGCAGTTGATGGACCAGCACCTGCTCGACCTCCTCAAGATGAAGAAGATCGCGCCGGAGGAGGCGTACCGCTGTGCCCAGGACAAGAAGCAGTTCGAACAGTATCTGCCGGAAAAACCGGCGCAATAGCCGCTGTAGCGGCGGTGCCGCGCCGCCGGCTCTTTCGCGGCGGGTCGAAAAATAGCTTGCGCGGTCGGGACCTCCGTGGTATATACGAAGTTCTCTGTGTCGGGGCGTAGCGCAGCCTGGTAGCGCACCTGCTTCGGGAGCAGGGGGTCGGAGGTTCAAATCCTCTCGCCCCGACCAGCTTTAGACGCTGTACGTGAGGAGGCCACCCAGACGGGTGGCCTTTTTTTTGTTCGTTCTGCGACGCTTCCGGTGCTGGTTCGGGTGGTGGCCGTGCCGAGAAAATGGTTGTCACCGTCAGGGCGAAATGCTAGGTATCAGAGAGTTGCGGCTGAATGGGGAATGGGGGCGGCACCATGTTTCGCAGCCTGCACGAGTTTCTCGAAGAGCTCGAACGCCTGGGCGAACTGCACCGGGTGGGGAGCGAGGTCGATCCGCGGCTTGAGATCGCTGCCGTCACTGACCGGGTGTGCAAATCGGCCGACGGCGGAAAGGCGCTTCTCTTCGAAAAGGTGCGGGGTGGCGAGATTCCGGTGGCCACCAATCTCTTCGGTTCGCCCCGGCGGATGGCGGCGGCCTTGGGACTCTCGGCCCTCGAAGAGCTGACGGCGCGGATGGAGGAGCTTCTCGGGCCGGCTGCGGGAGATGGGGATTCCGATCCTCTGGCGGCATCTCATGTCGCCGATGCGCTGCGGCGGTATCTACCGGTGCCGGTGACCGCGGCCCCCTGCCAGGAAATTGTCGAAACGGCTCCCGAACTCTCCCGTTATCCCTTTCTCACTTCCTGGCCCGGCGACGGTCATCCCCACGGTGACGGTCGCTTCATCACCCTGCCGCTGGTTATCACCCGCGATCCGGACACCGGCTGCGCCAACTGCGGCATGTACCGGGTCTGGATCGCCGGGGAGCGCAATGCCGGCATCCGCTGGTATGTTGGGACGGGGGGGAATCGCCACGAACGGAAATACCGTGAGCGTGGCGAACCGATGCCGGTGGCGGTAGCCGTCGGAGGGGATCCGGCCCTTGCCCTGGCCGCCATGCTCCCCTTGCCGGATGGGGTTGACGAGATGCAGTTCGCCGGCTGGCTTCGCGGGGCGCCGCTGGAGATGGTCCGGTGCCGGACGAGCGAGCTGCTGGTGCCGGCCGGTGCCGAGCTTGTCATCGAGGGGTGCGTAGAGCCGGGGGAGACGATCCTGGATGGCGCCTTCGGCAATCACACCGGATTCTACGTCCCCGCCGCCCCCGTGCCGCATCTTCGGGTTTCGTGCGTGACCCGGCGTAGGGCGTGCGTTTACCCGGCCACGGTGGTGGGGCCTCCTCCCATGGAGGACTGCCACCTGGCGCAGGCGGCGGCCCAGCTTCTTCTTCCGCTCTTCCGCCGTCGCTGGTCCGATATCGTCGACATCTCCTTTCCCGCGGAGTGGATCTTCCACGGCGGCGCCATCGTCTCGATCAGAGGGGGGGCGGCGGCCCGGGCCAAAGAACTGATGGAAGAGCTGTGGGCGTCGGAGCTGATGGGGGGGGCGCGGCTCATCGTCGTGGTGGATGAGGATGCGGATGTCCGGGACCTGTCGCACGTCGCCTGGCGAATCGCGAATCTCCCCGACTGGCGGCGCGATCTGGTGATCTCCGGGCGGGAGCGGGGGACGCCACTTTTCCCCTGGCTCGGGAGCCGGCTCGGAATCGACGCCACCCGCAGTGGCGGCGGGGGAACAAGGCCGCCGGAGCTGGCAATGGACGCGGAGATACGTCGAATGGTAGATCAACGCTGGGGGGAATACGGTTTTTGAACTCACGCCGCATTTTCTGCTATTGGGGGCTCCTGCTGGGGGTGATGCTCCTGTCCGGATGTTACCACCTGCGCCTGGAGGCGACCCCGCTCGATGCGCCACGGTTCGAGGTTTCGCGGCCACCGGCCGACGTCTATGCCACTGTGAAATACCTCCTGGCCCGGGACCGGTACGAGTTCGAGCAGGACGACGCGAAGGAGCGGGTCCTCCTGACCGGTTTCCGTCACTTCTCCACCCGCGCGGGGGGGCTCACCCTGCCGGCGGGGGGACGGCTCTACTTCCAGCGGCTGAAGATCACGGTGCGGGAGGTCGAAGGGGGGAGCGAGGTGACGGTGGAGTCGGCGGATCTGGAGATCCGTTCGAGCTACGCCTACGACGAGGGAGGGAAGGTCAATTACTTCAAGAAGCGCTACCCCTACGAGCACTATCCCGGCATGTTCGACCTCGATGTCGTCAACAGGGAGCTGAACAGCGTGGGAAGGGATCTGGAAACCGCGCTGCGCACGGGAGTGAGAAATGGTCAGTGATGAGCGGATGGAGACAGGAATGGTGAAGAAGGTAGCCGTCTTTCTGGAGATGATCAAATTCTCCCATACGGTTTTTGCGCTGCCGTTCGCGTTCACCGGCGCGATCCTGGCCGCCCGGGGGCTTCCGACGGCGGCCCAGGCGTTCTGGATCCTGATGGCGATGGTGGGGGCCCGGACCGCTGCCATGGGGCTGAACCGCTTCATCGATGCGGAGATCGACGCCCGCAACCCCCGCACCGCCGGCCGCGCCATTCCGGCGGGACTCATCGGCAAGGGGACCGTTGCCGTTTTCATCGCCGCCTCGATCGCTCTGATGCTCTACGCTGCCCACCGCCTGAACCCCCTCTGCCTCTCTCTGGCGCCGGTGGCGCTCTTCTTTCTCGTGCTCTACTCCTACTGCAAGCGGTTCACCGCGCTTGCCCACGTGGTCCTCGGCATCTGCCTCGCCGCCGCCCCCCTCGGGGCGTGGATTGCCATCCGGGGAAGCGTCGGGGTGCCGGCCGTGCTTGTCGGCCTTGCGGTCCTCTTCTGGGTCGCCGGGTTCGACATCCTCTACGCCCTCCAGGACCTGGAGTTCGACCGGGCGAGCGGCCTCCATTCCATTCCGGTGCGGCTCGGCGTGAACGGTTCCCTCTGGACCGCCCGCCTCTTCCACGGGGTGATGGTCCTGCTCCTGGCGGCTCTCGCCCCCGTTGCCGGTCTCGGGGGATGGTTCGTGGCCGGCTTTGCGCTGTGCGTCGCGATGCTCTTCTACGAGCACTGGCTGCTGCGCAGTGGCGATCTCTCCCGACTCGACGCTGCGTTCTTCAACATGAACGGCTACATCAGCATCACCCTCTTCGTTGCCACCCTCGTCGACGTGCTGGCGGGGAGGGGGGGCGCATGAGCGGGAGGCACGTGGTTCTTGCCCTGACGGGGGCATCGGGCGCGGCCTACGGCCTGCGGCTCGGCGGGGAACTGCTGCGAGGGGGACACCGGGTCACCTTTCTGGTGAGCCGGCCGGGATTCGCCGTCTTGCGCGAGGAGTGCGGCCTCTCCTGGGAGGGGGATCCCCCCGCCGTTGCCGAGCACCTGGCCGCCTATTACGGGGAGACCGCCGGGACGCTGCACTATTATGCCGATGACGATCTGCTGGCCCCCATTGCCAGCGGGTCCCGCGCCCCCGACGCCATGGTGGTCTCTCCCTGTTCCATGGGGAGCCTTGCCCGGATCGCCGCCGGCCTTTCCGGCACCCTCATCGAGCGGTGTGCCGACGTGGCGCTCAAGGAGGGGCGGCCCCTCGTCCTCGTCCCCCGGGAGACGCCGCTTTCGCCGATCCACCTGGAGAACATGCTGAAGCTCGCCCGGCTCGGGGTCCGCATCGTCCCGGCCATGCCCGCCTTCTACCAGAAACCCGCGACGGTGGATGATCTCGTGGCGTTCGTGGCCGGCAAGGTCCTCGATACCCTCGGCATCCCCCACACGCTCTTCACACGCTGGGGTGAACCATGATAACGCTTGCTGCCATCACCGAGAAGGTCATGTCGGGTGAACGGATCACCGACGACGAGGCCCTCTTCCTCTTCGACTCCCACGACCTCATCGCCTTGGGGGAACTGGCCTCCGCCGTCAACCGCCGCCGCAACGGCGACCGGGTCTTTTTCAACGTCAACCGGCACATCAACCACACGAACATCTGTGTGAACCGCTGCGCCTTCTGCGCCTTTTCCCGCACCGCCGACGAGCCGGGAGCGTACCTCTACGATCTGGAGGAGGTCCGCAACCGGGCGATGGAGGCCCGTGCCCAGGGGGCCACGGAGATCCACATCGTTGGCGGCCTCCACCCGGACCTGCCGTTCGAATTCTACCTCGAACTGCTCCGGACCGTGAAGTCGGTCTCCCCCGATCTCCACGTGAAGGCCTTCACCGCCGTGGAGATCGACTACCTCGCCCGCATCGCGGGACTCTCCCTTGCCGAGACCCTGCGGGAGCTGAAGGGGGCCGGACTCGGCTCCCTCCCCGGCGGCGGGGCGGAGATCCTCGGGGATGCGGTGCGGCGCAGGCTCTGCCCCGAGAAGATCTCCGGCGAGCGGTGGCTCGCCGTCATGGAGGAGGTCCATCGGGCGGGGCTCAAGTCCAACGCCACCATGCTTTTCGGCCACATCGAGAGCTACGCCGACCGCGTCGACCACATGCGACAACTCCGGGAGCTTCAGGACCGGACCGGCGGGTTCCAGGTCTTCATCCCCCTTGCCTTCCAGAAGGAGAATAATCCCCTCGGCCATCTGAAGCGACCCGGCTCCGGGGGGGTCGACGCCCTGAAGACCCTGGCCGTGGCCCGCATCTACCTCGACAACTTCGCCAACATCAAGGCCTACTGGGTCATGCTGGGGGTGAAGATCGCCCAGGCGGCCCTCGCCTTCGGGGTGAACGACCTAGACGGCACCGTGGTGGAGGAGAAGATCGGCCACGACGCCGGCGCCGCCACCCCCCAGACCATGGGGCGCGACGAGATTGCCGCCCTCATCCGCACGGCCGGCCGGGTGCCGGTGGAGCGGGATACCCTCTACAACGAACTGCGGACCTACTGATGACGACGCATGCACTGAAAAAGAGCGAGCGGGGCGAGCCCCTCACTCGTGGAGAAGCGCTGGAGCTTCTGACCAACGGCGATCTCCTGGCCCTCGGGCGGGTTGCCGACGGCATCCGCCGCCGGATGCATCCGGAGGAGCTGGTTACCTTCGTGGTGGACCGCAACGTGAACTACACCAACGTCTGCGACTCCAAATGCAGATTCTGCGCGTTCTACCGCGACCTCGATGCCCCGGACGCCTATTTCCTCGACGAGGAGACGATCTACGCCAAGATCGCCGAACTGGTGGAGCGGGGGGGGACCCAACTCCTGATGCAGGGGGGGCTCCACCCCCAGCTCGGCATCGAGTGGTTCGAGGCGCTCTTTCGCGGGATCAGGGGGCGGTTCCCCCGGGTGCAGAACCACTCCCTCTCGCCGGCGGAGATCACCCAGATCGCCGCGATCTCGAAGCTCGCCATCCCCGAGGCGATCCGGCGCCTGCGGGAGGCGGGGCTCGATTCGATCCCCGGCGGCGGGGCCGAGATCCTCGTTGACAGCGTGCGGCAGGCGATATCCCCCAAGAAGATCGGCTGGGAAGGGTGGGCCGCGGTGATGCGGGAGGCGGCGCGGCAGGGGATGCCGACCACCGCCACCATGATGTTCGGCAGCACGGAGCGCCCCGAGGATATCGTCGAGCACCTCTTCCGGGTCCGGGAGCTCCAGGCCGCCGGCGGCTCCTTCACCGCCTTCATCCCCTGGACCTACCAGCCGGGGAACACCGAGCTCGGCGGCCGGAGCGCCACCGGCGTCGAGTACCTGAAGGTGCTGGCCCTTTCCCGGATCGTCCTCGACAACATCCCCAACATCCAGGCGAGCTGGGTGACCCAGGGGGCTGCCATGGCCCAGGTGGCGCTCTTCTTCGGTGCCAACGACCTGGGGGGGACCATGCTGGAGGAGAACGTGGTCGCCGCCGCCGGCTGCACCTTCCGGATGAGCCTCGAAGAGATGGTGGAACTGATCCGCGACGCCGGCTTCCGGGCGGCCCAGCGGACTACCCTCTATGAGATAATCCGGGAGTTCTAGCGGCTCGCGTCCGCTTGAACGTCATCTTCGCCTCGGCCTCAATCGCGCCATCCCCGACGTTGCGTTGCTACGCCTGCGGTGCCGCTCAATTGGCCACGGCAAGCCTGGCGCAGATCCGAACACGATGAACCATCTGCAGATATTCACACCCTACGACTGGAGAGTTCCTTGCCTGACACCCCTGTTTCACCCGATATCATCACCTCCGCCGAGGGGGTAGGCCGCCTCGCCGAACGTCTCGGGGGAGAGCCCATCGTCGCCTGCGACCTGGAGGCCGACTCCATGCACCACTACCAGGAGAAGGTCTGCCTCCTCCAGTTCGCGGTGCCGGGGTATGCCGCCATCGTCGACCCCCTCGCCACCCCCGACCTGGCACCGCTGGCCCCCCTCTTCGCCGATGGCTCACGGCGCAAGGTCTTCCACGGCGCCGATTACGATATCCGGTCACTGCACCGCGATTTCGGCATCGAGGTGAACAACCTCTTCGATACCATGATCGCGTGCCAGTATCTGGGGGAACGGGAATTCGGGCTGGCGGCGGCGCTGCGCAAGCGCTTCGGGGTGGAGCTCGACAAGCAGTACCAGCGGGCCGACTGGAGCCGCCGTCCCCTCAGCGCGGGGATGATCGAGTACGCCGTGAAGGATACGACGCTCCTCATCGACCTCTATCGCCAGCTTGAGGGTGAGTTGCGGGAGCGGGGACGGCTGCCGTGGGTGGAGGAGGAATGTGTGCTTCTCACCGGGGTGCGGATGACGCAGCGCGGCGACGATCCGCTGTTTCTTCGTTTCAAAGGGGCATCGCGGCTGGACCGCCGGACCCTGGCGGTGCTGGAGGAGGTCCTTCGCTTCCGTGACCGGCGTGCCCGGCAGGCCGACGTCCCGCCGTTCAAGATCCTCGGCACCGACACGGTGCGGGAGCTGGCCGAGAAGCGCCCCCGGTCGGCAGCGGAGCTCGTGGGGATCACGGGGATTACGGAGAAGGTGGCGGCGCGCCACGGCGAAGGGATTCTGCGGTCGGTGGAGAAGGGGATGACGGTTCCGGAGCGGAACCTGCCGGTCTTTCCCCGGGAGGAGCGCCGGCGGTTGAGCGGCCCCGAGGAGCAGCGGCTGAAGGCGCTGAAAGGGTGGCGCGAGGAGGAGGCGGCCCGGCTCGGGATCGACATGGGGTACCTGGCCAACAACGCCCTGCTGGAGCAGCTGGCCGTCGCCGCCCCCCGCTCGGTCGGGGAGCTTGCCGCCAGCGGCTCTCTGCGGGAGTGGCAGATGCGGGAATTCGGGCCGGGGATCCTGGCGGCCCTCGCTCCCCGCCGGTAACCATTTTCCCCGAAGTTACTTCTGTTCGTCCGGCTCCCCGAAGAGGGATTCGAACTCGTCTCCGGAAAACGTATCAAGCTCGACCTTTGGTCCCGCAGCGGGAGCAGGCTCGGGCTTTTTTTCGTCCTCTTCCCAGCCGAAGCTCTCCAGCTCCAGCGAGGCTGCAGGCTTCTCCGCCGGGGGGGAGGCCGATGCCGGTTCGATGGCGAAGCCGCTGAACGTGTCGGTCGGCGTGTCCCACGGGTTCTCCAGCTCGACGCCGGCCGAGGCGTCGGCCACCGCTGCCGCGAGCGTCGGGTCGGGGGAATCGGTTTCCAGCAGGCTCGCAAAGCCGTCGTCCACACCGTTCTCAGCCTCAAATGCAGCGGGCGTTGCCGCCGATACTTCTCCGGTCGGTTCGTCGAACGAAAAGTCCGCGAAGGAGGGTTCGGCGGGGGCGGCTGCCGGTGGGGCAGCAGGGGCGGTCGGTTCCAGGTCGAAGGAGAAGGGCTCTTCCGCCGGCGCCGGCTTGGGGCTTTCGGCGAAGCCGAGATCGAGATCGGGGAAGATGTCGTCCCCCGGCTTTGGTGTCGCGGGGGGGGAGGGGGGGAGTTCCCCGGTGAGGGACTCGTCCGCCGACGTTGCGTCGAGCGGCGGGTGTGCCATTGCCGCCGCAGCCACCGCCACGGCCGCACCGGCAGCCACGGCGCCGCCGGCTTCGGAAAGGGGAGCGACGATGGCGCGGATGCCGTGGTTCAGCTTGAAACCGGCCAGGTCGTGATTGCATTTCTTGCAGGTGTCGAGAAATTCGAAGCTGTTATATCCGCACTTGGGACATTTCATCGGCTGTTGCTCCTTGGGCGGGTCTGCGCCACTGCGCGGTCCCGCTATGTCGTTGGTCCTGCCCCCCCGAGGTCGCCGAAGAGATACTGAAGGATTGCCACGAGGGCGATCCCCGCGGTCTCGGTCCGCAGTATCCGCTGGCCGAGGGTCACGGGAATGAATCCCTTTTCCCGGGCCAGCTCCGCCTCTTCGGGGGTGATTCCCCCTTCGGGGCCGACGATGACGGCGATGCTCGCCGGGAGCGGGCGGGCGGAGAGGGTCTCCCGCAGACCGGTGATCTGCTCTCCCTCCCAGAGGAGGAGCCTGAGGTCGTGGTCCGCCTCTGCGGCCACCCCCTTCATGCCGTCGGCGGCGTAACGCACGGTGGGAACGAGGGGGCGCCCCGCCTGGCGGGAGGCCTCTTCGGCGACCCGCTGCCAGCGGCGAAGCTTTTCCGCCTCGCGCTCCCTCGCGACGCGGGAGACAGAGCGGACCGCCGGGAAGGGAACCACCTCGGAGACACCGAGCTCAGTACATTTCTGCAAGATGAGTTCCATCTTGTCACCCTTCGGCAGCCCCTGATAAAGGGTGATGCGCGGGGCGGCGGCCGGCGGCGCCGTGGCGCGCCGTTGCATGATCGCCACCAGAAGGCTCTCCCTGCCAATCTCCCGGATGACGCCGGAGCACTCGATGCCGCACCCGTCGGCCAACTGCACGGAAGTGTCAATTTTCAGGCGCAGCACCTTTGCCATGTGACGAAAAAGGTCGCCACGCACCTCGACGGCTTCACCCGAGAGGTCGGCTCCGGGCAGAATGAAGCGGCGCACGCTATGCACCCCTCCGGTAGACCAGGCAACTCCACTCGCCGCCGTGGCGTGCCGACTGGAAGGAGAGGCCGGTGGGGACGAAGCCGTTGATGACGTACTCCTCCCGTTCGCAGAGAATGCCCGACAGGACGAGGAAGCCGCCGGGGGCCACCGTGGTCGCCAGTTCCGCCGCCATGCGGACCAAGTCTTCGGCGAGGATGTTGGCAAGGGTCACCGTAAAGCTCCCCGGAATCGCCTCCAGGGGGGTGGTGACGAGCTCGACGGCATCGGCAACGCCGTTCATGGCGCAGTTCTCCGCCGCCACGACCACGGCGTCCGGGTCGATGTCGGTCCCCACCACGCGGCGGGCGCCGAGCTTTGCGGCGGCAATGGCCAGGATTCCCGAGCCGGTGCCCACGTCGAGAACCTCCAGGGGGGCGGCGCCGAGGGAGGCGGCAATCTCCTCCAGCGCCTCCAGGCAGAGCCTGGTGGTCGGGTGGGTGCCGGTGCCGAAGGCCATGCCGGGGTCCAGTTCGATCACCAGATCCCCCGGAGCGGAGTCGAACGGTTCCCAGGTCGGCTTGATCACGAGGTGTGACCCGATGCGCGTCGGCGCGAAGTGCTGGCGCCAGCCGGTGGCCCAGTCTTCTTCGCCGATCATGGCGACGCGGGGGGGGGGGATGCTGCCGGCCCCGAAGGCGGGGGCGTTCTCGTGGAGGAATTGCGCCAGCTCGGCGATCTGGGCGTCGAGTTCCTCGCCGGGGGTGAAGTAGGCCCGGACGGTCTTGACCGACGACTCCTCCACCGTATCGAGGGAAAAGGTGTCGAGTTCCAGGTTGTCGATGCTGACGCCGTTTCCCGTCACTTCGACGAGGTAGTCGGCGACGAGGTCGACCATGTCGGCGGGGATTTCGCACGAGACCTCTGCCCAGGTTCTGTTCATGGATGCTCCTTCCGGGTGATTCGTCACGTTGGCGCCCCGTGGGCGCAAAAGGTGAGCTAACGTACCAGAACTAAAAGGGTAAGACAATAAAAACCTTGACAAAACCCCCCAGTCGCGGTCTAATTTTCATTAGAAATGATTCGGAGTGATGACATGGATGCCGAGGTTCTCAAGCGCGAGATCGTGAGCTTCGTAGAGCGGCGCAAGGATGATTTCTGCGCCATCGCCGAGGAACTTTTCCGCAACCCCGAAACGGGGCTCAACGAAGTCCGCAGTTCGGCACTCCTTGCCGATTTCCTCGAAGGGGAAGGGTATCGGGTGTCGCGGGGCGTCGCCGGCCTCCCCACCGCCTTCCGGGCCGAGTGGGGAGAAGGGGGGCCGGTCGTTGCCATCCTTGCCGAGATGGACGCCCTTCCCGTCATGGGGCACGCCTGCGGCCACAATGTCATCGCCGCCGCGGCAGTTGGCGCTGCTGCCGCCCTCTGCCGGACGCTTCCCCCCGCCGTCGGCCGAATCGTGGTCCTCGGCACTCCGGCGGAAGAGATCGGGGTCGGCAAGGTGGAGATGATCCGCCACGGCCTTTTCGACGATGTGTCGTTCGCCCTGATGGTCCACCCGTCGTCGCGCCGCTACGTGATCAAGCAGTACCTCGGCCTCGCCAAGGTCCGATTCACCTTTTTCGGCAAGCCGGCCCACGCGGCGGCCTATCCTGAGGAGGGGATCAACGCCCTCGACGCCGTGCTCCAGACCTTCAACGCCATCAATTCCCTGCGCCAGCAGCTCCGGCAGGACGTACGGGTCCACGGGATCATCACCGAGGGAGGAGTCGCCCCCAACATTATTCCGGAGCGGGCGGCGGCCTATTTCTACGTGCGGGCCGACGACCTGGCGGAGCTGGAGCGGGTGAGAGGGCGGGTCATCGCCTGCGCCGAAGGGGCGGCAACGGCCACCGGCTGCCGGCTCCAGGTGGAAGCCGATCCCCGGGTTCTCGCTCCCCTCAGGGTCAACCGGGCCTTTTCGTTACTCTACTCCGCCCAGTTGGCGTATCTGGGGCTTCAGGAGTCGGCCGTACCTGCCGATAAGAACAGGGGGTCGTCGGACATTGGCAACGTCTCACAGATCGTGCCGACGATCCATCCCCATGTCCCGATCGGCGACGGGATACAGATTCACAGCGAGGCCTTTGCCAAGGCCACCGTTTCCGAGCGGGGGCGGGCCGCCGTTGCGGAGGGGGCTGCCGCCCTGGCGCTGACCACGGTCGAGCTGCTTCTGCGGCCCGAGATCCGGGAGAAAATCAGAGCGGAGTTCGGTGGATAATCAACTTTTTTTGCCTGACCGAAAAAACATGGTATACATAGCTTAATGAAAATGATTCCATTGTTGGTCGGTTGAGGCGGGACAGGGGACCATGAGGCACATCTATCTCTTTTCCGATGCGACCGGTGAGACCGTGGAGCGGGTGGTCCGCGCGGCCCTCTCCCAGTTCCGGGACGTGGAGGTCCGTTTCCACCGGATGAGCCGGATCAGGACCCGGGACGATGTGCGCCACTCCCTCGAAGAAGTGCTGAAGGAGCGGGGCATCGTGGTCTACACCCTGGTCGACACCGAGCTGGCCCACCTCCTGCGCGATGAGGCGGAGGCCCTTGGCCTCGAATCGATCGACCTGATCAGCCCGCTGCTCTACAAGCTCTCCGATTTCTTCGGGGTTCCCCCCCAGAAGGAGCCGGGGCTGCTCTACCAGTTGAACGCCGAGTATCACAAGCGGGTCGAAGCGGTGGACTTCACGGTCAAGCACGACGACGGCCAGGACCCCCGGGGGCTCGCCAAGGCCGATTTCGTCCTCGTCGGGGTGTCGCGTTCCTCCAAGACCCCCCTCTCCATGTACCTCGCCCACAAGGGGTACAAGGTGGCGAACGTTCCGCTGGTGAAGGGGATCGATCCGCCTCCGGAGCTGTTCAAGGTGAATCCGGACCGGGTGGTGGGGCTCATCATCGACTCCCACCGACTCGTGGAGATCCGGTCGGCGCGGCTCCGCAACCTGGGTCAGAGCTCCCGCGGCAGCTACGCCGCCATCGAGAAGGTGGAGGAGGAGCTCGATGCCTGCCGCCGGCTCTACCGCCGCAATCCCCAGTGGCTCGTCATCGACGTGACGAGGAGGTCGGTGGAGGAGTCGGCGGCGGAGATTCTGCAGAAGCTGAACGACTGAGTTTCACGGGATGGATTGCTGTTACGCGTTGTAAAATCTGAGAAAGAGAGGGATGAACAATGAAAATTCTCGTGGTTGAGGATGAAAAGAAGGTTTCCAGCTTCATCAAGCGCGGCCTCGAGGAGGAAAAGTACGAGGTCGACGCCGCCTTCAACGGTGAGGAGGGGCTCAAGATGGCCCTCGACAAGGGGTATGACCTGGTCATCCTCGACGTCATGCTCCCGAAGAAGGACGGTCTCAGCGTCGTGCGGGAGATGCGCGAGAAGCATTCCGCCACGCCGGTGCTGATGCTGACCGCCAAGGACTCCGTGGACGATATCGTGGCGGGGCTCGACTCCGGCTCGGATGACTACCTCACCAAGCCCTTTGCCTTCGCCGAGCTCCTGGCACGGGTCCGGGCCCTTGCCCGCCGGAGCGAGCAGGACCGCGGCGCCGAGATCCATTTCGCCGACCTGCGGCTCGACCCGGTGACCCACAAGGTCTGGCGCAAGGACAAGGAGATCGACCTGACGGCGAAGGAGTACGCGCTGCTTGAATACTTCATGCGCAACCCGAACCAGGTCCTCACCCGGACCATGATCGCCGAGCATGTCTGGGACTACACCTTCGACAGCTTCACCAACATCATCGACGTCTACGTCAACTACCTGCGGAAAAAGATAGACCGTGACACCGACAAGAAGCTCATCCACACGGTGCGGGGGGTTGGCTACATCCTCAAAGAGGAGGAGTAGTTCTTGCTTTTCCGTTCGATCCGCTCGTCACTGACCCTCTGGTATGCGGTCACGCTGGCGGTCATCCTCGTTCTGTTCAGTTCGTTCATCTATCTGGTCCTGATGACCCAGCTGAACAAGGGGGTTGACCGCGAGCTGCTGACCATTGCCGAGGCGGTCGCCAGCCCGACGTTGGAGCCGTTCCGGCGTTCGGGGCCGTCGGTCTTCGACCAGGTGCTCGAAGATTTCATCGGGGCGAAGCTGGGGGGGAAGTACGTGCAGGTCCTCGATCCTGCCGGGCGGGTCGGCGCCTATTCGAAAAACCTCGAAGAGTTGAGGATATCCCTCAGCAAAAAGGCGCTCCAGCGTTCCATCGAAGGAAAGGTGACCTACGAAACGAAGGTCAACCTCGACATCTATCCGGTCCGGACCATCACCTATCCGATCCTCGCGGATGGGAAGCTGATTCAGATCGTGCAGGTCGGCGCCTCGTTGAAGGCGGCGGCGGAGACCCTCGACAAGGTCCTCCTCGTCTTTGCGGTCTCCATCCCCCTGTCGCTTCTCCTCTGGAGCCTGGGGGGGTGGTTCCTGGCGGGGCGGGCCCTCAAGCCGGTGGATCTCATCACCCGTAGCGCCCAGAAGATTACCGCCGAAAATCTGGGGCACCGGCTCGAGGTGGACAATCCGCAGGATGAGATCGGCCGGCTGGCGGAGACCTTCAACGATACCCTCGAACGGCTGGAGTACGCCTTCACCCGGGTCAGGCAGTTTTCTGCCGACGTTTCCCATGAACTGCGGACCCCGCTGACCATCCTGCGGGGGGAGACGGAGGTAGGGCTGCGCTGGGCCAAGGAGCCGGAGGAGTTCCGGGAGCTCTTCCAGAGCAATCTGGAGGAGATCAACCGGATGTCGAAGATCATTGAGTGCCTCCTCGACCTTTCCCGGGCCGAAGAGGGAGGGGTGAAGCTGGAGCTTGCCGAGGTGGACCTGGGGGATCTCCTGGAGGCACTGGTCCAGCAGGCGCGGCTCATCGACCCCGACAAGGGGCTCAGGATCGCCGCGACGGTGGAGACGGCGGTCACCGTCCGTGGCGACTGGCTCAAGCTGCGGCAGGTATTCATGAACCTTCTCGACAATGCGGTGAAATATACCCCCGGCGGCGGCGAGATCTCGGTGGTGCTCGATACCAACAGCGGCATGGCGCGGGTCGCCGTGATCGACAGCGGGGCCGGTATCCCCGTCGACCATCTCCCCCATATCTTCGAACGGTTCTACCGGGTCGACAAGGCGCGCAACCGGGCCGACGGCGGCGTCGGCCTCGGTCTTTCCCTCGCCCGGATGTTTGTCGAGGCCCACGGGGGGCGGATCGAGGTGGTGAGCGAAGCCGGCAAGGGGAGTGTCTTCACCGTGTATCTGCCGTTTGCGGTCGGAGGCTAAGGGGGATGGGGCCGGTCGTCATCTGTGCCGCCACCTTCCCCGAACTTGCCCTCCTGATACGGAGCATCGGCGCCCGGAAGCGGGGGGGGAGAGCGGGGCGGGAAACCTATGCCGGCAGCATCGGGAAGCAGAAGGTGGTCCTCGCCGTGACCGGCATCGGCAAGGTGAACACCGCCTCGGCCCTCACCGTCCTCCTCGAGACGTCGGCTCCCCGCCTCGTCATCAACGTCGGCTGTGCCGGCGCCTTCACGGAGAGCGGTCTCAGGGTGGGGGACCTTGCCGTCGCCTCCGCCGAGGTCTACGGCGACGAGGGGGTCCAGACCCCGGACGGCTGGGAACCCCTCGACCTGATCGGCATCCCCTCGTTCGAACGCAAAGGAGTGCGGTACTTCAACGAATTCCCCCTGGCGAAGCTTCCCGCCGAACAGGCGGTGCAGCTCGCCGGGGCCCTTGGAATCACGGCCCGGCGGGGACGGTTCCTCACCGTATCCACCTGCAGCGGCACGCTCCGGCGGGGGGACGAGCTGTTCCGGCGCTTCTCCCCCCTCTGCGAGAATATGGAGGGGGCTGCCGCTGCCCACGTCTCCCTCATCTACGGTGTCGACTGTCTCGAGGTCCGCGGCATCAGCAACATGGTGGAGGACCGCGACCTCTCCCGATGGAACATCCCGCTGGCGGTCGAAAAGGCCCAGCGCTTTATTCTCAAGTTTCTGGAAACCTATCCATGAAGAATGACGGCAGCGCGTTATCGTCCCCCCTCTCCCTCGGCTTTTCGCCGTGCCCCAACGACACCTACATCTTCCATGCCCTCGTTCATGGCCTCATCGACACGGCGGGGCTTGCCTTCCGGGAGCGGCTCGAGGACGTGGAGACCCTGAACCGCCTCGCCCTGGAGGGGGCGCTGGACGTGAGCAAGGTCTCCTATCATGCCCTGGGCCATCTGCGGGAGAACTACTTCCTCCTGCGGGCCGGCGGAGCCCTCGGCCGTGGGTGCGGTCCCCTGGTGGTGACGAAGGAGCGCACCTCCATGGCCGAACTCCGGGGCGCTCCGGTGGCGGTGCCGGGGCAATACACCACGGCGGCCCTCCTGCTGCGCCTCTTCGACCCCGCCATCGACACCCTGGTCTACCTGCCGTTCCACGAGATCATGGGGGCGGTGGCCCGGGGCGAGGTAGCCGCCGGGGTCATCATCCACGAGTCGCGCTTCACCTTCCCGGAGTACGGCCTGACCAAGCTCCTGGACCTGGGCGACTGGTGGGAGCGGGAGACCGGCTGCCCGATCCCTCTTGGCGGGATCGTGGCGAAACGCTCCCTTGGTCGGGAAACGGTTGCCGCAATAGACCGTGCCCTGGCGGCGAGCGTCGCCTACGCCCGCGCCAACCCCGGTGCGGCGGCCCCGTACATCCGCGCCCACGCCCAGGAGATAAGCGACGAGGTCTGTGCCGCCCACATCGGCCTCTATGTGAACGACCACTCCCTTGATCTCGGTGCCGAAGGGGAGGCCGCGGTTGCCACCCTCCTCGACCGTGCCACGGCGGCGGGGGTGATCCCTCCATCCGCGGCCCCGCTCTTTGTTTTGTAAAAATAACGCATAATCAGTGAGTTGCACGACTGGAGCCCCCTTTTGTCTTGACGCTGCCGCTCCCCTGTGCTATACGAGTTGCTCGCCCAGAAGGAGGTGCCAATGGTATCTGCACTCCGGAAAGGGCGCCTGGCCATCCTGATCGTACTCTGTCAGGCGTTCTTCCAGATCCAGACACTGTCCTTGCAAGCAGAGGAAATTGAAGCAAAGGCAACAACGGAAGCGGCCGCAATCACGGCCACAAAAGAGGAGGGGGTCGTCGGGACCGCCTCCTACTACGCGAAGCGCTACAACGGAAGAAGAATGACATCGGGGAAGCGGTACGATCCGAAGAAGCTCACCGCCGCTCACCCCACCCTCCCTCTCGGGACGAAGGTCAAGGTAGTAAACGTGGCCAACAACCGGGAGGTGACGGTCACCATAACCGATCGCTGCCGGAAGAGGGTGTCGCATTTCATCGACCTCTCCCGGGAAGCGGCCAGGAAACTCGGGTTCCTCGGCCGGGGGAAAACGGAAGTTCGGATTATCCCCCTCGACGAAGCCGTATCCTGAAACAACAATTTTTTGGGCGAAATGGAGAAAAGGGCCGGCATGGTTATGCCGGCCCTTTTCTCTTGTACGAGAGATGCCTCAGCGGATGTGCCTGCGGGTAAGGGCCATGGCGGCCGGCAGCGCCACGAGGGAAAAGAGAGCGGTGGCGCCGACGCCGTAGTTGGTGGCCCAGCCGATGGAAGCCATGGCGCCGTAGTCGGTGAAGGCGAGAGAGCCGAAGCCGGCGATGGTGGTGAGGGCCGAGAGGAGTACGGCCCGCCCCGCCTGGGTGAAGCGCGCCGGCCCCTCGGCGACGGGTGCCCCTGCGAGCCGGTGGTAGATATGGAGGCCATAGTCGCTCCCCATCCCGAGGATGGTGACGAGTACCATGGCGTTCATGAAATTGAGCCGCATCCCGGTCACCACCATGAGGCCGGTCATGACGGCCACGCCGGCGGTAACCGGAAGAATCGCGGCGGCGATGCCGGCGAGGGATTCGAAATGGACGAGGAGGAGGAAGAGGATGATGGCTCCCCCCACGGCGAATCCTTCGATGAAGCTCGTCCGGACCGAGTCGCCCAGCTGCCGGCTGATGAGGTCGGGGCTCGTGGCGCGGGCCGTCGGGTCCACCGCCCGCAGGTCCCGGAGGAATGTCTCCTGGGGAAACTCGCTCCCCCGGTAGTGGAGATAGAGGAGGAGGTGGACCGTGCCGTTGCGGGCGATGAGGTAGCGCTCCACCATTCCCCGCAGGGGCGAACTCCGCAGCCGCTCCACCGCCTCGGCCGCCGGTACCGGTCCCGCCCCGGGAAGCCGCGCCACCCCCGCGAGGGTGTCACTGAAGAGCGTCGGGTCGAATCCTTCCTGCACCAGGGCACCCCGCAGCGCCGTCGCCGGAGAGGTGTCGCCGAGGCGCTCCTTCAGGCGCTCCAGGCTTTCCGCCTGTCCGTTCCTGTCGTTTATCACCTGACCCAGCCAGGAAACCGCCGCCAGCTCGTGCCGTTGCCGGTACCGCTCGGCCAGCTCTCCAACCCGCCGTCCCCGTGTCATCACCTCCTCGACGCTCTTCCCCTCAACCGCCACCACCATCTGCTTCGGCGCCAGGCTCAGGTGCCGCTCGATCCGCTCCTGGGTCAGAAAGGCCTCGGAATGACGCGGCTGGAGGTTCTTGAGCTCTCCCTCGAAGTCGAGGAAGAACGACGCGGCGAAGAAGGCGGCTGTCAGGGCGACGGCGGCCAGCGAGACGGCCCGGGGATGGCGGCCGGTGCTCCGCCAGATCCAGCTGAGCCCGAAGGAGGGGAGCGGCGCGGCCGGCCGGGGGAAGCGCTTCTCGGCGAAGTGGAGAAGTGGCGGCAGAAAGAAGAAGGTGGCGTACATCGAGAAGAGAACGCCGAGTCCCACCAGCAGCCCCAGCTCCGACAACGCCCGCACCTCGGCGATCCCCAGCGCAAGGAACGGGAAGGCAGTGGTGGCGGCCGCGGTGAAGACCCCGTGCCCCGTGTCGACCACCGCCAGCCGCAGCGCCTCCTCAATCCCGCGGCCACCCAGGCGTTCGGAGGCGAAGCGGTCATAGAGATGGATCGAGTAGTCGGTCCCCAGCCCGATGATGAGGGCGGTGAAGGCGAAGGAGATGATGTGGATGGAGGGGAGGATGAGCCCCGCCGTCCCCAGAGCCAGCAGGGTCCCGAAGACGATGATGACCGGGATGAGTAGCGTGGGGAGGAGCCGCCGGTAGGTGAGGTAGAAGAGGCCGAGGACCACGAAGAGCGATGAGGTGATGCAGGCGATGATGTTGTGTTTCATCACTGCTTCGTCGATCACCGCCGAGAGGTGGGCGCCGGCACAGGAGACGGAGACCCTGGGATCGATGCCGGCGCGGGCGGCGTTGATCCCCGCCACCAGCTTGCGGGCGAAGCCCATCTCCTTCACTGGCCGGGCCGGCTCGGCGATCATGACGAGGAGCCGACCGTCCCGAGAGAGAAAATATGGAGATTCGGGGTCGAGATCGAGGGAGCGGCTCCCCTCCTGGAGGCGGGGGAGGATCAGTTCCCGGAGGTAAAGAGGGTCGGCGGCCACCAGATCCCGTACCCCCATCCCGGCGCCGGAGGCGAGCTCAGCCGTTGCCCGCCTGAGGGCCCGGTCCATGGCCTGGGGGGTGAGACGCGCGGCAAAGGCGTCTGCCTGGCCGGGGTCGAGAAAGAGCTGTGGCCGGTCGACGGCGTAGGCGACGAATGCGGCAAAGGGGGCCGTCTCCGCCGGATCGACGACGCGGTAGGAAACCTTGCGAAAGGCGGGGGCACCGTCCACCTGTAGTTCCCGCAGCCGGCCGGCGAGGCGGTCCGCGGCGGCGGGGAGCCGCTCCCGTTCCCCCTCCAGGATGAAGTAGGCCTCGCCGGCGCTGCCGGTCCAGTCGAGGGTGTCGAGGAAGAGGCGCAGGGCCCCGTTATCGGTGGGGAAGAGCTTGAATATGTCCGACTCGAAGCGGACCGTCAGGACCGACGCGAGGGAGAGGATGAGGACGAGGAGCGAGCCCGCGATGGTGGCGCCGGGATGGCGCCAGGTGAGCCGGAATATCCATTCCAGGTGCCCCCTGATGGCGGCCTGGATGGCTGCGATGAGGCGTGCCGCCGTCGTGGTCATGGTGTGCTATACCCCCTTCAGGCTGGCGAGAGGGAGGAGGGTCAGCCCCTCCAGGTTCGGGGTGAGGGCGCTCTCTTCCACGGGGCGGTTCACCTCCGGTTCGTCGAAGGTGATTGTGACGCGGGTGCCGGCCCCGTCGCCGAACTCGATGACCGTCGGGAAGGGGACGCCGTCCACGGAACGGTAGTCGCGGTAGACCACTTCACCGTCTTCGGAGCTCTTCCGCTCCAGGAGGCCGTCAGCGTTGTAGGTGGCGACGATCCGGCGGCCCGCCGCATCGGTCCGCTCGATGCTGCCGGTCGTGCCGGGGCGCAGGAGCGGATCCCCTTCCACCACCCACTGCATCATGCGCCACCCCTGGAGCCCCCCCTTGGCGGGGAGGTCAGCAAAGCTCCCCACGTAGGCGGTCCCCTTGGAGGGAATGAGGAGGGTGACCTGATCGTCGCCGGCGAAAAATTCCAGGGCGGTGGTGCCGAAGGGGGTGAGCATCACGAGGTGGAAGCGGTCGGGGCGCCGGTAGATCAGGTAGCCGGTGCCGCCGGTGCTCCCTTCGGGGCTCTTGACCGAGACGGCAACCGCCGTCGTGAGGGTTTCTACGGCGACGCCGGGGATGAACGGCGTCTGCGGCCGCGGCGCGGTGGCACAGCCGGAGAGGGCGAGGGTGACCATAAGCACCCCCAGCAGTGTGGCGATAAAACGCATCGGTGATTACTCCAGGCGAAAGTCTTTGTCGGCGAGCCCCACGTTTTTCCGGAGGCGGTTGAAGGTGATGACGGTGCGGTCCCGGTTCCGCTCCTCGATGGAGAGCCGCCGCAGGCGCCCGTCGCTGCCGAGGAGGAGTTGCAGCTCTTTCACGCCGCCCGTGGTGGCGGGGAGGATCGTCAGGGTGACCGTATCCCCCCGCTGTTCGGCTTGGACGGTGACCCCTTCGGGGATCTTCGTCACCGGCCGGTCCAGGAGGTTCATCCAGCGGAGCAGCCCCTCTTCCGGGGGGAGGGCGATCTTCTGGCGGATCCCGTCAGCCGGGAGGAACATCGTGAGGGAGGTGTCCTTCAGGAGAACACGACTGGCGTGGGGGGGGTAGAGCTCCAGATAGAAGAGGTCAGGTTTTCGAAACCGGACCGTGCCGTTCGTCACGAGCTTGCGCTTCATGAGGGCAATCTGCTTCTCCTGGGTGATTTCGGCAGTGAAGTCGGTGACGCCGGCAAACCCCTTGCGGAGAAGCTCAAGCCCCTCCACCGGCGTGATCCGCCCGGCGGTGGCGGCGCCGGGGAGGAGCAGGACGAGGGTCGCCAGCGTGGCGGCGATGAGGGTGTAGAGAGTCCGGTTCATGGCAGTGGTCCCACCTTAAGGGTCAGGGTAATGGTTGCCACGGTCCCGCCGTCGCCGGTGACCTCTCCCTCCACGAGGTGGAGCGGGCCGAACGACTTGGCGATCCGGGCGGTGACGGTGAGGCTCTCCCCGTTGGCGATGATGCCGTGGAACTCGGCCCGGTCGATGGCCGCCAGGATTCCGCCGGCGTCACCCTCCCGGGCGGCGGCGATCCCTCCCAATTGGGCCACCGACTCCACCAGGAGGATCGGCGGATACCCCTCCGGGCAGCCGGTGACCTGAAGGCGGGCCGTGGCGCTGACGCCGGACTCCACCGTCAGGAGACGGTCGAGAAAGAGAAACGGCGGGCGGTGAGGGAGATATGCGGCCGGGTCGAGGCTATCCAGGGGAGCCTCCGGCAATGTCGATGGCGAAGAAGGGGCCTTCCGGAGACGCGGCCAGGTGAAGTCCCGCCGCCCCCTCCGGCATGAGAGAGATGAGGGTGACGAGGGCGAGCCCCCCCATGGCGAGGGAGCGTCCCACCAGCGGACCGATCTCGATCCGGTCGCCGGCGAGCCCCTCCCGGAGCCAGGGGAGCTCCGCTCCGGTGCCGGAGAGGGAGACGATGTCGGGGGTGCCGGTGCCGACGAGACGGGCTTTTCCCTCTGTCGCGGCGTCGGGGGGGACGAAGCCGAGGGTCCGGATGCCGGTCACGGTCCCCCGGACGGCGGCGCCGCGCCGCAGGGCGTCCCGCCGCCGTTCCAGGACGAGGATGCCGCTCCCCTCGCCGAAGCCCCGGGCATGGCGCCGCAGCTGTCCCATGGCGTGAAATCCCTGCACCATCGGGGCGTTCAGTTCGTCAACTCCGCCGGTGAGCATGACGTCGGCGCGCCCTTCCTCCAGGAAGCGGCATGCCATCTGGAATGCGGCCTCCGCCGAGCAGAACCGCTGCACCTGGGTGACGTTGGGTCCCTTGAGGCCATGCTCGATGGAGGCGTTGCTCGCCGGGGCGTTGGGGACGGTGTTGGGGAAGAGCATCGGGACGAGCCCCTCCACCCCCTTGGAGAAGTAGCCGCTCAGCAGCTCCACCGAGTTGGCGATGCCGCCGAAACCGCACCCCAAGGCGATGCCGATGCGAGAGGGGTCGGTCCCTGCGAGGTCGATGCCGGCATCCTTCAGCGCCATGCCGGCGGCCACCGTGGCGAGGAGGCTGCAGCGGTCGAACTTGCGGGCCTTGAGGGGGGGCATGAAGTCGGCGGCCCGGAAGGCCTCGGCCTTTCCCCACCGGTGCCCGGCCTCGCCGAGGATCTCCTCGGGGAGCGGCGTGAGGCGGCTGGTGCCGCTGGCGACGGCGGCGCGGAGCGGTTCGGTGCCGACGCCGGCGGCGGAGATGGCGGCGAGGCCGGTGACCGCGATGTCGAGGTTCTGTCCGCTCATCTGCTCACCACCACGCAGGTAATGTTGCCGCCGAAGGCGAAGGAGTTGGAGAGGGCGACGGCCGCCGTGCTCGGCCGGGGGCCGTCGTGGCAGTAGTCGAGATCGCACTCGGGGTCGGCGCCGCGGAAGTTGAGGGTCCGGGGGATGGTGCCGGCGCCGAGGGCGATGGCGGTGGCCGCGATCTCGATGGCGCCGGCGGCGCCGAGGCAGTGGCCGGTCATCGCCTTGGTGGAGACAAGCGGAACCTGCCGGACCCGTTCGCCGAAGACCTGCCTCATCGCCTTGCTTTCCACCACGTCGTTCAGGGGGGTGCCGGTGCCGTGGGCGTTCACCCAGCCGACCTCCTCCGGCGAGACGCCGGCGGCGGCCAGGGCGGCGCCCATCACCCGGGCAGCCTCGCTCCCCGACGGTTCCGGCGCGGTCATGTGGTACGCCTCCCCCGCCAGGGCATAGCCACGGATGAAGCCGAAGATCCGCGCCCCCCGGCTTCTCGCTTCATCCTCGCGCTCCAGTACCAGGAAGGCCGCCCCTTCGCCGAGGGAGATCCCCTGGCGGCCGAGGCTGAAGGGGGAGCAGGGGGCGGGATCGACCACCCGCAGGGAGTTGAAGCCGGTGAAGGTGAGGAGGGAGAGGGTGTCGGTGCCGCCGCAGAGGCATGCCGTGAGCTGCCCGGTGGCGACAAGGTCGGCCCCCCAGCCGATGGCGGTGGCCGATGACGAGCAGGCGGTGGTGATGCTTCCCTGGTAGCCGTGGAGGCCGAAGTGGGAGGCGAGGACCGTGGCGGCCCGGTCGGGGAGGAGCCCCCGCAGTTGTGCCGGGTGTCCCGGTTTCCCCTCGACCCGTTCGCGGAGCCACTGTTCGCCGTGGATCATCCCCGCCGCGCCGGCGCCGACGCAGACCCCGATGTCGAACGGGTCGCGGTGCCGGCGGATGCCGCTGGCCTCCAGGGCCTCTCTTGCCGCAATGAGGGCGAACTGGTCGGCCCGGGAGAGGTGAGCGGCGGTCTGGCGGTCGAAATGGCCGGCGGGGTCGAAATCGCGCACCTGGGCGCCGATCCGCGCCGGAAACGGGGAGACGTCGAAGAGGTCCACCGGGCCGATGGCACTGCGTCCCTCGAGGAGCGACGCGGTGAAGGAGGGGACGTCGCTGCCGGCGGCGCAGAAAATGCCGATGCCGGTTATGGCGATGCGGGGTCTGGTCATGGGATCTGAAGGTTGCTTTTGAATGCTCTTATTTTACCCGCAAAGGCGCCGCCAAGGCAAAGAAAACTTGGCGGAGAGCCGGCGGTGGGGGGTTACACGATCCCGCCGTCGACGATGAGGCACTGCCCCGTGATGTAGGAGGCCCGGTCCGACGCGAGGAAGGCGACCGCCTCCGCCACCTCCTCGGGCCGGCCGATCCGGCCGGCGGCGGTCCCCTTGACGATGCTCTCCACGATCTCCTGCTTCATCCCGGCGATCATCTCGGTCTCGATGAGCCCCGGCGCCACAGCGTTCACCCTGATTCCCATGGGGCCCACCTCCCGGGAGAGGGCTTTGGTGAAGCTGATGGCCGCCCCCTTGCTGGCGGCGTAGTTGGTCTGCCCCGGGGTGCCGGCGTAGGCCGACACCGACGAGAGGTTGACGATGGCCCCCGCGCGCCGGGCGAGCATCTTGCGCACCCCCCACTTGCAGCAGTGGAAGAGGGGGGAGACGTTGGTCCGGATAACCGCGTCCCAGTCCTCCTCGCTCATCATCGGGAGGTAGACGTCGCGGATGATCCCGGCGTTGTTCACCAGGATGTCGAGGTGCCCCGTCTCCCGGGCCGCCGCATCGATGACGGTCTGGGCCCCCGCGGCGGTGGCGACGTCGGCCTTTACCGCCACGACGGAGCCGGAAAGCCCTGCCGCCTCTCCCTCCAGGGTGCGGGCCGCCTCGTCGTTGGCCACGTAGGCGGCGAAGACCCGCCCCCCTTCCCGGGCGAAGTGGAGGGAGACGGCGCGGCCGATGCCGCGGGTGCCGCCGGTGACGACGACGATCTTGTCCTTGAATTCCATGAATTGACCTCTCTCTATCGCGAACTGAACGGATTCACCCTGCTTCTGCCCAGCCGCTTCATCAGCTTCCAGAGCGGCCCCCGTACCGGAAAGTGGCGCATCGCCTCCAGCATGGCGTCGCTCATATTGATCTCAAGCCCCGGCGCCACCCAGTTGCGCCGCTGCATCGCCTCGGCGGTGACGAGGTCGCGGAGCTCCTCCCGGATCTGCGGGGACAGGTAGAAGACCGGCTCCAGGAGCGCCGCGTTGCCGGGAACCATTCCTTCCACCACGGCCCGGTCGTGGAGCGGCGTGCCGGGGAAGATCCGGATGCCGGTCATGGCGATGACGGCCGTCGGCGCCACCTCGTCCATGAGGGCGAAGCTCTCCCGGACCGTCTCCCGGCTCTCGCCGGGACCGCCGAAGAGGATGTAGTGGGCGAAGTCGACCCCGAGCTCGCGGCAGACGCGGGACGCCTCCCGGATGTCGGCCACGGTGAACGACTTGCCGAGGTTCGCGAGCATGGCGGGAGAGCCGGAGTCGGTGCCGTACTCGACGGCGTCGCAGCCGGCCGCCACCATCTGCTCCATGAGCCGCGGGGTGACAAAGCCGGGGTTGACGAAGGCGGACCAGTTGAGCGTCACCCCCGCGGCGGTCATGGCGGCGCAGAGCTCAGAGGCGAAGTCGGGGGGATAGTTGAAGATGTCGTCCACGAAGTAGACGTAGTCGATGCCGTGGAGCGCCTCCAGCTCCTTCAGCTCGGCGACGATTTCGCCGACGGGGCGAAGCCGCACCCGGCGCCCTTCCAGAAGGGGGTAGGTGCAGTAGACGCAGGCAAAGGGGCACCCCCGCTTGGTCTGGAGGTTGGCCATCCCCCCTTCCCGGCGGTAGCGCTCTACGGCGAAAAGGCTCCGGTCGGGGGTGCCGATCCGCTCCACCGGCAGGGGGTGAGCGAAGCCTGCGCTGCCGCGGGTGACGACCCCCGGCAGGCCGGCGGCGTCTTCTCCCCGCTCCAGGCGCCGGATCAACTCCGGCAGGATCTCTTCCCCCTCTCCCACCACGCCGAAGTCGCCGTCCAGGTGTTCGAGGAGTTCCGCCGGCATGAGGGAGAACCCCGACCCGCCGATGATGGTCGGCACCTTCCCCCGGCAGAGCGCCACCACTCCCCTGACACCGGCGAGGTAGGAGCGGGAGCCGGGCCAGGTGACGTTGTCGACGTTGCGGACCGAGATGACCACGGCGTGGGGGGCGAAGTCGGCGAGAAGGGCGGTCACTGCCGCTTCCGGGTCGGCGGAGAAGCAGAGGTCGAGGGCGCGGAGTTCGTGGCCGTCGGCGGCCAGGGGGGGAGCCAGGTAGGCGAGCCCGATGGGGAAGACCGGGTAGGGGCTCCGCTCGCGGTTGGCGGAGATGAGGAGGATCTTCATCTTACCCCTCCTGAGAGGCGAGGAGCCGTTCCAGCCGCTCGGCCACCGGGGCGGGAAGCCGGTACTGGAGGAGGCCGTCGCGGTCGGTGAGGGCGTGGACGGTGCGGCCGGCGGCGCAGAGGGAGCCGTCGGCGGCGACGATCCGGCAGGAGAACTCCAGGGTGGCGGTCTCGCACCGGCGGGCGGTGGTCTGGATGCGGAGTTCTTCGTGGTAGCGGGCCGGACGGCGGTATTTCAGTTCCAGTTCCACCACCGGCGCCAGGTAGCCGAGGTCGGCGAGCTGGGCGGCGTCGAGGCCGAAGCGGTGGGCCAGGTCGTTGCGTCCCACCTCCATCCAGGCGACGTAGTGGCCGTGCCAGGCGACGCCGTAGGTGTCAACCTCGTTGAAACGGACGGTTACGGAGGTTTCGTGTGCGCCCATGCTACCTCCCCGTCTCGCTCTCGATCCAGCGGTTGTACTTCTTGAGGGAATCCCCCACCCCCACCTCGTGGAAACGGGAGCAGCCCCCTCGCCGCAGGGCGCGGTAGGTCCGCTCCCAGTTGACCGGCAGGGTCAGTTCCCGGGTCATGAAGGAGGCGAGGTCGGCGGCGGTGAGAAACTCCTGCTCGATGTGATCCATGAGTGGAATCGCCGGCTCCCGGTAGCGGTAGTCGGCGAAGACCGCCGTGAGGTCGTCCGCAATCTCGCCCATGAGGGGGGAGTGGAGCGGGGCATCGCAGGGGAAGATCTTCACCGAGAAGGCTCCGTGGGCAAGGGCCTCGGCGCAGGCCTCCTCCATCCTCCCCCGCTCCCCCGAGAGGAGGAAGTGGCGCGAGGTGTTGTGGTTGGCGAGGAATATCCCGTTGTTCTCCGCGATGGCGAGGAGGGGCTCCAGGGTGAGGCCGACGATGCAGCCGAGGGCATACTGGTTCGTCGCTCCCATGGCCGCCATGGCCCGGCCGGAGCGGGCGGTGAGCTCCAGGACCTCTCCCGCCGGCAGGGCGCCGGCGGCGGCAAGGGCCGGGTAGATTCCCATGCTGTGCTCGGCCACGCGCTGGGGCGTCACCCCGTCCTCACGGAGCTGCCGGGTGCGGTAGAGGCTCATGGCGACGCCGTAGATCTGGAGCGCCACCTGGTCGGTGGCGGGGGGGCCGAGCCAGGAAAAGGAGGGGAGATCGAAGGCGGCCCGCTCCCGGGCGAGGTCGGCAATCTCCCGGAAGAGGGGGTCGTCGGGAAGGGTTGCGGGGGGGGCCAGAGGCTGACCGGGGAAGATGAAACAGATCATGCGCCCCCCGTCCGGAACCGCGCGGTCCGTCTGATGGCGCTGCGAAAGCCGACGTTCATGGGGCCGAAGACCTGCACCGAGCGGTGGCGCTTGACGAGCCGCCGCCACATGGAGCCGAAGGAGTAGAAGGAGCGGTTCAGCCAGTCGTGACCCGCCTGGAGCTCGGCGGCGGTCATCCCCCGGGGCTCGAAGGTGACGTGCCCCATGTCGTAGTCGCGCCAGTCGTTGGAGGTGATCCGCCCCTCCGCCTCCAGCCGCCGGCGGACCGCCGTGCCGGGGTAGGGGGTGAGGATCGGGAAGATGGCCGCCTCGATCCGGGCCTCTTCGCAGAAGCGGAGGATCCGGCCGAAGGAGTCGGGGGTGGCGCCGTCGTAGCCGAGGACGAAGGAGCCGAGGATGCCGATGCCGTGGTCCCGGAACTTCCGGGCGGAGTCGAGGTATTCGGCGGCCCGGTTCGTCACCTTCCCCATGGCGGCCAGAGCCTCCTGGTCCAGGGACTCGAAGCCGACGAACATCCCGACGCACCCCGCCTCGCCCGCGGCCCGCATCAGCTCCTCGTCCCCGGCAAAGTCGATGGGGGCGTGGGAGAGCCACTTGAACCCCATCCCCTTCATCCCCCGGAAGAGGGGGAGGGCGTAGCGGCGGTCGGCCACCAGGTTGTCGTCGACGAAGAAGGCGAAGGAGTTTGCCTTGCGCAGCTGCTCCAGCTCGGCCAGGACCGCCTCCACCGGCCGCCCCCGGTATTTCCTGCCGTAGAAGGCGGTGACGGAGCAGAACTCGCAGTCGAAGGGGCAACCGCGGGTGGTCTGGAGGGTGTTGGTGAGGAGGTACCCCTTGCCGGAGAAGATCTCGCGCCGGGCCACGGGGATGGCGTCCATGGGGAGGAGGCCGGTGGAGCGATAGAGCCGTTCCAGCCGCCCGGCGGCGAAGTCGGCCAGGAGCCGGGGCCAGACGAGCTCCCCCTCACCCACCACTACGGCGTCCACGTGGCGCAGCGCCTCGTCCGGCAGGTTGCTGGCGTGGAACCCCCCCATCACCACGCACTTTCCCCGGGCGCGGAAGCCGGCGGCGATCTCGTAGGTGCGGGGGGCCTGGGGGGTCATGGCGGTGACGGCGACGAGGTCGCACGCCGCGTCGAAGTCGACCGTCTCCCGGCTCTCGTCGCAGAGGGCCACCTCCCACTCGGGGGGGGTGACGGCGGCCAGGGATGCCAGCGCCAGGGAGGGGAATTTGAAGCCGAGCTCTCCCCAGAGGCGTCCCGTGGGCCACCCGGGGGAGACGAAAAGAATCCTCATTTACGGTTGGCCGCGATGTAGTCGGTCATGCTCCGGACCGACGCGAAGACCGTGGTGCCGGTGGCGGCATCGGGGACCACCACGCCGAAATCCTTCTCCATGGCGACCACGAGCTGGAGGGCGTCGATGGAGTCGAGGCCGAGCCCCTCGCCGAAGAGGGGGGCGTCGGTGTCGATATCTGCGGGCGCCATCCCGTCGATGCGGAGGGCGTCGATAATCATCTGCTTGACCTGGGTGATCAGTTCATCGGACATGGGGTGCTATTCCTTTTCCTGTGATGTGGTGGCTCCGTTCCAGTAGGCGAAGAAATTGTACCACTGGTCCGGGTACCGCCGGATGTATTTTTCGAAGACGCGGAGGACCCGCTCCATTCCTGCCCGGATCGCCGCCCCGTGGCGGCCGTGCTCCCCTGTGAAATAGACCGGCTCCTCCATGAGGGTGGCGTAGCGGCTCCCCTCCAGGGGGACGAAGACCGGCAGGACCGGCGCGCCGGAGGCGAGGGCCAGATAGGCCGCCCCCACCGGGATGGGGGTCGGGCGGCCGAAGAAATCGAGGGTGATGGTGTGGGACGAGCCGTCCCGGTCGCCGAGGAGCGCCACCACCTCGTTGCGGCGCAGGGCGTTCACCGCCTCCACGATGGCGAGCGGCGAGGTGTCGTCCCGGTCGACGTAGATGAAGCCGATCCCCCGCTCCTGCCGCGCCTTCTCCCGCAGGGCGTTCACCTTCTCGTCGGGCTCCCGGAAGGTCATGACGTTGATCCGGTATCCCCGGTCGGCCAGCCCCAACCCCCCGAGCTCCCAGTTGCCCAGGTGGGGGGAGATGATGATCGCCCCGTTCCCGTCGGCCAGGACCCGGTCGAGGATGCCGTGTCCCTCCTGGCGGCCGATGAGGGAGAAGAGCCGCTCCCCCGACAGGCGCATCATGAGCATGATGTCGCACCAGTTGCGGGCGAACTTGTAATAGCCCGAGAGGACCAGCCCCTCCACGCTGCGGCGGCCGGTCACCGTCCGGAGGTTTTCCCGGAGGCCGCGCCGCTGCGCCGGGGAGATGCAGTAGACGATCCCTGCCGTCACCAGCGCCACCGGCGGGTGGAGAGCGCGGGGTACAAGCCGGGTAAAGAGGTTGATAAGGAGCAGGTTGATGCTGTTATAGAAGGTCACGCGGTCCCATTATCCCTTGCCGCACCCCCGGTTCCGCTTTCCGCGCCCGGACTCGAACTCCCGCTCCCAGGCGGGATCGGCGAACTCGGCGTAGCGCCGGGAGTAGTCGTCCATCCGGTCCGCAAGGCCGGTGAAGATGGCATCGGCCCCGTCGTGGGTCGGGTAGGCCCCTTCGCTCTCGAAGAGCTCGCGCCCCGCCTCGGGGTGGTCGATGAGCATGCAGGGGCGCAGGAGGTTGTCGTGGCCCCCCTGCACCTCGCGGATCCGGCGGAAGAGGGGGGAGGCGAGGGCCTCCCGGATCGTGGTGCGGCGGATGTTGTCCACGGCGAAGTGGCAGAAGACGCACGGCTCAATGTCGCCGTTGGCGTTGATGTGGAAGTACTTCCGCCCCCCGGCGATGCAGCCGCTGATGATGGGGCCGTCGTTCCAGAAGTCGACGAAGAGCATCGGCTTGGTGCCCCGGAAGTCGACGATCCGCCGCCGCAGGTAGTCGCGCTGCTCCGGGGTCGCCATCAGTTCCAGGTCCGGCTCGCGCCCCACCGGCACGTAGGTGAAGAGCCAGAGGGCGAAGACCCCCTTGGCGAGGAGCATGTCGATGTACTCGTCGCTGGTGATGATGTCGGTGTTCCGGCTCGTCTGGGTGAAGGAGCCGCAGAAGGAGAGCCCTGCCTCCCGCAGCAGATCCATGGCCCGCATCACCTTCTTGAAGTGCCCCGGCCCGCGCCGCTCGTCGGTCTCCTTTTCGTACCCCTCCAGGGAGAAGGCGGGCATCACGTTTCCCACCTCGATCAGCTTCTGCACCATCGCCTCGTCGATGAGCCCGCCGTGGGTGAAGACGAGGAACGCCATGTCCGAGTGCTTCTTGAAGATCTCGAAGATGTCGTCCTTGAAGAACGGCTCGCCGCCGGAGATGACGGCGAAGTAGACCCCCATCTCCTTCATCTGGGTGAGGACCGAGTCGATCTCCGCGTTGGTCAGCTCCAGCGCCTTGGAGTAGTCACCGGCGTAGCAGCCGTAGCAGGAGAGGTTGCACTTCATGGTGGTGCTGATGACCACCGTGGAGGGGGGGTAGTACCCCTCGCGCTCGGCCCACGCCTTCCGTTTGTTGGTGCCGGAGAGGAGGTGGTTCACCGTCAGGTTGGTGATCCACTTGTCCCGCTGGTTGGGGTGAAGCTCCCGGAGGATGCGGCGGGGGAACTCGATGGAGGGGTGGTTCTCCCGGATGAGCTGGCGGATCCAGCGGATCCGCTCCCGGTAGTAATCCTTCTTCGGGATCAGCTCCATCAGGTGGGTCATCCGCGCCAGGTTCTCGTTGGAGGCGCTGGTGGCCAGGGAGAGGAGAACGGAGACGATCTTCTCGGTGGTGTAGTTTTTGAGACCTTGCAGCATGGGAAATAACCTCACATGTACCGGAGGAACGTCATGCAGATGTTCCAGGTGTCCCGCACCGGGCGGAAGTGGCTCGTGGCCCGCCCATCGGCCACCCGTGCGGCCACGGGAAACGAGTCGATGGTGAAGCCGGCGCGCCAGGCCTTGAGCAGGATCTCCATCTCCAACTGGTAGCCGCTCGATGTCAGTTCGACCCCCCGGATGAGCCGCGCCGAGTACCAGCGGAACCCCGACTGGCTGTCGGTGATGGTGAAGCCGGTCCGCTTGCGCATGCACCAGACGCCGAAGCGGTTCCAGACCGACCGCAACCCTGCCATCTCCCGAAACTGGGCGTCACGGGCGGCGATGAGAATGTCGGTGCCCCGTTCCCGGGCGACGGCCACGAGCCGGGGGATCGCCGTCGGATCATGCTGGCCGTCGGCGTCGAGGGTCACCACCCCCGCAAAGCCGTGCCGAAGCGCCCAGGCGAAGCCGGTGCGGAGCGCCGCTCCCTTGCCGCGGTTCGTGGCGTGGCTCTCCAGGTTCACCGGCAATCCCGCCACGGAGGCCGCGGTTCCGTCGGTGGAGCCGTCATTCACCACGAGGCACGGAACCCCGAGGGCGAGAACCTCCCGGACCACGGCGGGAAGGGTTCTCTCGGCATTGTAGGCGGGTATGATTATGCAGTATCCCAAACGTCAACCACGTGAGCAAGTGTCGTGAATTCAAATTGTCGCACGAGGGTGCGGAGCCTTCCTTCCGCGCTGCACCGCGGCCCGTAGGCGACGAAGGAGCGCAGCGGCGGCAGCGGCAGCCGCGGTCCCTCCGGGTCCACCTCCCGGGGGTGCAGGAAGAGGACCGCCGGCATGCCGCGGCGATTCAGCCGCCGGATGGTGGCGGTTATGATCCTCTCCGGGAAGAAGCGGAACCCCCACCCGCCGCCGGTCGGAAGGTTCCCGAAGGGGGTCGGCGTCACCAGGGGGGGGATCTCCACGAGCCGCCCCGCCGGCGTGTCGATGGCGTGGGGCCCCCGGGGCCCCTGCCGGTCCCCCACGAAGGGGAGGGGGGAGAGGCTTGCATCGTAGCGATACCCCTCCTGCCGCAGGATCGGGAAGGCCCACGGGGTCCGCTTGCGGCAGAGGGACCACTGGGGGGCCCGGAACCCCGTCGGGCGCCGGCCGGCCTGCCGTTCCAGCAGATCGCCGGTCCGCCGGATCTCATCCCGGAACTCCGCCGGCGAGAGGTCGGTCACCAGCCGGTGGGACCACCCGTGGGAGGCGATCTCGTGACCGGCGGCGGCAATGGCGGGGACAAGGGCCGGATGCTGCTCCGCCACGCAGCCGAGCACGAAAAAGGTGGCCTTGACCCCGCCGTCGGTCAGCAGGCCGAGGATCCGCTCCACGGCGGCACCGACCCGCTCCTCCGCCGGGGGGGGAGCCGGTGCTCCGGAGAGGCCGCAGACGTGGAACCATTCCTCCACATCGATGGTGAGAGCGTTGGGAACCGTCATGAAAGATGAAAGTGGAAAAGGGGGGTGATCCCCCTGTTTTTGTTAAGGTATCCAAAGTACACTATCCACTAACCCAAGTCAATACGGGGGGAATCGGCCGGCAGGGCGGGTCGGCGGAACAACCCCCTTGACCGGGGAGTGACTTTTCGGAAACAATGGCGAAACTCCCCCGCTCGCATGAGGTCCCGATGAACATTCTTCTTCTCCGCCCCCATCCCGGCAACGACCGGTTCGGCCTCGGCCCCTTCTTCCGGGTCGAGCCCCTGGGGCTCGAATACATCGGCGCGGCGCTCCGGAGCGCCGGTCACGCCGTCACCGCCGCCGATCTCCGGTTCCGCCCCTCCGCAGCCACCTGGATCCGGCGCGCCCGGCCGCAGCTCGTCTGCATCTCCTGTCTCCATGCCCTGGAGTACGAGCGGGTGGTGGAACTGGCCCGGGAGATCCGCCGGGCGAGCCCCGAGGCGTTCGTCCTCGCGGGGGGGCATGCGGCGGCGGCCTTTCCTGCCCCCCTCGAGGTCCCCGAGATCGACGCCCTCTGCCTCGACGACGGCGAGGAGATCGTCCCGCTCCTGGCCGCGGCCCTGGAGAAGGGGAGGCCCCTCGGCGACGTGCCGGGGCTCCGCCTGCGCACCGGAGACGGCTGGGTCAACACCCCGGCACTGGAGCGCCAGACCTGCCTCGATTTGGTGCCGCTGCCGGCGCGGGATCTGGTTGATCGCCACCGCAGTGGCTACCACTGCCTCCTCTTCAAGCCGGTCTGGCTCGTGGAGACCGCCCGGGGGTGCCCCCACCGCTGCTCCTTCTGCTCGGTCTGGCAGCTCTACGGCCGCTCCTGCCGCGAGCGGAGCATCGCCGCGGTGGTGGAGGACTTCGCCACGGCGGGGGATTCGATCTTCGTTGCCGACGACCTCTTCTGGCACAACCCGGCCCGGAGCCTGGAGCTGGCAGAGGCGCTGAAAAAGCGCGGCGTCTTCAAGCGCTGGATCCTGGTCCAGACCCGCACCGATCTCATCTGCCGCAGTGCCGATCTGATGGCGGCCTGGCGCCCCCTGGCGAAGGACTTCGACATCTTTCTCGGCCTGGAGGCGGCCACCGACAAGGGGCTCGCGGGTCTCACCAAGGACTCCGGCGTGGCCGAGAGCGTGGAGGGGGTGCGGCTTGCCCGGGAACTCCGCTACGGGATCAACGGCAACTTCCTCATCGACCCCGACTGGGATGAGGACGACTTCCGCGATCTCTGGGAGTTCGTGGCCCGCTACGGCCTGCAGCGGGCCGGTTTCACGGTGCTCACGCCGCTCCCCGGCACCGACTTCTTCCGGGAGATGGCCCCGCGCATCGCCCGCCAGCCCTGGTCCAACTTCGACATGCACCACCTCCTCTGGGAGCCGCGGGTGGGGGCCCGGCGCTTCTTCGAGCTCTACGCCGAGACCTGGCGCCGCTCCATCCTCAACACCTCCGGCGAGAAGAGCCTCGTCGACTGGATGAAGCAGGTCCGCCCCTCCCAGATCCCCTACATCGCCCGGGTCCTCTGGCGGACCCAGCGGATGATGAAGCCCGACGCCTACCTGCGGGAGTACGAGAAGAGCCGCCCCCGGACCACGGAGCCGCTGGTCGATTTCGGCACCGGGGCGCGGCACGGGGCAGCCTGATGTCCGCATCCCCCCGGCTGCTGCTGATCTATCCGGCCACCCACAAGCTCGGGTGGGCGCGCTATTTCCAGCTCCCCTCCCATTCGCTCCAGATGGTGGCCGCGGCCACGCCTGAATCCTGGGAAGTGATCTTGGCCGACGAGGTCCACGACGAGGTCCCCTTTAACGGTGCCTTCGACCTCGTGGGGATCACCGCCATGACCCACCAGGCGACCCGGGCCTACGAGATCGCTGACCGCTTCCGGGGGCGGGGAGTGCCGGTGGTCCTCGGTGGCATCCACCCCACGGTCCTCCCCGATGAGGCGCTGCAGCACGCCGACGCCGTGGTGGTGGGCGAGGCCGAGCCGGTCTGGGGGGAGCTCCTGGACGACCTCCTGGCGGGGCGGCTCCGACCGGTTTACCGGGCGCCGGTCCCCACGGGCGACCTCCTTACCGCCCCCTGGCCCCGGCGGGAGATCCTGGCCGGCCGGCGCTACCTCACCACCCAGACGGTGCAGGCGAGCCGGGGGTGCCCCTACGACTGCTCCTTCTGCACCGTGACCCCCTACTTCGGCCGCAGCTTCCGCTACCGCGACCCGGCGGATATCCTGGCCGAGATCCGCTCCTTCAACCGTAAACTCGTGGTCTTCCTCGACGACAACCTCTTGGGTGACCCGGCCAAGGCGCGGCCGATCCTGCGGGGGCTGGCGGAGATGAACGTCCGCTGGGGCTCCCAGACGAACCTCCGCTTCGCCGAGGACCCGGAACTCCTGAAGCTGGTGGCGGAGTCAGGGTGCATCGGCCTCTTTGTCGGGATTGAGTCGGTGACCGGCACCCACGCCAACATGGCCAAATCCGGCTCCAAGCACACCCCGGCGGATCTCATGAAACGGGTCCGCGACGCCGGGATCATCCTGGAGACCTCCATCATCTTCGGCTTCGACGACCACGACGAGAGCGTCTTCGAGACCACGGTCCGCTTCCTGGAGGAGTGCTCCCCCAGCGTTCCCACCTTCCACATCCTCACCCCGTACCCCGGCACGGCCCTCTTCCGCCAGTTCCAGGAGGAAGGGCGGCTCCTGACCACCGACTGGTCCCGCTACGACCACTCCAGCGTGGTTTTCCGGCCGCGGCTCATGTCTCCCGAACGGCTCCACCGCGGCTGGCTCGAAGCCCGGCGGGAAGCGTACAGCTGGCGCGCCGTCGCCACCCGCGTCCTGCGCAACCCGGGGCGCCGGTTCACCAATCTTGCCTACAACATCCTGCGCAAGGGGCCCAACGATCTGCTGGAGGAGGGGACGCCGTAACGCGGCCCGCCTCTCCGTCGCCTCCAATAAAAAAGCCCGCGGATGCGGGCGTTTTTATTTCGCCGAGATGAAAGGCGACTATTCGACGGTGACGCTTTTCGCCAGGTTCCTCGGCTGATCCACGTCGGTCCCCTTGAGGACCGCCACATGGTAGGCCAGGAGCTGGAGCGGCACGGAGAGGAGGATCGGCGCCAGCTCCTCGCCGTCGGTCGGCACTTCCAGGGTGACCTCGGCCTTTTTGGCGATCTCGTCGTCGCCGGCGGAGCAGATGGCGATGACGCGCCCCCCCCGGGCGATGACCTCCTCCATGTTGGAGAGGACCTTCTCGTAGGTGCTGTTTTTCGGGACGAGCACCACCACCGGCATCTCCTCGTCGATGAGGGCGATGGGGCCGTGCTTCATCTCGCCGGCGGGGTACCCCTCGGCGTGGATGTAGGAGATTTCCTTGAGCTTGAGGGCCCCTTCCAGGGCGATGGGGTAGTTCATGCCGCGGCCGAGGTAGAGGAAGTCCCGGGCGTTCACGTAGCGGCGGGCGATCTTCTCCACCTGCTCATTGGTTTCCAGGGCCTTTTCCAGCAGCCCAGGCACCTTGACCAGGGCGGCGATCATGGCCCGACCCGTCGCCTGGTCGATGGTGCCGACGGCCCGGCCGAGCCGGATGGTGAAGAGGTAGAGGGCCACCAGCTGGGTGACGAAGGCCTTGGTGGAGGCGACCCCGATCTCCGGGCCGGCATGGGTGTAGAGAACACCGTGGGCCTCCCGGGCGATGGAGGAGTCGACCACGTTGCAGATGGCGACGGTCTTGGCCCCCCGCGCCTTGGCCTCCCGGAGCGCCGCCAGGGTGTCGGCGGTCTCGCCCGACTGGGAGATGACCAGGAGCAGGGTCGTGTCGTCGATGACCGGGTTGCGGTAGCGGAACTCGGAGGCGATGTCCACCTCCACCGGGATGCGGCAGTGCTCCTCCATGAGGAACTTGCCCACCAGGGCCGAGTGCCACGAGGTGCCGCAGGCAACGATGCAGATCCGGCTGATTCCCCGCAGTTCGGCATCGGAGAGCTTCATCTCCTCCAGCCGCACGTCCCCCTGCTCCTCCAGGAGCCGGCCGGTGATGGTGTCCTGCACCGCCCGGGGCTGCTCGAAGATCTCCTTGAGCATGAAGTGCTTGTACCCCCCTTTTTCCGCCATGAGGGGGGACCAGTCGATGTGGCGCGCCTGTTTGTCGAGGGGGGCGCCGGCCACGGTGGAGAAGGTGGGGGTGCCGTTGCGGAAGACGACCATCTCGCCGTCCTCCATGAAGACCATCTTGCGGGTATGGGAGAGGATGGCCGGGATGTCGGAGGCGACGAAAAACTCCCCCTCGCCCAGCCCGATCACCATGGGGGACCCCTGTTTGGCGGCGATGAGCACGTCGGGTTCCCGCTCGCAGAGGATGCAGAGGGCGTAGGCACCCCGTACCTCGGCGAGAGCGCTCCGGACCGCCTGCTCGAAGTCGGCCCCGCCGGAGAGCTTTTCATCTATGAGGTGCGAAATCACCTCGGTGTCGGTGTCGCTCTTGAATTCCCGCCCCGTGGCCGCCAGCCGCTCCTTCAGCTCAAGGTAGTTCTCGATGATGCCGTTGTGGACGACGATGATGGAACCGGCCTGGTGAGGGTGGGCATTGCGCTCCGACGGGCGGCCGTGGGTTGCCCAGCGGGTATGGCCGATGCCGATGTGCCCCGCGAGGGGGGTGTCCCGGAGGAGCTTTTCGAGGTTGAAGAGCTTTCCCTCGCTCCGCCGCTTGTCGGCCATGTTGTCCTGGATGGTGCAGATGCCCGCCGAGTCGTACCCCCGGTACTCAAGACGCTTGAGGCCGTCGAGAATGATGGGGGTTGCCTCTTGGGCGCCGATGTAGCCTACGATACCGCACATATTGCCTCCAGTGAGTGGGATGGGTGGGGAGCGGGGGTGAAACGGCTTTCCCTCCTCGCTCCCGGCGCCTTACCCCTCACGCTTTTTAAGTTTCCACCCTTCCTTGTTCACCTGGGGGGCCCGGGCGATGGCGAGGGAGTCGGGGGGGACATCCTGGGTGACGGTGGTGCCGGCGGCGATGAGGGAGTTGCGCCCGATGGTCACCGGCGCCACGAACTGGACGTCGCTGCCGACGAAGACGTCGTCCCCGATGACGGTGCGGTGCTTGCGGACCCCGTCGTAGTTGCAGGTGATGGTGCCGCATCCCACGTTGACGTTCTTCCCGATGGCGGCATCTCCCAGATAGGTGAGGTGGGATGCCTTGGACCCCTCCCCCATGGTGATCTTCTTCGTCTCTACGAAGTTGCCGATCTTGACCTGGGGGCCGAGTTCGGTCCCCGGCCGCAGATGGGCCATGGGGCCGATGGCGGCGTGCTCGTGGATCACGGCGTCTTCCATCACCGTCCCGGCCTTGATCACCACGTCGTTTCCGATGCGGCAGTTGCGGATGACTGCCCCTGGCTCCACGACGCAGCCGTCGCCGAGGGTGCTCCCCTTGATGACCGCCCCCGTCTCGATGGTGCAGCCGGTGCCGAGGCGGGTCTCCCCCGCCAGGTGGACGCCGGGGTGTACCGTCGTGTCCCGCCCCGCCACGATCCCCCGGTCGATGTAGGTTGCCGACGGATCGACGATGGTGACGCCGTCGAGCATGAGAGCCTCGGCAATGCGCCGGCGGATGTGCCGGCCTGCCTCGGCAAGCTGGATCCGGTCGTTGACCCCCATTACCTCGGCGGGATCGGCAACCGCGTGGGCGCTGCAGCGCAACCCGTGTTCGGCGGCCCGGATGACGATGTCGGTGAGGTAGTATTCGCCCTGGGCATTGTCGTTGCCGAGCCGGGAGACCGCGTCGAAGAGAAACGATGCCTCGGCGCAGTAAATGCCGGCATTTACCTCGGTGTGGGAGCGTTCTTCGGCGGTGGCGTCCTTCTCTTCGACGATCCGGCTGACCCGGCCGTCGAAGCCGCGGATGATGCGGCCGTAACCGAAGGGGTTCTCCAGGTGGGTGGTGAGCACCGTGAGGGCCGCATTGGTTGCGGCATGGGTCTCCGTCATGGCGCGGAGGGTTTCGGGGCGGATGAGTGGGACGTCGCCGCAAAGGATCAGCACCGCTCCGGTGAAGCCGGCGAGAAGCTCTGCCGCGCATGCCACCGCATGGCCGGTGCCGAGTTGCTCTTCCTGGAGGGCGAAGACGATGTCGGACTCGCCGGCAAAATGCCCGCGGATGCTTTCCGCCTGGTGTCCGATTACCGTGACGATGCGCGCTGCCCCCGCCTGCCGGGCCGTTGCCACGGGCCAGGCCACCATCGGTGCCCCGGCCAGCGGGTGCATCACCTTAACCAGATCCGACTTCATTCTCGTCCCCTTGCCGGCGGCAAGGATGATGGCGGCGAGATCAGCCATGGAACGGTACCTCCTCATAATGTAACCGTATGGATTGAAAAGATTTACTCTAAACGATGGCAGAACGGCAAGTCAAGGGATTAGGAGGGGGTTCGACTCCCCCCTTTCGCCTTTACACCACCCCCGGTTCTGCGGTAGTCTTGGCGTGGGAGAGCCCATGGGAATTCCGGAGGACATCGTTCAGTTCGAGCAGGGACTCAACGAGCTGATCATCAAGTACGAGCAGTACTTCCTCGGCCTCGAGAAGCGTGAACCCGTGCGCCTTCTGGAGACGGTGGAACGGCTGGCGCGCAAGTACGCCACCGTCAAAATCGTCAACACCATGCTGAGCTTCAAATACAACTCCCTCGTCTCTCGCCTCAACAGTTACCGTCAGTACTGGAACCGGATTCTACGGCTCATGGAGGAGGGGAAGTACTCCCGCGACCGCTTCCGGATGGCGATGCATCAGCGTCCCGACGGAGGCGCCCGTCCTGCTGCCGCTGCGAAACCCCGCTCTCCGGCGGCCGGCGGCGAAACCGATGAGCTTTACCGTCAGTTCGTGGAGGCGCGCCGGGCGTGCGGCCTCTCGACCGACACCATCAGCCGGGAGATGGTCTTCGCCGCCATCGAGAGGCAGCGTCCGGCCATCGCGGCCCGTTACGGCGATGCCCCGGTAGAGTTTCGGATCGTCATCGAGGCCGGCACCCCTAAGATCAAGGCGCGCCTTCGCAAGTAGCTGCAGGCCGAATCGGAGTAGATCCACGTGAAGGTTGTTCTCGCCGCCATCCATGCCGCGCCGTCACCCCAGGCGGTCCCCCTTGCCAACGCTTTTCTGAAGGCGTATCTCGGCACCGACGACGAGCTGGCCGCAGCCGTTGCCGTCGAGTTGTGCGATTTTTTCGCCGGCGATGCTGCCGAGAAGGTGGCGCGCGACATCGCCAGCCACTTACCCGATGTCGTCGGCTTCTCGATCTATCTCTGGAACCGCGATGCGGCGCTCCGGGCTGCCTCGCTCCTCCGCGAAGCCCGGCCGGATCTGGTGCTCTTCGCCGGCGGCCCCGAAGCGACCGCTGATCCCGAGAGGCTCCTCGGGGGATCGCCCTTCGACTTTCTCATCCTCGGTGAGGGGGAGATCCCCTTTCTGGAGACCATGGCACAGCTGTACGGCGGCGCGATGCCGAGGGGCGTTGCCGGGACGGCGTTTCGCACTGATGATGCAGTCGTTCTCACCCCACCACGGCAGATACCCCTCCTTGACACAATTCCATCACCGTTTCTTGCCGGTGCCCTCGATGTCCGGCGTTACTCCGGCCTTCTCTGGCAGTTTTCGCGCGGGTGCGACTTCGGCTGTGAATACTGTTTCGACTATAAGGGGGAGCGGGGGGTACGACGTTTTTCGATGGAGCGGATCGACAGGGAACTAGACTTCATCGTTCAGAGCGGCATACCGCAGGTCTTTGTCCTTGATTCGACCTTCAACGTCGACCGAAAGACGGCGAAGACCGTCCTGCGGATGATCCGTGCCCGCGCCCCCCACATCCACTTCCATTTCGAGGTCCGGAGCGAGTTCATCGACCGCGAGATGGCACGGCTGTTTGCCTCCATAACCTGTTCGCTGCAGATCGGCCTCCAGAGCGCCGACTCCGCCGTACTCAGGAAGGTCCGGCGGAGCTTTGACCCGCAGGACTTTGCGGAGCGCGTGGCACTGCTCAACGAAAGCGGCGCCATCTTCGGCTTCGACCTTATCTACGGGCTGCCCGGCGATTCGTTCGAAGGGTTCAAGAGATCCCTCGATTTCGCTCTCTCGCTCTATCCCAACCATCTGGACATCTTCCCCCTCGCGGTGCTGCCGGGCACTCCCCTGGCGCAGCGGGCCGAGACGGCGGGGCTCCTCCACCAGGCGACCCCGCCATACACCCTCCTCGAATCGCCGACCTTTCCTCCTTCCGCCATGGCCGAGGCAGCGCGCCTTGCCACCGCAACGGATATCTTCTACAGTCGCGGCAAGGCGGTGGCGTGGTTCAATTCGATAACCGGCGCCCTTGGTCTCTCGCCGACCGCTCTGCTCGGAGGTTTCGGAAGGTGGCTGGCCGACTCCCCGTCAGGCAGACCTGGCGAGCAGGATGTGACGGACCGCGAAATCTGGTCCCTGCAACGCGCCTATCTGGGCTCTCTTTTCGCCAAGAGGGGAAAAAAGAAGCTTCTGTCGCTGGCGCTCGATCTCGTCGACTTCCATTACCACTTCGCCGCAGCGCTTCTCGCGCCCCCCCCTGAAATTCCCTCCGATCGCGCACTTTCCAGAGACGATCTGCTCTCCCGTCCCTGCCTGGTCAGTCCGGCGGCACGGCTGGTCCGCTTTTCCTATGAAATCCTCGATCTTCTGGAGGCCGGAGAGTTCGATCTTGGGGAATTTGCCGCATGCTTTTCTCCCGCCGGTTCCTGGGCAGCCATTTATCCCCGGGGGGGTGAAGTCTTTACCGAATCGCTGCTTGAACCCCACTTCCAGTTCCTTTCCTCCCTCGATGGTGTGACCTCTCCGCTGGAATGCGCCCGCCGTTTGCGAATTCCTGAATCTGAAGCCGCGTCGTTTCTGGAATTTGCCCTCGCAGAAGGGATCGTTGTCTTCATCCCGTAAAGAACCGCACCGACTCAGTCGTAGATTCCCGGATATGTATAGAAATTTCATACATTTCCTGTTGCTTTTTGTGGTTGCCGGTATTACTATCGCGGGGATTGACCCCCTTTCATTGAGTTTTGCTTATAATATAAAATCGTGTTTTGTGAATAACTGATTACGGCTTGTGTTGTAGTTGGTTGAAAATGCTTGGGTGTATTTGGTTTTTCTATTTAGTGTCGAGCTTGTTTTTATAGTGCCGCAAGTTTTAAGCTTGTAATTAAATACTGTGTTTTATTTCTTGGGGCAAATCTAAACGAGGAGGAGCATTCATGTTGTCGATGTTTTATCGGTTGTTCCCTGCACTCTTGCTGCTCGTGGCGCTCGCCGGGCCCGCTGCAGCCGAAAGCGGCATGGCCATTGATCCGGCCACGTGTCTCGGTTGTCACAGCAATAAGATTTCGGCCGCGGCCTTCGCCGCATCGGTCCATGGCAAGAACGCCTGTACCAGCTGCCACGTGGAGATCACCGATCTCACCAGGCATATGAAGGGCGAGACAAAGATCGCCAAAGTACGGTGCGAGCGCTGTCACAAGAAGGAGAATGCCGAGCACTATGCCAGCGTCCACGCCCAGAAGGATGTGATGTGTGCCGACTGTCACACGGATATTCATACCCACACTTACTGGAACAAGGACAAGCGGAAGGTTGTGGCCAAGTGTATCCAGTGCCACGACAAGGAGGCGGGTTATCGCAACTCCATCCACGGTAAAGCGGTCGCTTCTGGCAACATGGATTCTGCCGCGTGTAACGACTGTCACAATCTTCACGCCATCAAGCCCCTTGGCGATCCCAAGTCACGGGAGAACCGCGAATTCCATACCAAGGTCTGCATGAAGTGTCACGCTGACGAGAAGATGATGAAGCGCAACAATGTCTTCACCGTCGCCGTCAAGACCTACATGGAAAGTTACCATGGCAAAAACTATCGCCTCGGCTTCCCCGAGCGAGTTGCTGGCTGTGCCGACTGTCACACCGCCCACGCGGTGCTCCCGGCCAAGGACCCCAATTCAAGCGTGAATCCGCAGAACCTCACCGCAACCTGCGCCAAGTGCCATCCAAAGGCGACCCCGCTCTTCACCAAATATTATGCCCATGGCGAGCACAGCGATCGGGAGAAGTTCCCCATTCTTTACTACACCTTCATTGCCATGACGGGTCTCCTCATCGGCACCTTCGGGGTGTTCTGGATTCACACCCTGCTCTGGATGTTCCGTGGCTTTGTCGAAAATCGCGAGAAACAGCAGGCGCTGATCATGGGGCATGCTGAGCACCATGTTGTAGATGGGCACAAGGTATACCGTCGCTTCAAGAGGCGGCATATTTTCCTTCACCTTCTGGTCATCGTCAGCTTCCTACTGCTGTCGCTTTCAGGGCTTCCTCTGAAATTCAGCGACCAGCACTGGGCCAAGTTCATGATGGATAACATCTTCGGCAATTCCGGTAATGCCGGCCTCGTCCACCGCATTGGCGCCGGAATCACCTTCATCTACTTCTCGGGGTCGCTCATCCTGTCGTTCCACTTCCTCTTCGTCCGGAAAGATCTCCCTGGCAATGTGCTTCAGCGACTCTTCGGTCCCGATTCGCTCATGCCCAATTTCCGCGATATCAAGGATGTGGTCGGTATGGTACGCTGGTTCATCTTCCGGGGGCCGAAACCGACCTTCGAGCGGTGGACCTATTGGGAGAAATTCGACTTCATCGCGGTCTTCTGGGGTATGTTTGCCATTGGCGGGTCGGGGCTCATGCTCTGGTTCCCCGAGTTCTTCGGCAGCTTCCTCCCCGGCTGGATGTTCAACGTTGCGACGATCATCCATTCTGACGAGGCACTTCTCGCCACCGGGTTCATCTTCACCGTCCACTTCTTCAACACCCATGGACGTCCTGAGAAGTTCCCCATGGATTTCGTAATCTTCAATGGTCAGCTGCCGAAGCATGAATTCCTCGAGGAGCGCGGCGATCAGTGGAAGCGATACGAAGAACTCGGCATCACCGAGCAGTTTGCTGCCAAGAAGACAAGCGGCATTGCCTATGACTTCTTCGTAAAGTCATTCGGCTTCTTTGCGGTAATCACCGGTCTCACGCTCGTTGTTCTGATGCTCTACGCAGAGGTGGTCCCAGTTTGTAGGACAGGTTGGCGGCGGGAATAAGGTGGATTGCCGGTTGTAGTCATGCCGCCAGTGAGAGAATACGGCCGGCGTAGCCAGGCCGGGGTTTTTGCCAATATGCCTCATGCGGCGTCCGGTCGTCTAGTTTCGAGTGCGGGCGGCGCATGTTGTAGAAATTGATCCAGCGGCTCAAACCTTGACGAACCTCGCTGCCGGTCTCGAAGGCGTGCAGGTAGATGCACTCGTATTTCAGAGAACGCCATAGCCGCTCGATCATGACGTTGTCCCGCCAGCGCCCCTTGCCGTCCATCGAAATGCGGATCTCAGCGTCCTTGAGGACCTTGGTGAACGCATCGCTGGTGAACTGGCTCCCTTGGTCGGTGTTGAAGATCTCGGGTTTGCCGAAGCGAGCCAGGGCGTCTTCGAGCGCGGCAACGCAGAAATCGGCGTCCATGGTGTTGGAAAGCCGCCATGACAGGACCTTGCGACTGGCCCAATCCATGATCGCCGCCAGGTAGAGGAAACCTCGCCTCAGCGGAATATAGCTGATATCGGCGCACCAGACCTGGTTTGGCCGGTCGATGGTCACGCCACGCAGCAGGTAAGGATAGACCCTGTGCTGCGGATGCGGCTTCGACGTGTTCGGCTTCTGGTAGATAGCCGATAGTCCCATCAACTGCATCAGCCGACCGATGCGCTTGCGATTGACGGCATGACCCTCCCGGCGCAAGTGCCGGGTCATCTGTCGGGTGCCATACCACGGTGTTTCGAGATGCTGCTCGTCGATCAGGCGCATCAGTTCCAGGTTCTGTGGGCTTTCGCCCACTGGCTGGTAATAGTAGGCCGATCGTTTGATCGAGAGCAGTTCACACTGCCGGGCAATACTGAGTCGGTCATGGTCGGGTTCGACCAGGGCCTTCCTTCGGGTTGTACTCAGCGACAGCGACCGAAGGCTTTGGCCAAAAAATCCCGCTCCACGGTGAGTTGTCCGATCTTGGCGTGCAGGTCCTTGATCTGATCGTCATTCGCCTTATTGCTGTGCTCGGCGGCTCCGGAAAACACCGCTGCCATGTTCTCGATGGCCTGCCGTTTCCAGTTGGTGATCATATTGGGATGCACTTCATAGCGGGCGGCCAGATCGCTCAGGGTCTGCTCGCCCCGGATCGCTTCCAGGGCAACCTTGGCCTTGAACTCGGCGGAAAAACGACGACGGCTCTTCATGGGTGATCCTCCTTCAACAGGGTAAGGCTGTCCACCTTAACACACTGTCCGATTTTCGGGGACCACCTCTCGCCTTCCTGGCCGGTGGAGGGCACTAAGTGCCGGTCGATTAATTCAGTCTATTTGAGTTGTGACGTAATGGCGGGGTGCTGCAGTGCAGCACCCCGTTTTTTTTTGTAGTACGCCGGGCTTCATGGAGAGATGCTCTTGATTATCAAAGCGTTGTGGCGTTTATTGGGGCGATTTGATGGTGATTCTGGGGGCTATTGACGTCGGCCCTTGATCCGGGAAATTCGCTCAATTGCTTCGGGGCATATTAAAGGCGAAGGCGGCGCTGCGAAAGGGGCTGTGACCTGCGCCAGTTCAACAGGGGCAGGATGTGAGCGTTGCTGACCAGCTTGATAAAAAGGCGTTGTCAAGGGGAGGGGATAATGCTTGACCTCAAGAATGATAAATGGATATGGAGCCGCAACTTGAACTGATGCGATTGCGGTATCCTAGGGCTAATCAGCAGCTGTTTCATGCTGTTGAGGAAGGATGTGAAGTGCAAGAGCGGTAAGAGGGAAAAGGGTTAGCCGGAAGGAAATAGAAAAAGGGGTGTGCCGGCGGCACACCCCTCTTGCATGCATCGATTTGTACTCGAATTACTTCGCTACGGTCTCTGCAATCTTGATCGCAACGTCCTTGTAGGGGTTGGCGAACAGGATGATGAGGCAGACAACCAGAACGTAGATGGCGAGAGACTCGATCATGGCCAGACCGATCATCATGGTGGTCAGGATCTTGCCTGAAGCGCCGGGGTTACGGGAAACGCCTTCAACAGCGCTCTTGACGGCGAGACCTTGGCCGATACCGGTACCGAAGGCGCCGATCGCCATGCCGAAACCTGCTGCCAGCATACACATTGTGAAAAATTCCATTTGTACTTCCTCCTCTTGGTTTGTGTTTATCCTAAATAGTATAGGATTGGGATATTAATGAGCTTCCTCAAGGGAACCTTGTATGTAGATCATGGCAAGAAGCATGAAGACGAATGCCTGAATGAAGGAGACAAGAACCCCCATGAGCATCATCGGCAGCGGCACGAGAAACGGTGCCAGAGCGAAGAAAATCATGAGGACCAGTTCATGGCCGTTCATGTTCCCGAAAAGACGGAGTGAGAGCGACAGGGGACGGCTGAGGTGGCCAATGATTTCGATGAAGAACATAAGCGGGGCCAGCCACCAGATGGGGCCCATGAAATGCTTGAGGTAGTGAAAGCCGTGCTTCTTTATGCCGACAACATGGGTAGACAGAAACACGATAACAGCACACGCTGCCGTCGTGTTCAGGTTTGCGGTCGGAGGAAAGAAGCCGGGGACAAGACCAATAAGGTTCGAGACGAGGATAAAGAGAGCGAGGGTAGCGATAAGCGGGAAGTAGGGCCTTCCCTTTTCGCCCATGGTCTCCTCAACCATGTTCTCTATCCCTCCCACAACGACCTCCATGAAGTTTTGCATGCCGGTGGGGACGGCCTTCAGACTCTTGGTTGCGAGAAGTGAGAGAATGATCAGGAGAGCAAGAATCAGCCAGGTGTAGGCGATGGCATCGGCTCCCGCTTCGGAAATGTGAAGCGGTTCGAGAAGTTTTCTGAAGAACTGGAGAAACAGCAACGGGTGAACCATGATATTACTCTCCTTTAGTGGCGTACATGTAAAACGAAAGGACGACGATCACCGCAGCAATTATGGACAGGCCGACAAACAACCCCATAATGTCGATATGGGCACGGACTATCAGAAGATAAAGCGCAATGGCAATCAGCGTCAGCCTGAGCAGATATCGCACCTGGGCATAGCGAACCGGCTGGGTTGGCTGCTGATGGAGAATTCTTCGTAAAATGCTCATCAGCCAGTAGTAGTTCGCGAGGGCCAGGGTCCCGCCCGCGGCAACTCCTGCCGCAAAACGAGGCGACTGCAGCACATACCCGGTAACCGTAAGTAGCCCGAGGAGTGCCCAGCTTCCCTTCGTGACCGCGGCGAAGACATTATTCTCGTCTATCTTTGCCGCCATTGTCCCGTTTAATTTCTCTGCCCGCAATTACGTAAATGTTACGAAAGCCGGCAGCAATCCCGAAAAAGAGGAAAACAAAGAAAAACCAAGGATGCGTGCCAAGCCAGGAATCAAGCTGCCGTCCGATGATCACTCCGATGAAAATCGCAAGTGCCACCGAGATTCCCATACTCGAGACAAACCCCAACGTTCTTAAAAGACTACGTTTTTCTTCATCCATTGGGCTTGATCAGTTCGTGGGCACTAAAGTCCGAAAACTTAGGCTTCTTATCACAGGGGCTGTGTCGCTGTCAATCATCTTAATCGGCGAATCCCTCTCAGAGTGCCCTGAAGCATTTTTCTGCGGCAACGATGGTCTTCTGAATTTCCTCAGCGGTGTGGGCAATTGAGACGAATGCAGTTTCGAATTGGGACGGTGCCAGGTAAATTCCTTCGTTCAGCATGCCCCTAAAGAACTTAGAAAAGGCCGCAGTATCGCATGCCGATGCCGTCGTCCAGTCATGCACCTCCCCGCTGGTGAAAAAACTGCAGAACATGCTTCCTACGCGGGTTGAGTACACCGGATACGAAGCAGCACGGGCTGCGACCGCGATGCCCTCGGCAAGAACTCGGCTCTTCTCCTCAAGGCGGGAGTAGAATCCGTCCTGACGGAGAAGTTTCAGCGTTTCGATGCCGGCGGTCATCGCCAGTGGGTTGCCCGACAGGGTGCCTGCCTGATAGACGCCTCCCGAAGGGGAAAGGATCTGCATGATTTCTTTTTTGCCGCCGAAGGCGCCCACCGGGAGGCCTCCGCCGATAATCTTGCCGAGAGTAGTCATGTCCGGCGTAATGCCGTAAAGTTCCTGCGCGCCTCCGTACGCGACGCGGAAGCCAGTCATGACTTCGTCGAAAATGAGAATAATGCTTTCCTCGGTGCACAGTGTACGCAGCCCTTCGAGAAAACCTTCACAGGGGGGGACGGTTCCCATGTTGCCGGCAATCGGTTCAACAATAATGCAGGCGATTTCATTCTTGTTTTCCGCAACCAGAGATTTGACTGAATGCAAATCATTGTACTGAGCGGTCAGGGTGTGCTTGGCAAAGTCGCTGGGGACGCCGGGGGAGTCGGGCACCCCGAAGGTGGCCGCCCCAGAACCTGCTTTTACAAGAAGGGAATCGGCGTGACCGTGATAGCACCCGCTGAATTTGAGGATCTTGTCCCGCCCCGTGTATCCGCGCGCTAAGCGAATCGCGCTCATGGTCGCCTCGGTTCCCGAGCTGACCATACGTACCATTTCGATGGAGGGAACCGCGTCGACGACCATCTCGGCCAACGTAACTTCCAGTTCCGTCGGCGCGCCGAAACTGCTTCCGAGTGCAAGCGCAGACTTTACCGCGTCCACGATCTGTGGGTGGCAGTGGCCGAGGATCATGGGTCCCCATGAGCCGACGTAGTCGATGTAGTCATTGCCGTCAACATCGGTGATAGTGCTGCCTGTGGCTTTCTTAATGAAGATGGGGTCTGCGCCAACGGACCTGAAGGCTCTGACGGGGCTGTTTACTCCCCCGGGGATTGTTTCCTGCGCCCGAGAAAAGAGTTCCTTCGATCGTGTCGTGTTCATGGAAGCTCCTGTTCTTGAAAGTCTTGCAAAATTAGGAGTTTATAGCACGTGTCCTTTGGGGTGTCAAGAAGGATTTTGGCGGCGGGAGAGGGGGTGGGTGGAAAGGATTTGTGGCACTAATTCAGGACATTATGTGGCTGGAATTAGAATTTTTTTTTCTTGACAAAGCGCAGCAAATGACATACTTTCCCACCGAATTGTATACAGTATACGCATGCCCAAACAGAGCTTTTGCCAGGGGTGTGCGCGTTAAATGCAAACGTTTTTGTCGTCCGCTGGGAATATTAACTAACATCGAAGTGGAGGAAATGACATGATAGGCGCCTACCTTCCGATAGTCGTGCTGGTCGTGATCGCGCTGCTATTCGGTCTTGGCTCGTTGGTGGTCTCGTCGATTGTTGGGCAGAAAAAGCCGAATCCCATCAAGCTTGCTCCCTACGAGTGCGGTTGTGAGCCGGTGGGCTCCGCTAGGGAGCGTTTCTCGGTCAAGTTCTATATCATTGCCATGTTGTTCATCTTGTTTGATATAGAGGCGGTTTTCCTCTATCCCTGGTCGATCCTTTTTAAACGTCTCGGGATGTTCGGCCTTGCTGAAATGGGGGTGTTCATCGTCATTCTCTTTGTCGGATATATCTACGTATGGAAAAAAGGAGCCTTGGAATGGGAGTAGAGCAACCGCTGGGAGAAAATGTTCTTACGACATCCCTTGACAAGCTTGTCAACTGGGCACGCAAGTCCTCGATCTGGCCCATGACCTTCGGTCTTGCCTGCTGTGCCATTGAGATGATGGCCACCGGAGCGTCGAGTCATGACCTCGATCGTTTCGGCATCATATTCAGGGCATCTCCCCGGCAGTCTGACTGCATAATCATTGCGGGGACCGTCACCAAAAAGATGCTGCCGGTTATCAAGACGGTGTATGAGCAGATGCCTGAGCCGAAGTGGGTGGTGGCCATGGGGGCCTGTGCGTGCTCCGGTGGGGTCTTTGATACGTATAGTGTTGTTCAGGGCGTCGATGAGGCGTTGCCGGTGGATGTCTATATCCCCGGCTGCCCGCCGCGTCCTGAGGCGCTTCTCTATGGATTGCTGAAACTTCAGGAGAAGATTGCCAAAGAACGCAATTCGTTTGGTTCCGCACTGGGTCTTGGCGAGAGGCTGGAGCCAACGGCTGCATAAAAGTTACCACAATCAGGGGAATCGATATGAGTGCTATTGCTGAAAACAATCGCGCAGTGATCAAGCTGAAAGAGAAATTCCCTTCAGCCGTGCTGGATGTGAAAGAGTTCCGTGATGAGGTAACGGTCACCGTTGCCAAGGAGAACATTGTCGACATCTGTCGGTTCCTCAAGACCGAGCTTCGCTACAACCTTCTCACCGACGTGACAGCCGTTGACTATTTGGGCCGTGAGCCCCGTTTTATGGTTGTTTACAACCTGTATTCGATTCAGAACAAGGATCGTTTAAGGGTCAAAGCTGCTGTGAGTGAAGGAAGTCCGCAGATAGACTCCGTGGTCAGTGTCTGGAACACGGCCAACTGGCTGGAGCGGGAAACATTCGATCTTTTCGGCATCACGTTCGTGGGACATCCCGACCTTCGTCGCATCCTTATGACCGATGATTGGGAAGGGCACCCGCTGCGGAAAGACTATCCGCTCCAGGGACCGGGTCGAGAGCCGTACAAGGGCCGGTTGTCGTAAGGTTGGTAGACACTTTCATTGAACGAATAGAGGCGATCAATGGCAAACAAAGAAATCATGACAGTGAACATGGGGCCGCAACATCCGAGTACCCACGGCGTTCTCAGGCTCGTGATAGAGCTTGACGGCGAGGTTATCGAAAAGATTACCCCCCACATTGGGTACCTGCACCGCGGTGTGGAGAAGCTGTCGGAGCACCGGACATATCATCAGGCGATGACCCTGACGGACCGGCTCGACTACCTTGCACCCATGAGCAACAATCTCGGCTACGTGCTGGCCGTCGAGAAGCTGCTCGGTCTCGAGGTTCCCGAGCGTGCCCAGACGATCCGTGTGATCATGGCCGAGCTCACCCGTCTCAAGTCTCACCTCGTCTGGCTAGCCTGTCATGCCCTCGACATCGGAGCCATGACGGTCTTTCTGTACTGCTTCCGCGAGCGGGAGCAGATCATGAGCATGTATGAGAAGCTGTCCGGCGCACGGATGACCAGTAGTTATTTCCGTGTCGGTGGCTTGTCGCAGGATGTATATGATGGCTTCGAAGCGGATGTGCGCCGGGTAGTCGATGAATTCCCAGGGTACTTTGATGTCTACGAAGGCCTACTCACCAAAAACACCATCTGGCTACAGCGTACCATTGGCAACGGTGTCATCTCCGCGGAAGATGCCATCGACTATGGTATCACCGGACCGGCCCTCCGCGGTTCCGGAGTCGATTGGGACCTGCGCCGTGACAACCCTTACAGTGGCTATGAGAAGTATTCGTTCAAGGTCCCTGTTGGCGAGAAGTGCGACACCTTTGATCGCTACAAGGTTCGCCTTGTGGAAATGCGGGAAGCGATCAATATCATCCGCCAAGCGCTGGCTTCTCTGAAGCCTGGGCCGGTGCTCGCGGATTGTCCCAAGGTCTGCTATCCGCCGAAAGAAAACGTCTACAACACCATCGAAGGGCTCATCCATCACTTCAAAATCGCCAGTGAAGGGTTTTCGGCACCAGAAGGCGAGGTCTACCAATCAGTTGAGGCTCCCAAAGGGGAACTCGGCTATTACTTGGTGAGCGATGGAGGGACAAAGCCTTATCGCATGCGGATCAGACCTCCCTCATTTGTAAACCTTGGTGCTATCGAGAAGATGGCTAAGGGGTCCATGATAGCAGACCTCGTCGCCGTAATTGGTACCCTTGACATTGTTCTCGGCGAAATCGACCGGTAACCCATTCGCATTCAAAGGAGATGGAGTACATGAGTAACGCTCCAGCCGAAGAAATCCCGACTGAAGAAATCGATCTTGCAGCGGCAAATCATATTATCGACAAGTATCTGACGCTGCCAGGCAACCTCATGCCCGTTCTGCAGGGCATCCAGGATGAGTATGGGTATGTGCCCAAGCCTGCCATTGATCTGGTTGCTGAACGACTGAACGTCTATCCGAGTCAGATTTTTGGGGTGCTTACTTTCTACGCCCAATTCCATCTTAAACCCCGTGGTCGTTTCATAATCCGTGTCTGCGTCGGAACTGCCTGCCACGTTCAGGGGGCAGAGCGAATCGTGGAAACGTTCTTCGACAAGGTCGGGATTGGTCACGCGGAAACAACCCCTGATTTGCGTTACACCTTCGAGAAGGTGGCTTGCCTCGGTGCCTGCGGCATGGCGCCGCTTGCGATGGTTAACGATGATACGTTCGGTAAGATGACCGTTCAGAAGGTTGAGGAGATCATCGCCGAATACAACCAGCGGCCAATGAAGTAAACGGGATTCTAACTTTCCAGCAGAGGACACATCCATATGGGCGAACAAGCGGGAATTCAGATTCTGATCTGCCAGGGAACCGGCGGTATATCAGCCGGCGCGAAGAAGGTCGAGGCCGAATTCAAGAAAGTGCTTGAAGAAAAAGGGGTTTCGGCTGTCGTCGGCAAGCGGTGCGATGTCGTAAAGACAGGATGCCGTGGCCTCTGCGCCAACGATGTCTTGGTGGACATCGTCGATCCCGAACTCGGGCGAACGACCTATGACTTCGTAACTCCTGAAGAAGTCGCTCTGATTGTCGATGAGCATATCGTTAAGCGTACTCCTCTGGAGAAGCGCAAGGCGAAACCGTACTACAATACCTTTGTCGATTCGCAGATGCGGGTCGTCATGAGCGGCTGTGGGCAAATCGATCCGGAAAAGCTTGAAGCCTACCTCGCTGAGGACGGCTTTAAGGCCATTGAGAAGTGCGTGAAAACCATGAAGCCGGCCGACGTCATTGAGGAAGTAAAGAAGTCGGGACTGCGTGGAAGAGGAGGGGGAGGATTCCCCACGGGCATGAAATGGTCCTTCTGCGCCGGCTCACCTGGCACCCAAAAATATCTCATCTGTAACGCCGATGAGGGGGACCCCGGGGCGTTCATGGACCGCTCCATCCTTGAAGGCGATCCTTACTGCGTCGTTGAGGGAATGATGATCGCCGCGTATGCGATTGGATGCACCAAGGGATATGTTTATGTCCGAGCGGAGTATCCCCTTGCTATCGATCGTCTGCAAAAGGCCCTCGATGTCTGCCGAGAGACAGGTTATCTCGGCAAAAATATTCAGGGGTGGGGGTTCGATTTTGATCTGATCATCAAAAAGGGAGCAGGGGCCTTCGTCTGTGGTGAGGAAACGGCTCTCATGGCTTCCATTGAAGGTGAGCGCGGCATGCCACGCCCCCGTCCTCCTTTTCCTGCCGTCAAAGGCCTCTGGGCAAAGCCGACCAACATCAACAATGTTGAAACGTTTGCCAACGTTCGCCACATCATCAATAAAGGTGCCGAGTGGTATGCATCCCTTGGGACAGATACCACCAAAGGGACCAAGATTTTTGCTGTAACCGGCAAGGTGAAACATACCGGACTGGTGGAAGTTCCGGCAGGTATGACCGTCCGCGATGTCATCTATAGCGTCTGCGGAGGCATTGCTAATAACCGCAAGTTCAAGGCAGTTCAGGCTGGTGGCCCTTCTGGCGGCTGTATACCTGCAGAAGTCCTCGATACTCCCGTTGACTACGACTCGCTCATCAAGGCAGGGGCCATGATGGGATCCGGTGGCTTGGTCGTCATGGACGAGACTACCTGCATGGTTGATGTTGCGAGATTCTTCCTGACCTTTACCAGGATGGAATCGTGCGGAAAGTGTGTGCCGTGCCGAATCGGTCTCAAGGCGATGCTCGACATCCTTGAGCGGATCACCGGAGGGCGCGGACAGGCGTCGGATATCGAGACGCTGCTTGAAATTGGAGCGACTATCAAGAAGGCATCGCTGTGCGGCCTCGGACAGACGGCCCCCAACCCGATTCTTTCCACGATCAAATATTTCCGCCACGAGTACGAGGCCCACATCCAGGATAAGCGCTGCCCGTCCAACTGCTGCAAGGAACTGCTTCTCTGGCAGGTGGTGGAAGAGAAGTGCGTAAAGTGCGGTGCCTGTTTCAAAGCATGCCCTTCAGATGCGATTGTTTGGGAGAAGGGGCAGCTCGCCTACCTAGATAAGGAAAAGTGCACGAAGTGCAAGTCATGTTATGACGCTTGCCGCTTCATGGCGATAGAGTAGCCGCTCGCAGAGCTAACTTTCGAGGGAACAGAGGTCACGATGGTAAACCTTACGATCGACGGACAACAGGTAACGGTACCCAAAGACGCTACCATTTATGATGCCGCCAAAACGGCCGGCATCAGGATACCCATTCTCTGTCATGACAAGAAGCTCCATCCTTTTGGTGGCTGCCGCATGTGCCTCGTTGAAGTGGAGCAGATGAAGGGGCGGCAGATCCCTGCGTGCACGACGCCTGTAACAGAGGGGATGATCGTAAGCACCATGACGCCTGAGATCATCAAGGCACGCAAGATGGTGCTTGAGCTGCTTCTGCTGAAACACCCGATTGATTGTCCCGTCTGTGATGCCGCCGGAGACTGCGATCTTCAGAATCTGACCTATGAATATGAGGTAAACGTTAACCGGTTTGTCGACGAGAAGTTCCAGCATCAGATCGACTACGAAAACCCTCTCATTGAGCGGGACATGAACCGGTGCGTTCATTGCGGAAAATGTGCGCGGATCTGTGACGAAATTGTCTCTTTTGGTGCCTACTCCTTTATCAATCGTGGCATCGAAGCAAAAATCGGTACCCAGTTCGATGGCCCCCTCAATTGCGAATTCTGTGGTTCCTGTGTTTCGGTGTGCCCTGTCGGAGCACTGATTTCACGTCCGTTTAAGTTCAAGGCACGGTGGTGGTCTCTCAACAAGGTCAAGACCGTCTGTTCGTACTGCGGCACCGGTTGCAACCTCACCCTGGGAGTTAAGGATAATAAGGTTCTGACGACGATTTACGACGAAAACCAGGGTTTTCACAACGGTCAACTCTGCACCCGCGGTCGTTTTGGTTATCAATTCGTGAACAGCGCAAAGCGACTTACCACTCCGCTTGTCCGCAAGGGTGGCCAATTGGAGCCTGCGACGTGGGAAGAAGCACTGAGCCTCGTTAAGCAGCAGCTTTCCGACGCAAAGGCTGTGGGTGGTAGCTCGTGCGCAGGCCTTGTGACACCACGCCTCACCAACGAGGAACTCTACCTCTTCAAGAAACTCTTCAATGAGGCGATAGGCTCGGACAACATTGATCATTCTGCAGGATATGGGCATGCGGCCCTCACTGCGGGTGCTGCTGAGAGCATAGGCGTTCCCGCTTCTTCTGCCACCATTGCGGATATCCAGGCATCAGATCTCCTCCTTGTGATCAAGAGCGATGCGTATGAAACCCACCCCGTCCTCGGCTTTGAGATAAACCTTGGAGTTAAGCGGAAAGCGATTGACCTCCGGATCGTATCGGACAAGAGCGGGAAGCTCACCAAGCTTCCTAAAGCGACGACCTACCTGCACAAGCCCGGGGGTGAAGTGGCACTTCTCAATGCCCTTGCCAAGGTGATTCTGGACGAAGGTCTCACCGCTGATGCGGCGGCATCAATCACCGGTTTTGAACAGCTCAAGAAAGATCTTGAAAGCGCTGCTGCCGCTTCGACGGTGTGCGGAGTAAGTGCAGACGAGATAGCAACGCTGGCCCGGGATTATGCAAAAGCCGGTAAAGCTCTGATCGTCTTTCCGACAGGAATTGGCTACCCCAGCCATGGCAAAGCGCTTGCCCAGGCTGCCTTTAACCTTGCCCTCCTAACCGGCAAGGTCAGTTCGGAGGGAAATGGCGTCCTGATCCTCGGTGAGAAGAATAATAGTCAGGGGGCGGCCGATCTTAAGCTCCACCCGGTCGCGGGTGGTAAAGATGCGGCAGCCATCATTGACGGCTGTGCCTCTGGAGCGATAAAGACCCTGTATGTAGTGGGTGAGAATCCGGTGATATCGTATCCGAACCGGCAAAAAGTCGAGGCGGCACTGGGCAAAGTCGACTTCCTTGTGGTTCAGGATCTGTTCCTCACAGAGACCGCTGCTAGGGCGAATGTGGTGTTGCCTGCCTGCTCGTTTGCTGAGAAAGATGGCAGTTTCACCAGTGTAGGTAAGGCAGTTCAGCGTGTGCGCAAAGCTATCAAACCCGTCGGCCTCGCAAAGAGCGATTTCGAGATACTTTCTGAACTCTGTGCGACCGTTGGAGGAGGTGAGCGGTATCGCGACGTTGCTGCTGTGTTCGATGAAATCGCGAAGAATGTGCCTGCATATGCTGGGCTTACGCTGGAAGGACTTGGGGAGAACGGAAAAGTTTACCATGTAACAGTTAAACCGAAGTTCGTTTCAGTGAGCGCCGAAGTCCCCGTTGCCGAACCTGGCACGATGATTCTCGTGACCGGTAGCGCACTTTACCACTGTGGAACCATGTCGCTCTTCGGTGAGGGACCGATGTACGTCTGCCCTGAGGGATACGTCGAGCTGGGCAGATCTGATGCTGCTCGACTCGGTGTGGCTGATGGGACGGACCTCATGATTAAATCGAAGATCGGTGAGGTGAAGCTCAAGGCGAAAGTGGGTAATCGCCTGCCGGAAGGGGTTGTGTTCGCCCCTTACCACTTTGCGGAACAATCGATCAACACCATTACTGATGGCTCTACGGCAACCTTGGTCAGCATCAGCAAGTAGCAACAATCATCTGAGAATATAAATCTTACAGAGGGGAAGAGGAGCATATGGGATACGAAATATTAGGATTGCCGATGGCTTACTACATTGCCATGGTCGCCAAAGTGCTCGTCGTCTTTGTGTTCGTTCTGCTTACGGTCGCCTATGCAACGTATGCAGAGCGCAAGATCATTGGTCACATGCAGGTTCGCCTCGGGCCCATGAGAACCGGCTGGCATGGCCTTCTCCAGCCGATCGCTGACGGGTTAAAACTTTTCTTCAAAGAAGAGATCATCCCGTCACAGTCAAACAAATTTGCCTTCCTGATTGCACCGCTAATTGCCCTCGTCCCCGCCTTTATCTCCTTCGCGGTTATACCTTTCGGTGACACGGTTGAGATTGCGGGATACAAGATTCCTCTCCAGATCGCGGCGTATTATGACACTGCTGCAGGAAAGGTCATCGACATTAATGTGGGAGTGCTTTACATCCTCGCTCTCGCGTCGGTGGGGGTGTACGGCATTGTTCTCGCCGGATGGGCATCGAACAGCAAATACTCCCTTCTCGGAGGGCTTCGCTCTTCTGCCCAGATGATATCATATGAACTGGCTGCAGGGCTCTCCATCATCGCCGTCTTTATGCTCTCAGAGTCTCTCTCTCTGCAGAAAATTGTCGCCGACCAGGCGGGGTTCGGCTGGTATGCCTTCAAGCAACCCCTCGCGTTCATTCTCTTCTTCATCTGCTCGCTGGCGGAGATCAACCGGACGCCGTTCGACCTTCCTGAGGCTGAAAGCGAACTGGTGTCCGGTTTTTGTACCGAATATTCCAGTATGAAGTATGCCATGTTCTTCATGGCGGAATACGCGAACATGATCACGGTGTGTGCCGTCACCACAACGCTTTTCCTCGGCGGCTGGCATGGCCCCTTTCCTCCCGTAATCAACTTTATTGCGAAAGTTTACTTCCTGATATTCACCTGTATGTGGATTCGGGCTACGTACCCCCGGTACCGCTACGACCAGCTTATGCGTCTCGGTTGGAAGGTGTTCTTGCCCCTGTCGCTTCTGAACATCGTTGCCACTGGCGTGGTAGTCGCGCTCTAGTCAACTTCATGACGAGGATATTGAAATGATTGTGCCGCTGCTTAAAGGACTCAAGATCACTCTGTCTCATCTGTTCCAGAAACCAATCACGCTTCAGTACCCAGATGAGAAGCCGCAGGTTTCCCCGAATTTCAGGGGGCTGCATGCGCTCAAGGTGTCCCATGACCGGGCCAAGTGTGTTGCGTGTTATCTTTGTCCGACGGTCTGCCCGGCCAAGTGCATCACGGTTGAAGCGGGAGAAGACCAGAATCACGACAAATATGCAGAGCGTTACGAAATTGACATGCTGCGCTGCATTTTCTGCGGATACTGTGTCGAGGCGTGCCCCGTGGATGCGCTCAAGATGACGGGTGAATTTGAGCTGGCAAACTACAAGCGCGAAGATTTCGTCTTTATCAAAGAGAGACTTTTAGAAAAGCGATAAAGGAGCAGCAATGGAAACGTTCTTCTTTACGATTGTGGCAGCGGTGGCTGTCCTGGCCAGTCTTTTGGTCATTACCTGTAAAAACCCGATCAACAGCGCACTCTCCCTCATTCTGACGTTTTTCTGTCTCGCTACGCTGTACGTGATGCTCGACGCTCCGTTCATGGCGGCAGTGCAGGTTATCGTCTATGCCGGAGCGATCATGGTCTTGATCGTCTTTGTCATAATGCTTCTCAATCTGAGGTCTGAAGCCGGAAAGCGGAGTTCCCACACCGTCTTGTTCGGGAGCCTGATCGGTCTCTTCACGATGTTCCAGCTGTTCTACCTACTGGGGCGCAGTGCTCTTACGGGGGCCAAGGGAAGCCTTGACAGCGATCTGATCCATAAAGTTGGGCACACGGAGATAATTGGCAAGGCGCTTTACACGGATTTTCTTCTTCCCTTTGAGGTGACCTCTATATTGCTCCTCGTGGCAATCATCGGTGCGGTCATTCTCACGAAACGTAAAATTTAACCGATAGGGGTAAAGCACATGGTACCTTTGAACAGTTACTTGATTCTCAGCGCGATACTCTTTTCCATCGGGACGATCGGTGTCCTCACACGGCGAAACGCCATAGTCATCTTCATGTGTGTGGAGATGATGCTCAATGCCGTAAATCTGACGTTCATCGCTCTTTCTCGGCATCTCGGCAGTATTGACGGTCAAATATTCGTCTTTTTTGTCATGACGGTAGCTGCGGCGGAAGCGGCAGTGGGCCTTGCTCTCATGATTGCGTTCTACAAGAATCGCGAATCGATCGATGTCGAGGATATCAAGCTGATGAAGCTGTAGCAGAGAGAACGAAATCCTGAATTTCTCGCTATAAAGGAGTCTTGAATGTTCGAGTACGTATGGCTGATACCTCTGTTTCCGCTGCTTGGCGTTGTCATCAACGGCCTCTTCGGGAAAAAAATCAAGAACGAAACGGTGATTGGTGGCCTTGGGGCCCTGATGGTCTTTAGTTCGTTTCTCGTCTCTTGCGGAATCTTTATAGAGCTCCTCTCAAGGGGGGCTGAAGAGCGTGCATTTGAGAAGGTACTGTTTACCTGGATCAAGTCAGGCACGTTCAAGGCCGATATCGGTTTTCTCATTGATCCACTGTCGGCGCTCATGATTATGGTTGTGACTGGGGTTGGTTTTCTGATCCATGTTTATTCCATCGGATACATGCATGGAGAGGAAGGTTTTTACCGGTATTTCACCTACTTGAATCTTTTCACTTTCTCAATGTTACTGCTGGTGCTGGGCAACAACCTCCTCCTTATGTTTGTCGGATGGGAAGGGGTTGGTCTTTGCTCTTATCTGTTGATCGGGTACTACTTCCACAAAAAATCCGCGGGAGACGCCGGTAAGAAGGCATTCGTCATGAACCGCGTCGGCGATTTCGGATTCCTCCTTGGTCTGTTTACCATGTACTGGTATTTCGGCCATACCCATAACGTCTGGACGATTAACTTCCGTGAACTGGCCGCAAATGCCCACCTTCTTCCCGTGGGAGGGGTTGTCACCGTTATAACGCTCTGCTTCTTCCTTGGAGCAACCGGTAAGTCGGCCCAGATACCGCTTTATACCTGGCTTCCGGATGCGATGGAAGGTCCGACACCGGTTTCCGCACTCATCCACGCCGCTACCATGGTCACCGCCGGTGTCTACATGATCGGCAGGATGAATTTCGTCTACATCCGCTCCCACGAAACAATGATGATCGTTGCTATCGTCGGTGCCGCTACGGCAATATTCGCTGCAAGCATTGGCACGGCGCAAAACGACATCAAGCGGGTTCTTGCCTATTCGACAGTTTCACAGCTTGGCTTTATGTTCCTTGCCATGGGCGTAGGGGCGTTTACGGCTGGTATCTTCCATCTGATGACCCATGCCTTCTTCAAGGCGTGTCTCTTCCTTGGGTCCGGTTCCGTCATTCATGCAATGCACCATGCGTTGCACCATATCCATTCCCATGATGATCCGCAAGACATGAGAAACATGGGGGGACTCAAGTCGGCTATGCCGATCACGTTCCTCACGTTCCTCGTTTCCACTATTGCAATCGCCGGAATTCCGGGATTCTCCGGCTTCTTCTCCAAGGATGAGATTCTGTGGCAGGCTTTCGCCAATCCTCTGCACGGAGATCTGAACCTTATCCTCTGGGCAACGGGAGCGATTGCGGCAGGTTTTACAGCGTTCTACATGTTCCGGCTCGTCTTTATGACATTCTTCGGTGAGTGCAGGATCAAAGAAAAGGCTAAGAGCCACCTGCATGAGTCGCCATTTGTTATTACGCTCCCCTTGATTGTATTGGGAGTGCTTGCAATCGTTGGTGGCTATGTTGGCATTCCCAAGGTCATCGGAGAGGTCTTCGGCGGAGTTCCCAACCTTTTTGAACACTATCTGGAGCCGGTCTTCAAGGGATCCCACGAGTTCATGGCACAACAACTCCATCATGCCGAAGGGCATCACAGCGCGGCTCTGGAGTGGGGACTCATGGCAACGTCAGTTGTTATTGCCTTGGTTGGTATATCCATTGCCTTTTTCCTCTACATTGTTTCCCCCAGTATTCCCGCAAAGTTTACGGCTGCATTCCCGCGGCTTCATCGAGCCGTGTACAACAAATGGTACATCGACGAGCTTTATGATTTTCTCTTCGTGAACCCCTGTAAGGCTCTTGGGAATTTCCTCTGGAAGGGATTTGATGTTCTCGTGGTCGACGGCATCGTTAATGGTGTGGCTGCTGTCGTTAAAGGAATCGGTAGTGTGTTGAGAAACATTCAGACTGGCTATGTGCATAATTACGCCATCAGCATGGCCCTTGGCGTGGTTGTGATCGTAGCGTTCTACCTCTTTCGCTAATTGAGAATTAACTAGGACCAAAGGAGCAGATTCATGAGTCAGTTTCCCTTAATCAGCGTGATGACCTTTCTTCCACTTCTGGGGGTCGTACTGCTCTTCTTCGTCCCCAAGCAGAGCCATTCGGTCCACCGAATGCTTGCTATGCTTGTCACGCTGGCTACCTTTGTAATTTCATTGCCGGTGGCGACAGGTTTCCAGAGCAATGCAGAGTTCCAGTTCGTGGAAAGGGTCCCCTGGATTGCCGCCGGGCCGTTCCAGATGAATTATCACGTGGGGATTGATGGCATCAGCATCTGGCTTGTTATGTTGACGACCTTCATCATGCCGATTGCGATCCTCTCGACATGGACTGCAGTTGAGGAAAAGGTAAAAGAGTACATGATCTGTCTCCTGCTGCTTGAGGTTGGCATGTTGGGAGCGTTTGTGTCGCTTGACCTCTTTCTTTTCTACATCTTCTGGGAAGTGATGCTCATTCCGATGTACTTCATCATCGGAATCTGGGGTGGCAAAAACAAGATTTACGCTGCAGTTAAGTTCTTTATCTATACGATGGTCGGTTCGCTTCTCATGCTGGTCGCTCTGGTCACCCTCTATTTCAAGGCGGGCGGTGGCGATTTTAATCTGCTTAGGTTTTATGAGGTCGGGCTCGACCCAGCGACTCAAACTTGGATGTTCTTGGCTTTTGCCCTTGCGTTCGCCATTAAGGTGCCGATGTTTCCGCTGCATACTTGGTTGCCGGATGCCCACACCGAGGCTCCGACGGCCGGTTCCGTCATACTCGCTGCAGTGCTGCTGAAGATGGGGACCTACGGTTTTGTTCGGTTTGCCATGCCGCTGTTCCCCGATGCAACCGCCAAGTTTACTCCTCTGTTCGCGGTACTGTCGGTAATTGGAATCATCTACGCGGCCCTTGTGGCCATGGTGCAGGAAGATGTTAAGAAGCTGGTCGCGTATTCGTCGGTTGCCCACCTTGGCTACGTCATGCTCGGGGTGTTTGCCCTTAACCTACAGGGGCTTTCTGGCGGAATGCTGCAGATGCTTAATCATGGTGTTTCCACTGGGGCACTCTTCCTTATCGTTGGTTTCATTTATGAGCGTCGTCACACCCGTCTGATTACCGATTTTGGCGGTCTTGCGAAGCAGATGCCGGTATTCGCGACGATTTTTATGATCGTCACCCTCTCGTCCATCGGGTTGCCGGGGACCAACGGGTTCGTCGGCGAGTTCCTCGTTCTGCTTGGTTCATTTGAAAGCGAACTCCGGTGGTATGCTGTTATCGGTACGAGCGGCGTGATTTTGGCGGCTGTCTATATGCTCTGGATGTTCCAGCGGGTTATGTTCGGAGAGCTCAATAACCCGAAAAACCAGACTCTCTCGGACCTGAACGCCCGCGAAATTGGACTGATGCTCCCGCTCCTGTTCCTGATTTTCTACATGGGGGTATACCCGACACCGTTCATAGAAAAGATGAGTCCGTCGCTTGAAAAATTGATCGTCCATGTGAAATCTAGGCAGACAGCCAAGGCACAAATTCCGCAGATGCCGGTCCCGCAGGCGATGCCTGCGGTAATCATGCCGCCTGCAGAGTCCAAGTAACCGTCTCAGAAAAGCCACCGGAGGAAACTTAGATGGAAACTATCGCTATTCCTGCTATCAACCTGGCGCCAATCATGCCGGAGGTCATCCTTTCGATCTTCGGGATGGCGCTGCTCCTTGTGAATGTGTTTGTTCCGAGTGAGCAAAAGGCCTATCTGGGATACCTGAGTCTCGGCGGTATTCTGATCACTGCAATGACGGTCCTGAGCGGTTGGAATGCACCCGTATCAGGATTCAGCGGGGCGGTGCTCCAGGACAATTTTGCCGTTTTTTTCAAGTGTATCTTTCTCCTCTCGGGGGGGCTGACGGTCCTGATCTCGGATCATTACTTCAAACGCGAGGAATGTAATGTCGGGGAACTGTACCCGCTTCTTCTCTTTGCCACCGTTGGCATGATGCTCATGGCCTCAGGCACTGACCTGATGACCATCTTCCTTGGTTTGGAAGTGCTCTCGGTTTCACTTTATGTGCTCGCCGGCCTGAACCGCGCAAACCTCAAGTCAAACGAAGCCGGACTCAAGTATTTCCTTCTTGGTGCATTTTCCACCGGGTTCCTGCTCTATGGCATGGCGCTCACGTATGGCGCAACGGGAACGACTCGGGTCGTAAAAATCGCTGAGTACATTGCTCAGAATGGAGTTGTCGCCAAGAATCCGATGTTCTTCATCGGCATGCTGCTCATGGCGGTTGGTTTCTCGTTCAAGATTGCGGCGGCACCCTTCCACATGTGGACCCCTGATGTATACGAAGGGGCGCCGACCCCCATGACTGCGTTCATGTCTGCAGGGCCGAAAGCTGCCGGTTTCGCGGCATTCATGCGGGTCATCCTCATTGCGTTCCCGGCACTGAAGGCCGATTGGTCTGCCCTCCTCTGGATACTTGCTGTTCTTACGATGACGATCGGCAATCTGATTGCACTCAACCAGGATAACATCAAACGGATGCTGGCGTACTCCTCCATAGCCCACGCTGGGTACGCTCTGGTTGGTTTTACGGCGGGTAACCCTGAAGGGACGGCCGGTATTCTTTTCTACATGCTCTCCTACGCCTTTATGAACATTGGTGCATTTGCGATCATTGTCCTTGTTGGCAAGAAGGGGGAAGAGAACAACAACGTATCTGATTATGCAGGTTTTGCCACGAAGCATCCCGTTCTTGCCCTGGCGATGGCCATCTTTCTCTTTTCCCTTGCGGGAATGCCCCCGACCGCAGGATTCATCGGCAAGTTTTACCTGTTCTCGGGTGCCATCAAGGCTGGATACATCTGGCTTGCGATCATCGGGGTACTTAACAGCGCGGCTTCCGTGTATTACTATCTGAGAGTCATGGTTTACATGTACATGAAGAACCCGGTTGAAGAGTTCGACTGGATGAAATTGTCCGCCCCGGTTGCACTCTGTATAACCATTTCGGTCGTCGGCGTACTCGTGCCCGGCGTAATGCCTGCATACCTCTTGGAGCTTGCCCAGAAAGCAGTCCTGCTCTAAGAAACACCGATCGTTTCCATCACAAAAAGAGCCCCTCCGCGCGGAGGGGCTCTTTTTGTTTGCCAAGGCCAAGGTCTTGACGGTGAGACGGTGAAACGGCACCTATTCAAGGGAGCCGAGCCTGAGCTGAATTGGAAACGTTGAGAAAAGTGCCGGGCTCATTTCAAGCTCATCCGGTCAAGAAAGAGGGCTAGTCGTGATGGCCGAATGAAGATGAAAAAAGAAGGCTGCGCTGGTCGCGACGCGACGGTGTAGTCATCTGCCGGGTGCTGGAGGGATCAGGTTGGTGTCAATGTGAGGGGACGAACAGGAAAACCATATCGTGTACGCCGGTGCGAGCCATGCTGCTGAACGCGGTTGACCTCGCGTTTTAAAACTCCATGGCAGCGAGGGGTGATGTTATCCGATAACGGCTTGAAGCGATTCGTCGATCTTTCCAATATCGACCTTCGTGTTGAAGCAGGGGCCAAAGGGGCGGTCGTTGAGAACGCCGATCACCGGGAGCGGGTAACAGTCCTTTATTCCTGAGGTGAGGTCCCGTTCGCATGCGACGGCCAGGACGAGCTTCGGTCTCTTTTCGATGATTACCTTTCGGGCCAAGGTGCCGCCCGTGGCGACGGAAATATCGATCGAGTACTTATGGGCAAGTTCAGCAAGTCCCATGATGTCGCATCTGCCACAGCGGACACACTTGTTGATGTCGCCGGTCACCTTGATCTCGCACTCGAACAATTGCAGGCAGTGAGGGAGAAGGATCAGTATCCGGTCCGGCTTGACCTTGAATCGCTGCGAGAGGACAAGGCTGTTGTTCATGGCGATGAAAGATTGGCGGATGGTGTCGATCGATATGCCGAATGCACGACCGATCAGTTCAATGGCGGGTAGAAGGAATTTGACCACGACACCGCGGAGAAAACGGGTGAACAGGATGTCCTTCCCCAAGGCAGAGGTCAGGACAAGAACCAGGGTGCCGACGAGGGCAAGGAGGGAAAGGGCGCCAAACACGACGCCGGCGATACGCGGCAGGCTCGGGTGGATATTGGCGAGGCCCGTAGTGGGAATCCACCAGAGAAGGTAGATCACCCCGACGATCAGAAGGCAGGTGAGCCCCATGAGGCAGATAAAGAGACGTTTTTGAGGCTGTTTCTGGTCAGGCATCGTTCATTCCACGCTGTGCGCCGAGGGTGGTTTGCGGTTCGATGCGATATCCGGCAAGGAATTCGAATGCCGGTAACCGCTTCCGTCCCTCAAGCTGAAGTTCTTGGATAAGCAGGCTTTCTGCGCCACAGGCAACGAGGATTCCTTCCCTGTCGGCTTTAATGACACGCCCCGGTTTGCCGGAGGCACTGACGACTGATGCTCGGCAGATTTTGAGGGTCTTGCCGTGGAGCGAGGTGAACGCGCCGGGCCAGGGAGTGAGCCCCCGTACGAGGTTCTTGATCTCCTGAGCCGCTTTTGTCCAATCGATGTGGCCGGTTTCCTTTTTGAGCATCGGTGCATAGCAGGAAAGGGCATCATCCTGTTTTTCCCGGGTCAGGGTTCCGGCGGCAAGCCGGTCAAGCGTCTCATCAATGGTGTCGGCGCCAAGACAGGAAAGGCGGTCGTGCAGAGCTTGCGCATCCTCATCGGGATCGATGGGTATGGCGCGTTTCACCAGCATGTCCCCCGTGTCGAGACCGGCATCCATCTGCATCGTGGTAATACCGGTTTCCGTCTCGCCGTTGACGAGACACCAGTTGATGGGGGCGGCACCCCGGTACCGCGGGAGAAGCGACGCATGGATGTTAATGCAGCCGTGCTTCGGAATGTCGAGAAGGCTCTGGGGCAGGATCTGGCCGAATGCGACCACGACGATGAGGTCGGGGCGCAGTGCCCGGATCTGCTCGACAACCTCCGGTGCGCGGACCTTGAGGGGCTGGATCACCGGGATGCCGTGTTCTTGGGCCAGTGCCTTGACCGGTGGCGGAACGAGCTTCTGACCGCGTCCCTTCGGACGGTCGGGTTGGGTGACGACGGCGAGGACATCCTCGCCGCGCTCGATCAGTCTGAGCAGGGTGGGACAGGCGAAGTCGGGGGTTCCCATAAAGATAGTGCGAAGACCTGCCATGGCGATCAGTTAACCCTCCTCTGCGGTACGGCGGAATTTTTTCCGGAACATCTCGCGTTTGAGGGGAGAGAGGTGGTCGACAAAGAGGACTCCGTCCAAATGGTCGATCTCGTGTTGGAACGCGATGGCCAGAAGCCCCGCCCCCCGGTAGGTGACCTCTTCTCCCTCAAGGTTCAGGGCCTTGACCACGACCTCTTCATGGCGGTGGACATTGGCGGCGTACTTGGGGATGGAGAGGCACCCCTCCTCCTCGAACGATTCCCCCTCGGAATGGACGATCAGCGGATTAATGCAGACAATCAGCTCGGGCTTCTCGTCCTTCTGGGAAACGTCGATGACGATAACCCTCTGATTGACACCCACCTGGGGGGCGGCAAGGCCAACTCCCTGGGCGTCATACATGGTCTCGGCCATGTCTCGGACGAGTTCCCGAATCTTGTCGTTGATGACCGGAACCGGCGCCGACTTCTTCTTGAGGATCGGATCGGGATAGGTGAGGATTGTACGTATCATGATAAGCCTTTTGCAGCCGGCTTCCTCCCCGGATCACGGGAGGGCGGCCTGCGGTGTTGACGGTTGTTATTCTCATGAATATAGAGAGTTGGCCGAAAAAAATCAAATCCTTCCTGTTGGCCGGGCGTCACATCAGATCGACCGGATCGACGTCGACATGGAGACGGATGCCGGATGACGGTGCGTAGGTCCGCTGATTGCGAAGAAGGAGCCGATGCAGCGCGGACCGATTGGGGGCCTTGAGAAGGATCTGCCACCGGAAGCGTCCCCGGAGTTTGGCCAGGGGGGCGGCCACCGGGCCGAGGATCTCGATCCGTCCCCCCTGTTCGGCCCGCAGGTCGCGGAGATGCGCTGCCAGACGGTCCGACTCTGCTTCGGTGGCGGAAGGGGAGGTCCCTGTTAGGTAAAAGACTGCAAGGTAGGTGAAAGGGGGGTAGCCGGCATCGCGACGGAACGCGAGCTCGGTGGCGTAGAACCCTTCGATGTCGCCGGCAACGGCGTGGGTGAGGGCATAGTGTTCGGGCGTCAGGGTCTGGATGAGGACCCGGCCGGGGTTCTCCCCCCGACCGGCCCGGCCGATGAGTTGAGTCACCAGTTGAAAGGTCCGCTCGCCGCTCCGGTAGTCAGGGATGTTGAGGCTCGACTCCACCGAGAGGATTCCAACCAGGGTGATGCCGGGGAAATCGTGCCCCTTGGCGACCATCTGGGTGCCGATCAGGATGTCGGTCTTCCGCTCGGCCACCCTCCTGAGGATGCGGGCATGTCCCCCCTTCCCCGCCGTGGTGTCCCGATCCATCCGCTCGACGCGTGCCTCCGGGAAGCGTTCCCGCATCCGCATCTCCACCTGTTCGGTTCCGAGGCCGAGAAGCGTTACCTGCCCGCTGCCGCAGCCGGGGCAGACCGACGGGGCCGGAATGGCGTAGTCGCAGTAATGGCAGATGTGGCGGTTCTTGCGCTGGTGGTAGGTAAGGGTGACGGCGCAGTTGGGGCAGCGGAGCACGTGGCCGCACTCCTCGCAGGTGAGCCAGGTGGCAAAGCCTCGGCGGTTGAGGAAGAGGAGGGTCTGGCCGCTGCGGTCGAGGTTGTCGGCAACCGCTGCGGCGAGGGGGGAGAGGAGCGTTTCGCCCCGCTGGCCCCGGGCATCGAGGAGCTCTGCCGGCGGAAGCGGCATGCCGTTCACCCGCTCGGGGAGCTCGAGGAGGGTGAGTTTGCCGCTGGCTGCGGCATGCCACGTGGTTACCTGGGGGGTAGCGGTGCCGAGGATGACCGATGCCCCGGCGATCTTCCCCCGAACAAGGGCCAGGTCCCGGGCATTGTAGCGGAACCCCTCACCCTGCTTGTAGGATGACTCGTGCTCTTCGTCCACCACGATCATGCCGAGCCGCTCCAGGGGGGCGAAGATGGCGGAGCGGGCGCCGATGACGATGGTTGCCTCGCCCCGCCGGATCCGGCGCCACTCGTCGTAGCGCTCGCCGTCGGAGAGGCCGCTGTGCAGGACTGCAATGCCGCACTGGAAGCGACGACGGAACCGGTTGACGAGCTGGGGGGTGAGGGCGATCTCCGGGACGAGGACGAGGGCGGTTTGCCCCTGCGCCACAACCCGGGCGATGGCCTGGAGGTAGACCTCTGTCTTGCCGCTTCCGGTGACGCCCAGGAGGAGAAACGGCGCGAACCGGCCGGCATCGAGGGCGGAGGCGATCTGTCCCAGGGCGGCCGCCTGCCCCGCGTTGAGGGGGAGGGGGGAATCGGGTTCGACCGCCTCTTCGCGAAACGGGTCCCGGTACACCTCCCGCGCCTCGCTCTCCACGAGGTCGAGCTCCCGCAGCCGGCGGAGCGGGGAGGCGCAGTCGCCGAAGAGCTCCCGCAGTGTCGCGGTGGTCGTCTCCCCCGCCTGGCGAAGGTGGGCCAGAAGCTGCGCTCCCTTCCCCCGCGGAGCGGGGCGCTCCATAGCTCCGGCCGCGGCCCGGTAGACGGTCTCCGTCCGTACCGACCGGCCACCGGTCAGTTCCCCGCCGGAGTGGCCGGTGCTCCCCCGGCGGCTCTGGATATTGATGCCGGCGGGGAGAGCCGCCTTGATCACCTCGCCGAGGGGGTGCAGGTAATAGGAGGCGGCCCAGCGGTAGAGCTCCAGCTCCCGGAGGGTGAAGAGGGGGGCTTCGTCGAGAAGATCGACGATCGTCCGCAGTTCGCGCCCTTCGTCCGTGCCGAAGCCGAGGATATAGCCGGTGACGGTGCGCCTGCCGAAGGGGACCAGCACCCGCCTGCCGGGGGCCGCTGCGCCACGGAGTTCCGGCGGGACCCGGTAGTGGAAGGTGGTGTCGAGGGGGAGCGGGACGGCGACTTCGATGATGTTCGAATGGGAGTCCTTCATGGGGTACGGGGCGGGGGATGATGAGCGGGGAACCGCTCATCATCCCCCGCCGGTCATGGTTTCCGGAGTATTTCTTCGGCGATGGCTCGGCCGAAGCCTTCGAGTTGCCCCAGCGCCTCGGGGCGCGGCGTGAACGGAAAACGCAGAAACGGAGCCGGCAGCTTGAAGTTGAGCCCCTTGAGCCGCTCCTCCGCGATCCGGCACGCCTCGCCGCTCCAGCCGTAGCTGCCGAAGACGCCGGCGATGTTCCCCTTCAGCTTCACCGTGGAGAGGTAGGCCAGGACGTCCCACATCGGTTTGGGGACATCGCGGTTGATGGTCGGGATCCCGAAGATGAGGGCGTCCCCCTCCTCCATCAGATCGCGGATCTCGCCCGGAGTGAGGTGGGATATGTGGCGGCTCACCACCTCGATGCCGGGGAGTGCGGCACCCTTTGCCACGGCGGCCGCCATCCGCTCGGTGTTGCCGTGGGGAGAGAGGTAGAAGATGACGATCTTTCTGGCGGCGGGAGCGGGGCGGCACCACTCCTCGTAGTAGCCGACGTATTTCCACGGATCGGTGCGGATCACCGGGCCGTGGCTCGGGCAGAGGATCTCGATCCGTTCGGCGCGGATCTTGTCGATGGCCGCCAGCGCCTTGTCCTTGAAGGGGCGCATGATGCAGTCGAAGTAGAACTCCATGTCCGGGCGGTAGTCGGGGAGCTCGTCGTTGAAGATCCCGTCGCCGCAGTAGTGGGCGCCGAAGGCGTCGCAGGTGAAGAGGACGCCGTCATCCTCCAGGAGCGAGAACATGGTGTCGGGCCAGTGGAGAAAGGGGGCGATGAGGAAGCGCAGGCGCTTCCCCCCCAGGTCGATCACCTCACCGTCCTTCACCACGTGGGAGGCGAAGGGGGTGTGGATCAGGTTGCCGAGGAAGGTTTTGGCTGCCTGGCTGGAGACGACGGTCGCACGGGGGGAGTGCCGGAGCATCTCCGCCAGGGAGCCGGAGTGATCCGGTTCCGTGTGGTTGACGACGTAGTAGTCGACGGTGGCCGGGTCGACGAGCTCCTTCACCTTGGCGAGGAACTCCGCCGAGCGCTCCCCCTTCACCGTGTCGATGATGGCGGTCTTCTCGCTCCCCTTGATCAGGTACGCATTGTAAGTGGTCCCCTGCTCGGTGGGGAAGAGATCGTCGAAGGTGCGCAGCTCCGGATCCCGGGAGCCAATCCACCAGAGTCCCGGCTTTATCTCGATGATGTCGTTCATGGGATACCCCTTCCTGCGGTCGTGTAGACGCAGGGGAGATAATAGCAGGATGCCCCGCGCCGGACAAGGGTGACGGGGAGTTTTTTCTCGCGGCGTCCAGCACGTACCATGGGGCGGCGGTGGTGGCATCCCTTGACTTCGTTCCGTCCCCTGGGGTACGCTTGACCGATTCGCCCGACAAGAGGAATGCCCGTGGAGTTTGTTGACGAAAAGCTGTACAAAAGGATCAAAAACGCGGTGGGGAGGGCCGTCGCCGACTTCGGCCTCATCGAGGAGGGGGACCGGGTTGCCGTGGCGGTCTCCGGGGGGAAGGATTCCTACACCCTCCTCCACATCCTGGAGGAGCTCCGGCGGCGGGCACCGGTGAAGTATGAGCTGATGGCGCTCACCATCGATTCGGGCTACCCCGGCTTCCGCAGCGACGTCATCGCCGCCCATCTGCGGGAGCACGGCTTCGCCCACCACGTGGAGAGCACCACCCACTACGACATCATCAGGGAGAAGCGCCGCCCCGGCTCCTCCTACTGCTCCATCTGTGCCCGGCTCAAGCGCGGCGCCCTCTACACCCTGGCCCAGAGGTTCGGCTGCAACAAGCTGGCGCTCGGGCACCATCTGGACGATTTCGTGGAGACGCTGCTGCTCAACCAGTTCTACGTCGGCTCCCTCAAGGCGATGGCACCGCGGATGCTGGCCGACAACGGCGAGACGACGGTGATCCGTCCCCTGGTCTACGTGGAGGAGCGGGAGATCATCCCCTTCGCCCGGGGAAACCGCTTCCCGGTCGTCTGCTGCTGCTGCCCGGTCTGCGGCAAGGCGGACCTGCAGCGCAAGCGGATGAAAGAGCTCCTGAAGGAGCTGGAGAAGGAGAACCCCGCCGTCAAGCGGAGCCTCCTGCGGGCACTGGCCAACGTGCAGCCGCGGCACCTCCTCGACCGGGAACTGCAGCGGACCTGCGCGATCCCCTGACGGCATTCCTCGCGGGGGGCTTCTTCTCCCGGGCGGGTTGCGCCACGGGGCGGTCGCGTCTCATGTCGACGAAGGCGATGCAGGCGCACCAGGCGACGAGGGCGGCGCCGAAGACGACGAGTGGTTCCATGGTATCCTCCTCTGTTGCTGATGGAGAAAGGATAGCCGATATGTGCGTCAGAATATGTCACAAGGAGTGATGGCGTGAGCAAGCGTTATGTACAGCCCCTCCGGATCGCCACCCAGTGGGCCTTTCTCTTTTTCCAGATCTACCTCGGCGTCCGGCTGTTTCTCTTCGTGCGCCACTTCCGCTCCGGCGGGGCCGTCCCCTTCGTGCCGCGGGGCGAGGGGGTGGAGGGGTTTCTCCCCATTGCCGGGCTCCTCGGGGTGAGGGACTGGTTTCAGAGCGGCTCCATCAACCCGGTCCATCCGGCGTCGGTGCTCCTCTTCGTGACGGTGGTGGCGGTTTCGCTTCTTCTCAAACGCTCCTTCTGCTCCTGGGTCTGCCCGGTGGGAACCCTGTCGGAACTGCTCTGGAAGCGGGGCTTTGTCCTCTTCAGGCGCAACGTCCGTCCCCCGCGCTGGCTTGACGGGGCGCTGCGGGGGATCAAGTATCTCCTTCTCCTCTTTTTCCTCTATTTCATCCTCTGGAGCATGGCGCCGGAGGCGGTATCTGACTTCATCCTCTCCGACTACAACAAGATCGTCGACGTGCGGCTCCTCGACTTCTTCCTCCATCTCTCGGGGATTCCCCTTGTGGTGATCCTCGTCCTCCTTGTCCTGTCGCTTCCGGTGCGAAACCCCTTCTGCCGCTACCTCTGCCCCTACGGGGCGCTCCTGGGGCTCGTCTCGATGCTTTCTCCGGTGAAGGTGACGCGGGAGGGGAAGGCGTGCGTTGCCTGCGGCGTCTGCACCCAGGTCTGCCCCGCCTACATCCCGGTCATGGCCAAGGAGCGGGTCCATTCCGAGGAGTGCATCGGCTGCTGGCGCTGCGTCAGCCACTGCCGGGCCATGGGAGCCCTGGACATGAAGTTTCCGGGGCGAAAGCTCGTGGTGAACGCCATCCTTTTCGCCGCGCTGGTGGTGCTCTTCTTCGTGGGGGCGTCCCTGGTCGGGCGTGCCACGGGACACTGGAAATCGCAGATACCCTATGCCGAGTACATGCGGCTTCTGGGGCCGTAAGGCAATTGATCGAAAAATTTTTTTAAAAGGAGGCCTTCCATGTCCCTCACAACCGAACTCGTCGACTGGACCTACGAACAGAAGTGCCGCACGGCCGTTGCAGCCCTGGAGAAGAACGGCTTCACCGCCCTCTACTGCCCCGGCGGGAAAGAGGCGTCCGACTACATCGTCGCCGAGGCGGCCGAGGCGCAGAGCGTCGGTTTCGGCGGCTCCATGTCGGTGGTGGACCTGCAGGTCATCGACCGGCTGGGGGAGATGGGGAAGGAGCTCCTCATTCACGGCCAGCCGGGGCTCTCACTTGAGGAGCGGGTGGCCATCATGCGGCGCCAGCTCACCTGCGACCTCTTCCTCTCCGGCACCAACGCCCTGACCCTCGGCGGCTGGCTGGTCAACATCGATGCCACGGGGAACCGGGTCGGCTCCATGTTCTTCGGGCCGAAGAAGGTGATCGTCGTGGCGGGGCGCAACAAGCTGGTGGACGGCGGCGTGGAGGAGGCGATCACCCGGATCAAGGAGTGGGCCTCCCCCCCCAACGCCCGGCGGCTTTCCTACAAGACCCCCTGTGGCACCACCGGCTTCTGTTCCGACTGCAACTCCCCCGACCGGATCTGCCGCATCACCACCGTCATCGACCGCAAGCCGCGCCTCACCGACCTGCGGGTGCTCGTGGTGAACGAGGACCTGGGGCTGTAAGTGGTGTTGCTCCGGGGGCTCCTGGACGTCCTCTTTCCCCCTCTCTGCCACGTCTGCCGGAAGCCGGTGCCGGAGGCGGGGGAGCTGCATCTTTGCCCCGACTGTCGGGGGGCGATGACCCCGGTCGCCTCCCCCTGCTGCCCGGTCTGCGGGATCCCCTTCGGGACGGAAGGGGGGATCGATCACCCGTGCGGCGACTGCCTCACCGCTCCTCCCCCCTTTGACGCGGCCCGGGGGGCGCTCGTTTTTGCCGGTCCTGTCCAGGAGCTCATCCACCGGTTCAAGTACGGCCACAAGGTCCACCTCCGCCGCCCCCTCGCTCTCCTGGCGGTCGAGCATCTCACCCCCTTTGTCCGTGGCGTTGCCCCCGACCTCATCGTTCCCGTGCCGCTCCACCGTGTCCGGCTCCGGGAGCGGGGATTCAACCAGGCGATCCTCATCGGTGAGGTCATGGCGCGGCACTGGGGAGCGCCGCTTCTGCGCGACACCCTGCGCCGCGTCCGGCCTACCGCCCCCCAGGTGGCGCTCAGCGCACCACAGCGGCGGGAGAATGTACGGGGGGCGTTTTCGGTTGCCGTCCCCGAGCGGGTCGAGGGGCGTCGGGTGCTCCTCGTGGATGACGTCTGCACCACCGGGAGCACCCTGGCCGAGTGCGCCCGGGTGCTGCGCCGTGCCGGCGTGGCGTCGGTGGCGGCCGTCACGGTCGCCCGCGCTCCGTAACGCGTTCTTCAGGTCGTTTTCCTCCGCGGTTCCCCCCTTTTTTACACCCCTCTCCCCGCCCGGCTTGTTTTCCCACCTTCGGCATCGATGTGATCCGTATCGAAGAAGCTACGAGAAATAGCGTTCTAAATGGTTTAATGTACCGGGTTGAGCAGATGATTTATCTCAGCTTTTTGGTGTGGATCAGTTGCGGTTTTAAAATAAACAAACTTAGCTGTTTTTAATTTGCAGCAAGCCGATTTACAGGAAAAAAAGGCATGATACACTTTCACCTTGACAATGATTTGTTTTGGTGAGATTGAGTCGTAACAAATGCCGTTCTAAAATATTGTCAGGCGATTTCGGGCCGGCGGGTCCGCTGAGATGGCGCTTTTTATCCTCAACAGAGAAGAAGGAGGAGTTCCATGTCGAAGAGCAGTGACGAACGGGAAGCGGTGCCACGTCCCTCCGCCGGGGCTGGTTCCTGGGAAGAGCGGGGGATCACCCGGCGCGACTTCATGAAGTTCTGCACCGCCATGTCGGCGGCCCTGGCGCTGCCGGTGTCGCTGGTGCCGCGGATCGCCGAGGCCTTGGAGGCCGACGGCCGCCCCTCGGTGATCTGGCTGGAGTTCCAGAGCTGCACCGGCGATACCGAGGCGCTGCTGCGGGCCGCCAACCCCACGGTGGGGGAGATCGTCCTCGACGTCCTCTCCGTGGACTACGCCGAGACCATCATGGCCGCCGCCGGCCACCAGGCCGAGGAGGCACGGCTCAAGACCCTCAAGGAGCGGAGCGGCAAGTACATCGCCATCGTCGAGGGGGCGATCCCGATGAAGGACAACGGGGTCTACTGCTGCGTCGGCGGCCGGTCCGCCGTCGACATCGCCCGGGAGGTCTGCGGCGGCGCCATGGCCACCATCACCGTCGGCACCTGCGCCTCCTACGGCGGCATCCCGGCCGCCGCCCCCAACCCCACCGGCGCCGTGGGGGTGAAGGACGCGGTCCCCGGGGCCACGGTCATCAACCTCCCGGGGTGCCCGGTCAACACCGACAACCTGGTGGCCACGGTGGTCCACCTCCTCACCTTCGGCAAGCCGCCGGCCACCGACGGCAAGGGGCGCCCCCTCTTCGCCTACGGCAAGAAGATCCATGACAACTGCGAGCGCCGCCCCCACTTCGATGCCGGCCAGTACGTGGAGCAGTGGGGGGACCAGGGGCACCGGAAAGGGTACTGCCTCTACAAGATGGGGTGCAAGGGGCCCGAGACCTTCCACAACTGCCCGACCCAGCGCTACAACGAGAAGACAAGCTGGCCGGTGGGGTCCGGCCACGGCTGTGCCGGCTGTTCCGAGCCCCACTTCTGGGACACCATGACCCCCTTCTATCGGCGACTCCCCCACGTTCCCGGATTCGGTATCGAGACCACGGCCGACAAGATCGGCCTCGGCGTCGCTGCCGCCACGGCGGCGGCCTTCGGCGTCCACGGGGTGGTGAGCGCGCTGCGCAAGGGAGACGAATCCGACGCGGGGAAGGAGGGGTAGAGCATGGCCAGAATCGTCGTTGATCCGATTACGAGAATAGAGGGGCACCTCCGGATCCAGGCTGAGGTGAACGGGGGGCATATCACCGACGCCTGGAGCTCCAGCACCATGTTCCGGGGGATCGAGAAGATCCTGAAGGGGCGCGATCCGCGGGACGCCTGGTACTTCACCCAGCGCCTCTGCGGCGTCTGCACCACGGTCCACTCCATCGCCTCCATCCGGGCAGTGGAGAACGCCCTGAACATCCACGTCCCGATGAACGCGGAGCTGATCCGCAACCTCATCATCGGCATCCAGGTGGTGCAGGACCATGTGATCCACTTCTACCACCTCCACGCCCTCGACTGGGTGGACGTGGTCTCGGCGCTGAAGGCCGACCCGGCCAGGACCGCCGTCCTGGCGGCGTCCCTCTCCGACTGGCCCCTCAACTCCCCCACCTACTTCAAGGGGGTGCAGGACAAGGTGGCGGCCTTCGTGAAGAAAGGGCGGCTCGGTCCCTTCGGCAACGCCTACTGGGGGCACCCGGCCTACAAGCTTCCCCCCGAGGCGAACCTGATGGCTACGGCCCATTATCTGGAGGCTCTGGACTGGCAGCGGGAGGTCATCAAGATCCACGCCATCCTCGGCTCCAAGAACCCCCATCCCCAGACCTTCCTGGTGGGGGGGATGGCGATCCCGGTGGACCCCAACTCCCAGAACGCCCTCAACGCCGACAAGATCGCCGAGGTCGGCCAGCTGCTGAAGAAGGCGAAGGAGTTCGTGGAGAAGGTCTACATCCCCGACCTCCTGGCGGTGGCCTCCTTCTACAAGGAGTGGGCCGGCATCGGCGGCGGGGTGGGGAACTACCTGAGCTACGGCGAGTACCCGCTGGACAACAGCGGCAAGCCGGAAAAGCTCTGGTTCCCCCAGGGGATCATCCTGGGCAAGGATCTCTCCCGGGTCTACCCCATCGACCAGAAGAAGATCACCGAGAGCGTGGCCCACTCCTGGTACGAGGGGGGGGACGCCGGGGTCCATCCGTGGGACGGGCAGACCGAGGCAAAGTACACCGGGCCGAAGCCCCCCTACGACATGATCGACACTGACCAGAAGTACTCGTGGGTCAAGTCGCCGCGCTACGACGGCAAGCCGATGGAGACCGGTCCCCTGGCCACCATCCTCGTGGCCTACGCCGCGGGGCACAAGGGGGCCAAGGGGGCGGTGGACCTGGTGCTCGGCAAGCTCGGGGTCGGTCCCGAGGCGCTCTTCTCGACGCTGGGGCGGACGGCGGCCCGGGGGATCGAGACCCTGCTGGTGGCCCAGGAGCTTCCCAAGTGGCTCGACATGCTGGTGGCCAACGTGGCCGGCGGCGACCTGGCGATCCACAATGGCGAGAAGTGGGATCCCGCCACCTGGCCCCGGGAGGCCCAGGGATACGGCTGGCACAACGCTCCCCGGGGAGCGCTGGGACACTGGATCAGGATCAGGGACCAGAAGATCGAGAACTACCAGGCGGTGGTTCCCTCCACCTGGAACGCCTCCCCCCGGGACGAGAAGGGGCAGCGGGGTCCCTACGAGGCGGCGCTGGTCGGCACCCCCATGGCCGACCCGAACAAGCCCCTGGAGATCCTCCGGACCATCCACTCCTTCGATCCGTGCCTCGCCTGCGCCGTCCACGTGGTCGACCCCGACGGCGGCGAGCTGGTGAACGTCAAGGTCCTGTAAGGGGGAAGCCATGACTGACGAGAAACAGTGCCTTACCGAGCAATACGTCTGGGAGGTCCCGGTGCGGGCGACCCACTGGGTCAACATGCTCGCCATCATCGTCCTCTCGGTCACCGGCGTCTTCATCGGCTCCCCCACACCCGTGGGGCTCGACCCCGCCGACTACGTCATGGGATGGGTGCGGGTGGTGCACTTCACGGCCGGCTACACCTTCGCCGTAAGCGTGGCGAGCCGCATCTGGTGGGCCTTCGTCGGCAACCGCCATGCCGGGTGGCGCGAGTTCGTTCCGTTCGTCTACCCCGAGGGGCGGCGCAACATGGGGCGGATGTTCCTCTACTACACATTCCTTTCCCGGAAGGTCCCCCATCCCATCGGCCACAACGCCCTGGCCGGCGCCACCTACCTCCTGGTCTTCGTTCTCTACCTGGTGATGGTCGCCACCGGCTTTGCCCTCTACGCCGAGCACGCCCCCGGCGGGGTGATGCACACACTCTTCACCCCCCTCTACGCCCTCTTCAGCAACCAGGGGATGCGACTCACCCACCACCTGGTCATGTGGCTCCTCATCGGTTTTGCCATCCACCACATCTACAGCGCCTGGCTCATGGACGTGAAGGAGCGGGGCGGGGTCATGTCGAGCATCTTCGGCGGCTACAAGCCGGTGAAGCGGGAGGAGTAGGGTGGCGGTCCTCGTCCTCGGCATCGGGAACCTGATCATGACCGACGACGGCATCGGTGTCCGGGTGGTGCAGCGGCTCGCCGCCTCCTACCGCTTCCCCTCCGGCGTGACGGTGGTGGACGGCGGCACCCTCGGCCTCGACCTCCTCCCGATGATGGAGGGGGTCGACCGGCTCCTCATCATCGATGCCGTGGAGACCGGCGGGGCGCCGGGGACGCTGGTGCGGCTCGCCGGGGACGAGATCCCGGTGGCGTTCCGGACCAAGCTCTCGCCGCACCAGATGGGGCTCCAGGACCTCCTGGCCGTGGCGGAGCTCCAGGGAAACCTGCCGGGAGAGATGGTCCTCTGGGGGGTCCAGCCGGAGAGTGTCGAGGTGGGGATGGAGCTTACCGCGGCCGTTGCCGCCCGGGAAGAGCTCCTGGAGGATGAGGTCCTGGCCGAACTGGCCGGCTGGGGGATCGCTCCCGAGCCGGTCACCGCTCCGTAAGCAGCAGACTATCGTGCCGCCACCTTGGGGCGTTCGGGCCGTGCCGGTCCGGACGCCCTTTTTTCGTCCCCGGTCCCGGCCACTTCTCCCTTGCCGGGAGAGAGAGCCTCTGTTATGTTCGGTGCGGTAAACGAACCATCTTTCCGGGAGGTATCCCATGGTTGAGGCAATGAAGAACGTGGTGATCTTTGTCCGTGATTTCGAGGCGGCGAAGCAGTTTTACAAAGAGCGGCTCAAACTCCCCCTCGTTCAGGAGGGGATGACGATGATGGAGTTCTTCTCCGGCGGGACCACCCTGGGGGTTGCCCTGGCCCTGACCGAAGACGCCCAGGCGCTGGCAGGCCGTCACACCGGGATCACCCTGCGGGTGAAGGAGATCGACACCTTCTGCCGCGAGCTGGCCGAGGCCGGGGTGCGGTTCGACCAGCCCCTGGAGCAGAGCCCCTGGGGAAAGATGGCGGTGGTCGCCGACCCGGACGGGAACCTTTTGGCCATGGTGGACCGGTAGGGGGGTGGCGATGCGGATCCTCACCGAAGCGCTCCTCGACGAGGTGACGGCCCAGGCCGCCGCCGCACCCCGTGGGCGCAAGAACCACAATCTCCATCCCTCCGACGATTTCTGCTGTCACCGGCTCCTGAACGCCATCGAGCCGGGATCGTACATCCAGCCCCACCGTCACCTGGACCCGCTGAAGGACGAGTCGATGGTGGTCGTGCGGGGAGCCCTCGGCGTCGTTTCCTTCAATGAAGAGGGGGAGGTGACCGGGACGTTCATCCTCCGGTGCGGCGGAGAGGCCTTTGCCGTCGACATTCCCCACGGCGAATTCCATACCGTCGTCAGCCTCGCCCCGGGGACCGTCTTCTTCGAGGCCAAGGCCGGCCCCTACCTCCCCCTCACCGCCGACGAGAAAGCTCCCTGGGCCCCTGCCGAAGGGGAGCCGGCCGCATCCTCCTACCTCGACTCCCTGGTGCAGATGTTCCCTCGGCAGTGAATTCCATGCGCTTTTTTGCCGTGCTGCTCGTGACGGTTTTCCTCTGGGGTGAGGCCGGCGCCGCCCCCCGCTCTCCCCGTCCCGAGGCCGGGATCGGCATCCTCTTCATCCGTCCCCCCCCTGCGGACCGCGACGGGGGATCGCCGCTGGTCGTCCTCTACCGCGAGCCCGGTGTCAGCCGGATCGGCGAGTGGCGCGCCGCGTCGCTGCCGCTCCTCTCCCTGCCGGCGGAAGAGGGGGGCGGCATTCCCGTTGCCGTAATGGCCAAGCGTGGAGCGTGGTTCCGGGTCGCCTACGACGATGCGGGGCGCTCCGGCTGGGTGGAGGGAGAGCGGGTATGGTCCTTCCTCCCGTGGGACGAGTATCTCAAGGGGAAAGGGATCCGCCTCCTGCCGGGTCTCCGGAAGCCGTACTACATCCTCCGGGCCGGCCCCGTCGACCATGCCCCCGAACTGCGGACCCTCTCTCCCGAAAATTCGCTCAGAGTCATCGAGGTGGCGGGAGACCGGGCGCGGGTCATCCTCGACCTTGCGGTGATGGGGTGGCTTTCGTGGCGCGACGAGGACGGACGGCTCCTGGTCGGCGTCCGGTGACGGCGGCGAAGCCAAAAAAGCGTTGACTTGGGGAAAACGCTGTGTTATTCGAAACCGTATGAATAAAAACACCGTTTCCATTATCCTGGCAGCACGAGCTATCAGCGCAGCGGCGATTAGCGCCGCAGGGGTGCCCGCTGCCGTGTAAGGAGCCGTTGTTACGCTTCGTTTATTGAAAGGCCGTGGGTAACCCCCGCGGCCTTTGTCGTTTCAGCTGCACCAAACCAACAAAAGACGGGGGATGACGTGAGAAACGAACTGGTGACGCCCGGCGCGGGCGAACTGACCTACGAGATCCGCAACATCGTCAACGTGGCGGAAAAACTCCAGAAGCACGGCGTGAAGATCAACTGGGAGAACATCGGCGACCCGATCGTGAAGGGGGAGGAGATTCCCCGCTGGATGAAGGAGATCGTGGCCGGCGAGGTGATGGAAAACGACACCTGGGGGTACTGCCACACCCGCGGCGTCCTGGAGACCCGGGAATTCCTCTGCGAGCTGACCAACCGGCGCGGCGGGGCCCGGATCACCCCCGACGACATCATCTTCTTCAACGGTCTGGGGGACGCCATCTCCACGGTCTACGGCAACCTGCGCCACGAGACCCGGGTGCTGATGCCGTCCCCCACCTACACCACCCACTCCATCGGCGAGGCGGCCCACGCCCTCGCCTCGCCGGTCTGCTACCGGCTGAAGCCAGAGGATCACTGGTTCCCCGACCTGGAGGACCTGGAGAACCACGTCAAGTACAACCCCCAGATCTCCGGCATCCTCCTCATCAACCCCGACAACCCCACCGGCATGGTCTACCCCAGGGAGACCCTGGAGAGAATCGTCGCCATCGCCCGCAGCTACGGCCTCTTCATCATCGCCGACGAGGTCTACAACAACATCACCTACAACGGCCAGACCACCGTCCCCATCTCCGACGTCATCGGCGACGTGCCGGCCATCGCCATGAAGGGGATCTCCAAGGAAATCCCGTGGCCCGGCTCCCGCTGCGGCTGGATCGAGGTCTACAACAGCGGGAAGGACGAGCAGTTCCGCAAATACGTCAACTCCGTCCTCTCCGCCAAGATGAACGAGGTCTGCTCCACCACCCTGCCGCAGAAGTGCATCCCGGCCATCATGAAGCACCCGGAGTACCAGACCTACCTCCAGGAGCGGATCAGGCGCTACGAGCGGATGAGCACCATTACCTTCGACTGCCTCAAGGAAGTGCCGGGGCTCATGGTAAACCGGACCAACGGCGCCTTCTACATGTCGGTGGCGTTCCGGGACGGCCTCCTCACCGACCGCCAGTCCCTCCCCATCGGGAACGTCGAGGTGCGGGAGCTGGTGGAGAGCCTGGTGAACGTCCCCGGCGTCTCGCCGGACAAGCGGTTAGTCTACTACATCCTGGCGAGCACCGGCATCTGCATCGTGCCGCTCTCCTCCTTTAACACCCCGCTCCAGGGGTTCCGGGTGACGCTGCTGGAGAAGGACGAGGCCGAGTGCCTCCGGGTCTACCAGACCCTGGCGAAGAAGATCGCGGAGTATCTGAACTCCTGAACCACGCGTGCTGTCGAATGAAAAAAGGGTTGACCGCTCTTCCGGTCAACCCTTTTTCCGTTTCTCGACGCTGCGGCTATTCGTGCCCCTCCACGTACTTCTTGAACACCCACCCCTCGTGCTCCTTTTTCCCCCGGCTCCAGCGGATCTTGACCCAGTTCCCCTCTTCTCCGATGATTTCGACCCGCTTGCCACCCTGAAGGACGGCCACCGGTTTTTTCCCGGACGAGGGGTCGGGGCGGACGTTCACGTACTTGTGATGCTGCTTGATCCGGCTGGCAACCGGCACCGGGGCGGCTGCCGGCTTCTGCTCGACGGCCGGAGAAGGGGCCGGCGTCGGCACGGCGACGGCCGGTGGCGGGGAGGTTGTGGGGGCGTCGACCTCGAAGCCGACCCCCGGCGCCAGGGGGCCGCCGTGTTCGCCGCCGGATTGCGGAGCCACGGTGGTGCAGGCCGCCGTGAGGGCGAGGGAGAGGATGAGCGCCATCCGGACGAAAGGGGGCCGTTGGTGGGACTGGTTCATGGGTTCGTACCTCCATCGGGATCAAAGATGACGGCGAAGGAGCCGTCACCATTCATGTCGAGCCGGACCGCTTCCGGCGCCTCGCCCGTGCCGAGCCGCACCAGCAGCTCCCGGGAGAGGAGCGGGAGCACGGCGCCGCGCAGGATGTGGTCGATGGCCCGGGCGCCGCTCTCCACCTCGGTGCAGCGGGCGGCGATCGTTGCCGTTACGGCAGGGGACCACCGGAGTGCCGTCCGGCTGTTCTCCCGGAGCCGGTCGGCAACGCGGCCGAGCTTCAGGGTGACGATCTCTTCCAGGTACTCCGGGGCCAGGGCCAGGTAGGGAACCACCGTCATCCGGGCCAGGAGCGCCGGCTTGAAGTGCCGGGAGAGGTGGGGCCGGACGGCGGTGTTGAGTTCGTCGACCGTGGGGGGGCGCTCTCCGGCGCAGCGGGCGGTGATGACCTCCGAGGCCAGGTTGCTCGTCAGGAAGATGACCGTATTGGCGAAGTCTATCACCCGTCCCTCGCCGTCGGCAAGCATCCCTTTGTCGAAGACCTGATAGAAGAGGTTGAGGACGTCGGGGTGGGCCTTCTCCACCTCGTCCAGAAGCACCACCGAGTAAGGCTGGCGGCGGACCGCCTCGGTGAGGACGCCCCCCTCGCCGTACCCCACGTATCCCGGCGGCGAGCCGATGAGCCGGCTCGTGGTGTGGCGTTCCTGGAACTCGCTCATGTTGATGACGGTGAGGAATCGCTCGCCGCCGAAGAGGAGATCGGCCACGGCCAGGGCGGTCTCGGTCTTGCCGACGCCTGAGGGGCCGACGAGGAGAAAGACCCCCAGTGGCTGGCGCGGCTCCTTGAGCCCGGCCGCGGAGGAGCGGAGCGCCTCGGCCACTGCCGAGAGGGCCGGCTCCTGCCCCCGGATGCGGCGGCTCAGGTCGTCCTCCAGGGTGAGAACCCCGGCGACCCGGTCCTTCCGGAGGCTCCCGAGGGGGATGCCGGTCCAGTCGGCCACCACCCGCGCCACCACCTCCGGGTCCACCTCGATCTTCACCAGCGGGGGGGCGGCCTGGACCGCCTCCAGCCGCCCCGTGGCCTCCGCCACCCGGGCCTTCAGCGCGTCGCCCGCTTCCGCATCAGCCGTCGCCAGCTCCCTTCTCAGGCCAATCACCTCCTCAGCCCGTTCCTGCTCCCCCTGCCAGCGCGCCGTGATGGCTGCCAGCTCCTCCCGCAGGGCCGTCAGTTCCTCCGCCAGTGCGGCCACACCCCCGTCGTCCACCGTCCGGCCGTGGAGCCGGTCGCGGGAGAGGGCCGCTTCCTCCCGCTCCAGGGCCTGGATGCGGCGCTCCTTCTCCTCCACGGGTGCCGGCTTGCCGGTGAGGAGGAGCTTCACCCGCGCCGCCGCCGTGTCGAGGAGATCCACCGCCTTGTCCGGGAGCTGCCGCCCCGCGAGGTAGCGGGAGGAGAGCTCCGCCGCCGCCCGGATGGCGTCGTCGCGGATGATGACGCCGTGGGCCGCCTCGTACTTCTCCTTCAGCCCCCGGAGGATCAGCACCGCCGTCTCCACCGACGGCTCGTCCAGCTTCACCGGCTGGAAGCGCCGGGCCAGGGCCGCGTCCTTCTCGAAGTACTTCTTGTACTCGCTCCAGGTGGTGGCGGCGATGGTCCGCAGCTCCCCCCGGGCCAGGGCCGGCTTGAGGAGGTTGGCGGCGTCGCCTCCCCCCGACTGGTTGCCGGCGCCGATGAGGGTGTGGGCCTCGTCGATGAAGAGGACCACCGGTCGGGGCGACCCCTTCACCTCCTCGATGACGCTCTTCAGGCGGTTCTCGAACTCCCCCTTCACCCCGGCCCCCGCCTGGAGGAGCCCGAGGTCGAGCCCCAGGAGCCGCACCTCCCGGAGCATGTCGGGGACGTCCCCCTCCACGATCCGCAGCGCCAGCCCCTCCACCACCGCGGTCTTGCCGACCCCCGCCTCTCCCACCACGATCGGGTTGTTCTTCCGCCGCCGGGCCAGGATGTCGACCATCCGGGCGATCTCCCGATCCCGGCCGAAGACCGGGTCGATGTCGCCGTCGGCCGCCTTGCGGGTGTAATCGGTGCAGAAGCGGGCGAGGGGCGTGCCGTCGCCGGAAGGTTCCGCGCCGCCGGCAGGGGGCGCCGCTGCGGGGGCGTTTTCCGCCGAGCCGGCCGTGGCCGTGCCGAAGCGGCCGAGGAGCGTCTCCCGGCCGATGGGGATCAGGAGGTCCACGTAGCGGCCGGCCGTCAGCTGGAGCGGCCGGGCCAGGAGCGCCAGGAGGAGCGCGCCGGAGCGGATCCGCCCCTCGTCCAGGTCGAGGGAGGCGATGAGCCAGCCGCTCTGGAGCCACTCCAGGAGCACCGGGGAGAAGACCGGCCTGCCGGAGTTGCCGGCCGGGAGCTCGTCGAGGACCCGCGTAATCCCGCTTTTCACGGCGGCGGCATCGCTCTCGAACGCGTGGAGGATGGCCGCAAGGTCGCCCCCCGGCTCGTCAAGGAGCCGCGCCAGGAGGTGCTCCACGGTCACCTCGTAGTGGCCCCGGGCCACGCAGAGCCCGGCCGCCCCTTCCAGGGCGCGGGAGCAGGAGGGATTGAGGCGGTCGAGGAGGGCTTTCAGGTCAACGGTCAGCAATGGGTGACTCCTTGGGAGGGATGGTGGGGAAAGGTGACGCTGGCCTGGGCCCCCTCCGCCGGCCGGCCGAGCCAGCCGTTCCACCCGAGCCGCGTCCCCGGCAGGGGGCCGAGGGAGGCGACGGGGGCCTCGTCCGGGGCCAGCGTCAGCTCCAGATCCCAGGCGAGGGGGGTGTCCAGGTAGAGCTCCACGATGAGGTCGAGGGTCCGGCGGGCCGGAGTGCCGGGGAGAAAGGCCGCGAATTGCTCACGGGAGAGGGGGCCGAGGCGGAGGAGGAACATGCCGCTCCGGTCCTCCAGTTCGCCTCCCACCACCGTGTCGGTGCCGAGGGTGCTGCCGGTCATCCCGACGGCGAGGCGCTGATCCGGGGGGATCGCGACCCGCCTTAGCCGGCAGGGGAAAACCTCCGCCGGGACGGCAAGGACGTCGGCGATGATCGTTTGCAGTCCCAGGGCCGACCGGGGAGAGTGCCCCAGGAGCCCCGCGTAACGGAGCCAGCGCCGGGGTTCAGGGAGGGAGCGCCGCAGTTCTGCCTCGCCGAGACCCGCCAGGGAGAAGAGCCGTTCGAGGTCGTCGGCGCTTTCATCTTCCACTGTCCGGAAGAAGAGCCGGTACTTGGCCGTGCCGGCGGTGGCGAGTTCGAAGAGGCGCTGGCTCAGGATGTCGAGGAGGTCGCGGCTGGCGGAGGAGTCCTCCCGCGCCTCGTCGATGAGCTCTTCCGTGTAGAAGGTGGGGAGGGGGGAAGCCGAACCGTAGAGGCCGAGAAACCGGGTCGTGACGCGGTAGCCGTCGTCCTGGCGCTCGATCTGTGCCACGTCGGCGGCCGGAAAGGCGAGGGAGAGTTCCGGGCGGACCCGGATCGCGGAGGGGGCGGGAGCCAGGAGCCGCAGCAGCCGCATCGCCTGGGCGAAGGAGAACTCGTGCCCCCGCTGGAGGAGCTCCGTCTCTAGAGGAGCGGGCGCTGTCCGAGCCGGGGCGGCCACGGATACTCCTCTCCCCGCACGCTCTCGCGCACGGTCAGGCGGGTGTAGCTGTTGAGGGCGGCATATCCCCCGAGGAAACGGTCGAGGACCGACCCGAAGAGGAAGAGGTCTCCCGGGCCGGCGAAGTGGTCCCCCCTGAGGGTCAGGGTGATCTCGCTCCCCCGGAGCAGGTGTCCTCCCACGAGGCGGTCGGCCGGCGCGGCGGTCACCGCCTCGATCCCGGCGATCCGTCGCCGGTGGGCGGCCAGGGCGGTCTGGTCTCCCCCTCCGTCGAAGAGGTAGAGGGAGAGAAGCGCCCGGAGGTTGTCGGCGCTGGCCAGGGAGAGGCGGTTCAGGGCGAGATGGGAGACGAGCCGCCAGAGGAGGTTTTTCCCCAGGGGGGGGAGGAGCGCCGGGGTGACGGGGGCGAGGTTCCGGAAGGTGGCGCCGTCGGGGGAGCTTGCGGTCGGTTCGCGCAGGTCGCCGATCCGCAGGCTCTCCGGCAGCCGGCCGTTGCTGCAGGTGAGCTCGGCGGAGAGGGTCTCCGGCTCCGGCAGCCCCTCCCCCTTCGGGTAGGCCACGGAGAGGTGGACGTCGAAGCCGGCGCGGACCGGTGCGGTGCCGACCGAGGTGTGGAACGCGGGGTGATGGGCCGATGGCTCCCGGAACTGCTCGAAGGGATGGTAGGGGCGTTCCGTGGCGCTCCCGCGGATGAAGCCGGTCACCCGGTCGACCGAATGGATCTGGCCGTGCCCCCGGGGGAGTCCCGCCGGCCGCACCAGGTGGCGCTCGGCGCGGTGGTCAAGGAGGATCGGGTCGGCATCGGCGGGGAAGAGGTTTACCGCCGGCGTGGCGAAGAGGGCGATACTCTCCCGCTTCACCCGCGGCGGGGGGAACGGGAGGTCGCCGAGCTCGAAGGTGACGGTGAAGCGTGTGCCGCTCCCCCGGCCGGTCCAGCGCTCCCAGCCGGTCAGCTCCAGGAAGAGGAAGCGCCGGGGGGCGGTGAGGTACTCCTGGAGGAGCCGGTAGCCGGGAAAGGCGTGGGGGGGGTAGGGGATGAGGGGCTCGTCGTCGGCGAAGCCGGCCGGCTGGAGGGAGTGCGCCGGGAGAATGGCGGCCGTCCCCCCCTCCGCGGGGGTGAGGACGATCCGCTTCAGGTGCCGGGAGAGGATGAGGAAGAGCTCCGCCGCCGGGACGTAGTCGCCGGCCAGGAAGAGCCGCAGCGACCGGGGCTCCCAGCGGTCGAGGGGGATGCCGGAGAGTTGCAGCGACAGGGTCACGGCCGGTCCCCTCCCCGCCGGCTGGGCGAAGGAGGCGTCGAGAAGCTCCAGGGGGTGGAGCTCCACCGGGCTCGTGGTCCGGAAGAGGCAGCGGGTTCCCTCCACCGGCACCGAGGCGAGCTGCACCCCCGCCGGGATGGTCTGGCTCTGGACCAGCGACGGCTTCGGCGCGAAGGCGACGATGGTGGTGGCCGGCACCGGCCTCAGGTAGTGGGGGGCCACGAGGCGCATCAGGTCGTGGACCACCTCGGGGAAGTCGTCGTCCAGCTTCCGCCGCAGGAGCGCCGTCTGGAAGGCGACCCCCTCCAGGAGCCGCTCCACGTCCGGGTCGGCCGAGGGGCCGCCGAGCAGCGGCGCCAGGGCCGGGTGGGCCGCGGCGAACTCGGCCCCGAGCTCCTTGAGGCGGGCCAGCTCTTCCTGGTAGTGGGGGGTGATCATCGCAACTCCTATCTCTTCACCGCAATCTTCCCGTCGGTGTCCACCAGGGTCTCGAAACGGACCTCTCCTCCGTTGCCGTCGCTGAGCCGGGCGGTGATCCCGAACCGGAGCGCCAGCACGTCGTCATCCTGGGGGATGAAGGCGACCCGCACGCCGGCCAGGCGCGGCTCGTACCCCTGGATGGCGGCGCGGATGCTCCGCTCGATCTCCCGCACCGAATCGGGGTAGCTCTGGAGGAAATCGAGGAAGTCGGGGACCCCGAACTCCGGGGCGATGGGGGCGCTCCCCTGGCGGGTGTTGAGGATCTGGCGGAGATGCCCCAGGATGGAGTCCACGAGGCGGCCCTGGTCGGTCCGGCCGCGCCGGGACGGTTCCCGCTCGAAGGAGCGGATGCGTTCGAGGAGGCGTTCTTCCCGCATGAATCTACCCCTTCGCCACCACCATCAGCTCCACCTCCAGGTCGGCCGGGGCGTTGGTCCAGTGGAGGGCGAGGGCGTGCTCCCGCTCCACCAGGGGCCACTGGTCGCCGGCGGCGTTCACGGCGAAGTAGTGGGTGTCGGCGCGGCGGGGAAGCTCCTGGGGCGGAACCGGCAGGTGGCTCAGGCCGATGCCGGGAAGGGCCCGGGCGGCCAGGACCGGCAGGTGTTCCCGGGCGCTGAGCTTGGCGGCGGTCTCCAGGGAGGTGAGAAACGCCGCCGGCTCCGTGGCGGTCCGCAGGGCGAGGTAGTAGCGGCTGGCGCCGTCAAAGACGCTCGGCTTCAGCTCGGCGCTGAAGAAGGTGCCGTCGTGGAGGAGGGGGATCACGTAGTCGGGGCCGGCGGTGATCTCGTCCAGGAGTCGGGCGATGAGGTCCCGGACGGCGGCGAAGCACTCCCCGAGGGCGCGGTGGTCGTAGGGGGGGAGGAGCCGGAAGCCGTCATCCAGTTCGCCGAGGGCCGAGACCCGTTCGGAGAAGGAGGCGAGCTCGCCGATGAGCTGGCGCAGCGCCCCGTAGACGTCCCACGGGTGGACCTGCCGCGCCTCGGTCAGGTGGAAGAGGAGCGGCACATGGCGTGCGAGGGAGCGAAGCGCCAGGAGGTAGACCATGTCCCGGGAGCCGAACCCGGCGTTCTGGATGCCGCGCTGCTTCTTGTGCTCTTCGAGCTGTCGGACGCGGGCCGCCACCTGGTCCCGGATCTCCCGGACGATGCGGAAGAGGGGCTCGCTGGCTTCGAGGGAGAGGGCGGGGGGGATGAACCGGCCGGAGAGCCGCACCTCGGCCCCGAAACGCTCCAGCCGCGCCACCGGGATCAGGTGCCAGTCGCCCAGCTGGTCCCGTTCGGTCTCCCAGAAGATCTTCAGCACGTGGCGCAGTCGCTTTACCTGCCCTGCCGCCCCGCCGGCGTGGAGATCCCGGACCTCCTCCGGGTCGGCCGCGACAGCGAAGCGGGTGGTGACCCCCGCCAGATTTTCGAGCCGTTCGACACCGGTGACGTTCTCTCCCGTGCCGTTCCACTTGCGCACCCCCACGGAGACCGTGAGCGGCCGGTCCCCCTCGATCCAGGAGTCGTCGAAGGAGCGGGGCTCGCAGAGGGCGTTCTCGCCGATGACTGCCCAGGTGCCGTCGGGGAAGAGGAACTCGCCGCTCAGGATGCTGAAGATCCGGGTGCCGAGGGCGCTCTGCTCGATCTCCAGCTCGCCCGCGCCCCAGAAGTGGGGGTGGAGGTGGCGGAAGAGGGGAGCGAGGCGCCCCTGGATCGCGAGGTCGTGGAGCTGGAAGTGCTGGGGCTGGAGAAAGAGCCCCTGGTGCCAGTAGAGGGGTGGATGGGCGGTCATGGCTTCGGGGGCTCCTCCGTCACGTCCTGGAGCTCCCGGGGGCCCAGGATGAGCTTGATGTCGATGGCGCCCGGCTTCACGAGCCGGGTGCGGCTGATGAACCCCGTTGTCTCCTCCACCGCCGGGATCGGGTAGAGACGGACCGACTGCTCCTTGTGGAGGTTGTAGTAGCCGGCCACGAACCCGACGTAACGGGCACCCTCGGCCCGGTCGAGGCTTTCGGCCAGCTCCTGCCCCGGCTGGATCACGAACTGTTTCGTGGTGGCAACGCCCGGATCGAAGCGGCCGCACTCCAGCAGCCGCGCCAGACCGTCCGGTTCGTTGCGGAACTGGTTGAAGGCGTTGGGGTCCCGGAGCTGGTAGATGCAGGCCACCAGGGCGTGGGGGGCGCGCTGGAAGAGGTTTAGTTGCCGGTCGCCCGTGAGCCGGAGGCGGATCGCCTCCTTTTCGAACCCCCACTCCACGGAAGGCTTTACCTCGGGGGTCGAGGAACAGGCGCCGAGCAACAGGACGGCAAACGACAGCGACAGCAAAGCGGTGCGGCGCTTCATCGGGTTCTCCCTCTGCGATGTGCGGCGACGTGGTTGAAAACGGATACTGCAGGCGGGTTGCGGGGATGAGACGTTCCTTGGCCCATCGCAACGTTAAAAACAGCTTATTATCATTTTTTATTCTGAGGTGTCAACCTGCTTGAGGGGGCGCGGTGGAGGGGGGAGGACGCCGGATTGGCGGGAGGGGGAGGGGTGAGAAGCAGAGGAGAGCCGCCGCGGAAGGGGTATGGCAGCGGCTCGGGAGACCGGGGAGGGTCAGACGCGGAACGCCTTCCCCCCCTCGGTGGTAAGCCAGCCGATCATCCGCTTGCCGATCTCCGGGAGCGACACTACCTCGGCGACCCCGCCACGGGCGATGGCCTCCTTCGGCATGCCGAAGACCACGCAGCTCTCTTCGTCCTGGGCAATGGTGAATGCCCCTGCCTGGCGCATCTCCGCCATCCCGTCGGCTCCGTCGTCCCCCATCCCGGTCAGGATGACACCGACGGCGTTGTTGCCGGCGGAGTTGGCGGCGGAGCGGAAGAGGACGTCGACCGAGGGGCGGTGTCGGTTGACCGGCGGCCCGTCGGCGAGCTCGGCCACGTAGTTGGCGCCGCTGCGGGCGAGGAGGAGGTGGCGGTTTCCCGGGGCGAGGTAGGCGTGGCCGGGGAGGATCCGGTCGCCGTGCTCCGCCTCCTTCACGCTGAGGCGGCAGGCCCCGTCGAGGCGCTTGGCAAAGGTCCGCGTGAACGCCTCGGGCATGTGCTGGGTGATGAGGATGCCGGGGAAGTCGGCGGGGAGGGTGGCGAGCAACTCCCTGAGCGCTTCGGTCCCTCCGGTGGATGCCCCGATGACGATCACCTTCTCCGTGCCGGCAAAGCAGCGGGAGCGGGCCGGCAGAACCGCGTCGGCGCCCTGCTTCGGCTCCACGGTTCGCTGGATATGGCCCGGCCCCGGCCGCTTCAGGCGCGCCCGGGCGGCGATGCGGATCTTGTCGGCGATCTCGCGGGCGTACTCCATGATGCCGGAGCGGATGTCGAGCTTCGGCTTGGTGATGTAGTCCACCGCCCCGAGTTCCAGGGCGTGGAGGGTGATGAAGGAGCTCTTCTCCGTCAGCGACGAGATCATCACCACCGGCATGGGACGGAGCCGCATCAGTTTCTCGAGAAAGACCAGGCCGTCCATCCGCGGCATCTCCACATCGAGGGTGAGGACGTCGGGGTTGAGGGCCTTGATCTTCTCCCGGGCCACGAGGGGGTCGGGGGCGACGCCGACCACCTCCATGTCGGGCTGGCTGTTGATGATCTCCGTCAGAAGGCTGCGGATGAGCGCCGAATCGTCGACGACGAGAACCTTGATGGACATGGGGGACAACCTCGTAACAATGGGCGTCAGACGACGCCGGTAACGCTGGGGGTGGCGCCCTCCCGCTATGCCGCGGGGGAGGCCGAGCGGATCCGGCGCACGAAGACGCGGCCGCTGCGGGGGGAGAAGTAGATCTTCCGCGGATGGACGTCCCCCACGTCCAGGGCCGCCACCGGGATGCCGCGGTGCTCCAGGTAGTGGAGCGCGAAGTCGGCGTTGCGGCTTCCGACGTCGGTCATGCCGTCCATCACCCTCCCGGCGCCGAAGACCTTGGCCTCCAGGTGGGGGAGGCGTGCCCCGAGGCGCGCCACGTGCTCCAGCAGGAATTCCATGGCGTGGGAGCCGTAGCGGGCCGACGGCGCTGCCGGCGGGGGGGTGTCGCCGGCAGCGGGGAGCATGAAGTGGTTCATCCCGCCGATGCCGGTCAGGCGGTCGCGAAGGCAGACCGAGACGCAGGAGCCGAGGAGCGTGACGATCATGGTGTCGGCGTCGGTGGCGTGGTACTCCCCCGGCAGGAGCTTCACCGCCAGGCGGTTGAAGGTCCGGTCGAAGTAGGTGCTCTCCGTGAAGGATCGAGCGGGCATGGTACCCTCCGTCAGGCCGGGTGGCACGGCGCGTAGACCGTCTTGCCGCAGAGCCGGAACAGGTCGCCGGCCTGGTGGAAGCTCTCCGAATGGCCGGCAAAGAGGAGCCCCTCCGGCTGAAGCCGGGGAACGAAGCGCTTCAGGACCTGGTACTGGGTCTCCTTGTCGAAGTAGATCATCACGTTGCGGCAGAAGATGGCATCGAACCGCTCGGCCAGGGGCCACCGCTCGTCTAGGAGGTTGAGCCGGCCGAAGGTGACGAGCCACTGGAGCTCGGGCTTCACCCGGACGTAGCCGGCGTTCTTTCCCTCCCCCCGCAGGAAGAAGCGCTTCATCCGGGCGGGGGAGAGCTCCTTCACCCGCTCCGTCGGGTAGATCCCCCGCCGCCCCCGCTCCAGGGCGCTGGTGTCGATGTCGGTGGCGTGGATCCGCACCGGCGGGGTGAAGCTGCCGAAGAGCTCCACCATCGTCATGGCGAGGGAGTACGGCTCTTCCCCCGACGACGCCGCGCTGCTCCAAATAGTGAGGGGGCGGCGTAGCGGCAGGAGCTCTTCGAGGTGCCGGGCGAGGATCGGGAAGTGGTGCGGCTCACGGAAGAAGGAGGTCAGGTTGGTGGTGAGGGCGTTGATGAACTCCTCCGTCTCCCCCGGCTCTCCCCGCTCCACCAGGTCGATGTACGCGGCGAAGGAGGCGATCCCCCGGAGCCGCAGCCGCCGGGCGAGGCGGCTGTAGACCATCTGCTGCTTGTTCGGGTTGAGGGAGATGCCGGCCCAGCGGTAGATCAGCTCCCTGATCCGCCCGAAGTCGGCGGCGGTGTAGCGGAACTGGTGGAGGCCGGCGGCGTCCCCGGCGGAAGATGTCAGGCAATTTACTCCAGCCGTCATCGGCAACCTCTGGCTTCGAACGTGATTCCAAGCGTCATCCACGATGCCCCGTTTTCCCCTCACCCCCCCGCTCCCTCTGGGCGAATACCCTCTCCCCCGGGGAGAGGGTGGCCGAAGGCCGGGTGAGGGGTTTCCTCCCCCGCTCCCGACTAGAATTCCTTCCAGTCGTCCTCATCGTATCCCACCGCTTTCTGCAGAGGGGCTTCCTCCTGCGCCTGTCCCGGCTTGTGGTAGCCGTTGGCGGCCCCTTTCGGCTTCGGAAGCTGCTTGGCGGGTCGGGCCGTCGGGGCCGGCGCCTTGGCGGCGGGGCCTTTGCGGGCCGGCTCCTTCGCCACCTGGAGCGACTCGTCGAGCGTGAACTTGCTCACCATATCCACCATGGCGTTGGCCTGCTCGGCCAGCGACTCGGCGGCGGCCGCCGCCTCTTCCACCAGGGCCGCGTTCTGCTGGGTCACGTCGTCCATCTGGGTGATGGCGGTGTTCACCTGCTCGATGCCGCTGGACTGCTCCAGGGAGGCGGCGGAGATCTCCGCCATGATGTCGGTGACCCGCTTGATGCTCGTCACGATCTCCTGCATGGTGGTCCCCGCCTCGGTCACGAGGCGGCTGCCGTCCTCCACCTTCCCGACCGAATCTTCGATGAGGGTCTTGATCTCCTTGGCCGCGGCGGCGCTGCGCTGGGCGAGGCTCCGCACCTCGCCGGCCACCACGGCGAAGCCGCGCCCCTGCTCGCCGGCCCGGGCCGCCTCCACCGCCGCGTTGAGGGCGAGGATGTTGGTCTGGAAGGCGATCCCGTCGATGACGGTGATGATGTCGGCGATCTTGCGGGAACTGGCGGTGATCCCCTCCATGGTGGTCACCACCTTGCCGATGACGTCCCCTCCCTTCACGGCCACGTCGCTGGCGGTGACCGCCAGCTGGTTGGCCTGCTGGGCGTTGTCGGCGTTCTGCTTCACGGTGGAGGTGAGCTCCTCCATGCTGGAGGCGGTCTCCTCCAGGGCCGAGGCCTGCTCCTCGGTCCGCTGGGAGAGGTTCACGTTGCCGGCCGAGATCTGCTCCGTGGCGGTGGCGATGGAGTCGGCACCGTTACGGACCTCGCCGACGATGTGGGAGAGGCTTCCGCTCATGTGGGAGAGGGCCGTGAGGAGCTGCCCCGTTTCGTCCGCACTCTTCACCTCGATGACGGTGGTCAGGTCGCCGGCGGCGATCTGCTCCGAGGCCGCGATCGCCTCGGCCAGGGCCCGGCGGATCCGGTTCGCCACCAGCCAGGCGAAGAGGAAGATCAGGGCGGCGAAGGCGACGGTGGCGCCGATCACCTTCATCCTCAGGGCGTTCAGCTCCTTCTGGACGTCATCCACGTAGATGCCGCTGCCGATGACCCACCCCCACTCCTTGATCAGCTGGACGTGGGAAATCTTGGGGCTTGGCGCCGTGGCCCCCGGCTTTGACCACTGGTACGCCACCTCCCCCTCCCCCTTCTCCTTGGCGACCCTGGCCATCTCCACGAAGATCTGCTTCCCGCTCGGGTCCTTGATGTCGTCCAGCTTCTTCCCTTCCAGCTCCGGCTTCATCGGGTGCATCACCATCACCGGTTCGACGGTGTTGATCCAGAAATACTCGTTCCCCTGGTAACGGAGCTTGCGGATGTTGTCGATGGCCCGCTTCTGGGCCTCGGCCTCGGTCATGTCGCCGCTCTTGACCCGTGCCACGTACCCGTCGACAAGGGTGACCACGGTGTCCACGGTGCTCCCCACGGTCTCCTTCTTTTCGGCCATCAGCTTCTGCTCCACCAGGGGGAGGAGATAGAAGAGGATGCCGGCGATGAGGACGACGATGGTCGTCACCGAGATGCTGAGGATCTTCGTCAGGATCGTCCAGTCTTTGAAGTGCTTGAATTTCATCGGTATCACCTTTCTCCGCGTAATATCGTTGGGCGGCCCGTCAGGCCGCCAGGTCCACGAGCTGCATCTCCGCGCTCCCCATGAGCGTCTCGATGTCGACGAGGATCAGCATCCGCTCGTCGACGGTGGCCAGCCCCGCCAGGTAGCGGGTGTCAAGGCTCGACGAGAGCTCCGGCGCGGGCTTGACCTGCTCCGGTGCCAGGGCCACCACGTCGGATACGCCGTCCACCACCATCCCCACCACCCGGTCGAGGACGTTGATGATGATGACCACGGTGAACTGGCCGTACTCAGCGGTGCCGACGTTGAACTTGATCCGCATGTCGACGATGGGGACGATGACCCCCCGCAGGTTGATGACCCCCTTGATGAAGTCGGGGGTGTTGGCGATGCGGGTCACCGCATCGTAGCCGCGGATCTCCTGGACCTTGAGGATGTCCATCCCGTACTCCTCGCTGCCGAGGGTGAAGGTGAGGTACTCCCTTGCCCCGTTTGCCGCCGTCCCGGAGACGGCCCCTGTTCCCTGTTCCATGCTCTTCTCCCTTGGCTTCGATGGTGCCGCCTACGCGGCCTGTTCCCTGTTTTTCCCCCGCCACATCGCGGTGATTTCCCCCACGTCGAGGATCAGCGCCACCCGGCCGTCCCCCATGATGGTCGCCCCGGCCGAGCCGGGGACCTTGCGGAAGTTCTCTTCCAGGCTCTTGATGACCACCTGCTGTTCGTCCACGAGGGCGTCCACCTGGAGGGCCACCCGGTCCCCCTCGGCATCCACCACCACCAGGACCCCCGCTTCGGGGCGCTCCTCGGCGCCGCCGATGGCGAAGAGCCCGTGGAGGGGGATGAGCGGCAGATACTCGCCCCGCATCGGGAGGACGCGGCCGGCGCCGCTCACGGTGCGGATATCGCCGGGCTGCGGCTGGAGCGACTCGACGATGGCGTTGATCGGAATGATGAACTTCTCCCCCCCCACCGCCACCGCCAGGCCGTCCAGGATCGCCAGGGTGAGGGGGAGGCTCAGGGTGATCCGCGTCCCCGCCCCCGCCTCGCTGGCGATGGTCACCCGTCCCCCGAGGGACTGGACATTGCGCAGCACCACATCCATCCCCACCCCCCGGCCGGAGACGTCGGTGACTGTCTCGGCGGTGGAGAAGCCGGGGGCGAAGATGAGCTGCCAGACTTCGTCGTCGGAGAGGGTATCGCTTACGGCGAGCCCGCGCTCCGCCGCCTTCTTCATGATCCGCTCCCGGTCGAGCCCCGCGCCGTCGTCCATGACGTCGATCACGATCTTGCCGCCGATCTGGGAGGCCCGGAGCGTCACCGTGCCGGCGGCGGGCTTCCCGGCCGCCACCCGCGCTGCGGGGGGCTCGATGGCGTGGTCGAGGGCGTTGCGCACGAGGTGGGTGAGGGGGTCGGCCAGCTTCTCCACCAGCCCCTTGTCGAGCTCCGTGGTCTCCCCCACCATCCGGAGCTCCACCTCCTTGCCGAGCTTCGCCGCCAGGTCCCGCACCAGGCGGGGGAAGCGGCTGAAGACGAGGCTGATGGGGACGAGCCGCATGGACATGACGCTCTCCTGGAGGTCACGGGTGTTGCGGGAGAGCTGCTGGAGCCCCCGGTGCAGGTCGGCGAACTGCACCGGATCGAGAATAGCCCCGAGCTGGGCGAGCATCGCCTGGGTGATGACCAGTTCCCCCACCTGGTTGATGATCTGGTCCACCTTGCCGACCCCGACGCGGATGGACCCCTCGGCCTGCTCGCGCCCCCCGCGTCCCTCCGGCGCCGGCGTGCTCCCCGGGCGGAGGGCGGGCTCCTCCGCGGCCACTGCCGGTGCGGCGGCGGGGGGTTCGGCGGCGGTGACGGTGAGGTCGCCGTCGTCGGCCACGAACTCGAAGATGTCGCGGATCTCGCTCTCCGGGACGGTGGTTTCCAGCTCCAGCCGCCAGCGGCAGTGGCAGAGCTCCGGATCCAGGTCGGTGAGCTCCGGCGCCGCGGCGACATCGGCCCGGACGGTGAGCGCCCCCAGGCCGGCCAGTTCGTCGAAGAGGTTTTCGATCCGGATCCCCCGGCAGAAGACATCGGGCGCGGGGGCGAAGTCGATCCGGTAGCGGGTGGTGCCGGCGGCGGGGGCGCTTCGGCGGGGTGCGGGAGCGCCGGCGGCGCGACGTCGGTGGCGGGGGCGAGAAGCTCCCGCAGGGCGGCGCACGCCCGGTCGATGGCTCCCTGGTCCACCGGCGCCCCGTCGCGGCGTCCCGCCAGCTGCATGGCGATCACGTCGGTGGCTTCGAGGAAGAGGTCGATCATGGCCCGGGTGAGCCCCAGTTCCCCTCCGCGCACCCGGTCGAGGACCGATTCGAGCTCGTGGGTCACCACGGTCATCTCCCCGAAGCCGAAGATTCCCCCCCCTCCCTTGATGGAGTGGGCGGCGCGAAAGATGGCGTTGAGCTCCTCCCGGTCCGGCGCGGCGGGGTCGATGGCGAGGAGCAGGCGTTCCATCTCGGCCAGGTGCTCGGCGCACTCCTCGAAGAAGACGAGGCCGAAGGAGCTGATATCGATGGCGGGTGTTGAGTCGGCGGCTGCGGTCATTTCCCTAAACCCCCGTCCCTTCCAGTTCAGCGTCGAACCCGAGCATGGCCATGCTCGAGCGGACATGCTCCGGCTGGTTGACGATGGTCGGCGCGAACCCGTGCCGCCGGAGATGACGAAGGAAGACGGCGAGCAGCTGGCAGCCGCTGGCGTCAATGCTCTCCACGTCGCGGACGCAGATCTCGCGGGAGGTGGAGGCGTCCGCCTCTCTGCCGGCGAGGAGCGATCCCAGGTGGGTGGTGAGCTCGCTCAGCCGGTCGGTTACGCAGCAGATCGACCAGTTGCCGCTGAGCGCGATCCGTGCGGTGGTGTCGGCATGTTCGGGCATGGGTTCCGTTCCTCCTCCTGCAGCGCAGTTCATGGTGACCGGGCGATCCCTCCGGCCTGATTTCTCATTAAGCACGGAGGGTGCCAAGGTGTTTACATAAAAAATTCAGTTATTACGGTATGTTGTGGACGGCTGGCAAGCGGAGGGGTGCGACGATAGTTGCCCGGCTCAGGGGGGAGGGCGCCAAAGCCGCGCCGGATGCCGCCGGACGCTCTGTGCAACGGTTGTCCGGGGTGCCTGTTTTGTCGCACCTGTTCGGGGGAGTGGGGTGACTAACGGGGAAGGGTGGGGAAAATCAGGAATCGGTGCGCCGGCTGAGCCGCTTGTTGAGGGCCTGCCGGCTGATGCCGAGATAGGTGGCGGCAATTCCCTGGTTTCCGGCGGCTTGGGTGAGAGCGCGGGCGATGAGGGTCTCCTCCGCCTCTTTCAGGGTCGGTATCCGGTCGTCGGGGGGGCCGTCGGCCGGGAGACGGTCGAGGAGGGAGGGGGTGCCGAAGTGGTGGCTGGCCCGGTTGGCCCCCATCGTTTCGAGAAAGCTGTCGATGGCGAGCATCCGCCGGTCGTGGCGGGCGACGGCGTCGAAGACCATGGCCTGCAGCTCCCTGATGTTGCCGGGGAAATCGTAGGTGGCGAGGTAGCCGGAGAGCTCGTCGGGAGGGGTCGGCTTCCGCTTGCCGAGGGCGGCGGCCGCCTCTCCGAGGAAGTGCTCCACGAGGAGCGGCAGGTCCTCTTTCCGGTCGCGCAGCGGCGGGATCTGCACTTCATGGGCGCAGAGGCGGTAGTAGAGGTCGCGGCGGAAGGTCCCCTGCTCGGTCAGCGGCTTCAACCGCCGGTTGGTGGCGGCGACGATGCGGGCCGTGGAGGGGCGGGGGGTGTCGGCCCCCAGGGGGTAATATTCCCGCTCCTGCAGCACCCTCAGGAGTTTCACCTGGGCGGCGGCGCCCAGTTCCCCGATCTCGTCGAGGAAGAGCGTTCCTCCTTCGGCCCGGGCCAGTAGCCCCTCCCGGTCGCGGTCGGCGCCGGTGAAGGCACCCCGGCGATGGCCGAAGAGGGTGTCCGAGAAGAGGTGGTCGTCAAGGCCGGCGATGGTGACGGCGACGAACTCTCCGGAGCGTCCGCTCAGGGCATGGACGGCCCGGGCGGCGAGCTCCTTCCCCACCCCTGTTTCGCCGCAGACGAGGAGCGGCTGGGGAGAGGGGGCCACCGACTCCAGGTAGTGGAAGATCGCCCGCATCCGGGGGCTGCGGGTGATGATCGGGGCGAAGATCTCCTCGTGCTTCAAGCGGTCGGTGAGGAGGTGGTCGCGCAGGGAATCCACCTCGCAGCGGAGGTCTCGCATCTCCAGGGCGCGGCGGGCGCTCGCCACGAGGCGGGCCTCCTCCACCGGCTTCACGAAGTAGTCGAAGGCCCCCGCCTGCATGCACGCCACCGCCATCTCCACCTCGTTGGCCGCGGTGACGACGATGACCGGGATCTGGGGGTGGCGGGCGGTGATCTCCTTCAGGAGTTCGTAGCCGGGGAGGTGGGGCATGTAGAGGTCGAGGAGGATCAGGGCCACCTCCTCCCGGGCCAGGGTCTCCATCACCCGGCGGCTGTCGCTCTCGGTCAGGACCCGGGTGAAGCCACAACTGCGGAGCATGACGGCGGTGGTGAAGAGGATCTCTTCCTCGTCATCCACCAGCAGGATCGGGAAGGAGGTGGCGGCGCTCATCGGATACCCTCCGCCGGTGCCGCCGGCAGGGTCACCGTGGCGGTGGTCCCGGCGCCGGGGGACGATTCGAACTGCAGCGAGCCGTTATGCTCCTGGATGATGGATGCGCAGATGGAGAGGCCGAGCCCGGTGCCGCCCCGCTCGAGCTTGGTGGTGAAGAACGGCTCCGTGAGGCGCGCCAGGACCTCCTTCGACATCCCCTCCCCTTCGTCCCGGACGGTGATGACGACGGCGGCCGCGTCGCGGTCCAGCCGGCTGGAGACGGTGAGCCCCGCCCCCCTGCCGGAGAGGGACTGGAGTCCGTTCATGATCAGGTTGATCACCACCTGCTCCACCTGCTGCGCCTTCCCCGCGGCGGGGGGGATGGTGTCGTCGAGGCGGAGCTGGAAGGCGTCGGTCTGGCGGTGGATGTGGTGGCTCAGGATCAGCGCCGCGTCGCGGATGATCTTGTTGACGTCGATGGCGCTGCGGCCGGCGCTCTTGTCCTCCCGGGCGAAATCCTTGAGGTTGCCGACGATGGCGCTGATCCGGCGCGACCCCTCCTTGAGACCGAGAAGGAGCCGGGGGACGATCCGCTCGATATCCTCGAAGGGGAGCCCGCCGAGGGTGATGCATCCCCCCTCCTCGCGGTGCCGTGCCAGGATCGGCATGACGTCGAGCCAGATCTTTTCGAGGATGCCGGCGTTTCCCTGGATGAAGGTGTTGGGGTTGTTGATCTCGTGGGCGATGCCGGAGACGAGGACCCCGAGCGACGTCATCTTGTTGGCGTGGATGAGCCGCGCCTGGGTGTTGCGCGCCTCTTCCTCCAGCCGGAGCCGGTCGGTGATGTTGCGGATGGAGCAGTAGATGACCTCTTCGCTCCGGAGGCGGATGGTCTTCCCCCAGATGGAGACGATGATTGCTTCGCCGCTCTTGCGGATGTTGCCGAGCCGGTCCATGTGGAAGACGGCTGCCTCCCCCGGCGGGGGGACCGCCCGGACGAAGGAGTTGTACTCTTCCGGCGCGATGAACGACCAGGGGCCCAGCCGGGCCAGTTCGCCGCGGCTGAAGCCGAAGAGCCGCTCCGCCGCCGGGTTGGCGTCGAGCACGTCGAAGTTCTCGCGCCGGAGCAGGACGATGGCGTCCTCGTTCTGCCCGAAGATCTCGCGGAAGCGCTCTTCGCTCTCCCTGAGCGCTTCTTCGGCCCGCTTGCGCCCTTCGATGTCCCGGGCGATGCCGGTGGTGCCGACCACCTCCCCGTTCTCGCCGATGACCGGCGTCTTGATGGTCTCGATCCAGCGCCGTTCCGCTCCGTCGTCAAGGGCCTCCTCGATCCTGCGGCGCTGCCGCTGCGCCATTACCCGCCGGTCATCCTGGCGGTAGAGCTCCGCCAGATCCCGGGGCCAGATCTCCAGGTCGGTCTTTCCCCTGAGCGCCGCGGGGGTCGAACCGCAGGCGCGGGCGAAGGCCTCGTTGACGGCGATGAAGCGGCTCTCGGTATCCTTGAGCCAGACGAGGTCGGGGATGTTGTCGAGGATCGCCTGCTGCTGCCGCTGCAGGGCCTTGAGGGAGCGGAGGTTGGCCTCCACCGTTTCCCGTCCCCGGCTCCGTTCGATGGCGATGCTTGCCAGGTTGGTTGCCCGTTCGATCTGGTGCAGTTCGGCGTTGCCCGGCTGGCGGACGCTGCGGTAGTAGAGGGCGAAGGTGCCGAGAAGCTCGCCCGTGCTGGCCATGACCGGCGTTGACCAGCACGCCCGGAGCCCGTGGACGAGGGGGAGCTTGCGGTACTTGGCCCAGAAGGGGTCGGTGGCGATGTCCGCCACGATCACCTGCCGGCGCTCATGGGCCGCCGTGCCGCAGGAGCCGATGGCGGGGCCGATCCTCGTGCCGTCGATGGTCCGGTTGTAGTCGTCGGGAAGGCTCGGCGCCGCGCCGTGCCGCAGGTGCATGCCGTCGGGGTCCACCAGGAGGATGGAGCAGATTCCGCCGTCGGTCTGCCCCTCGATGGTGAGGCAGATCCGCTCCAGCACCTCGGCCAGGGGGGCTTCGCCGGCGATGAGCTCCAAGATCCGCTTTTCGCCTTCCTGGAGGCGCTGCGCCCGCTTCTGGGCCGTGACATCCTGGTACGACATGACGCTGTGGGTGGTGCCGGGGATCATTTTGACGCTGGCGAGGATGTTGTGAAGGATGCCGGAGCGGTCGACGAACTCGAATTCGTAGGTGGCCGGCGCCGTTCCCCCGTCGGTGCGGCGGGCCTGGTGGTACGCCATCATCCGCTGGAGGCAGTGGTCGGCGACGAACTCGGTCCAGCTCTTTTTCCCTTCGATCTCTTCGCGGCGGTACCCTGAGAGACGGACGAACTCCTCGTTCACCAGCGAGAGGGTCGTGTCTTCCTCGATGATGACGGTGGCGGTGCCGGTGGTCTCGAACACGGCCCGGTACCGCTCCTCCGAGGCGCGCAGGGCCTCTTCCGCCCGGCGGGTGGCGGTCATGTCCACGAACGTCGCCATGAGCGCGCTGTCGGAGCCGTTTCCCCCCGGGACGAGGCTCGCCGTCAGCCGGATGAACATGGTACTGCCGTCGTTCCTCCTGCCGACCAGCTCCCCGGTCCAGTGGCCGGTCTCCCGCACCTGAGCCATGACCGCCGCCGCATCTTCCGGATATTCCCAGAACTCCACGGCATGTCTGCCAAGGACCTCCTCCTCCATCACCCCCCACATTTCGAGAAATGCCCGGTTTACGTAGGTGAGCCGCCCCGTGAGGTCGGAAAACGCCATGGCGGTAACCGAGGTGGCGATGGCGGTCTCCTTGAACTCCAGTTCCCGGAGGGTGCGGCGCCGGAGGCGGAGGAGCCCGCCGGCGAGGAGGGCAAAGGCGGTGGAGATGGTGGCGGCAGTTACGATCACCTCGCGGCGCATGTGATGGTAGTGTTCGAGGAATTCCCCCTTTTTCACCCCCACGTAGAGGGCGCCGATCACCCTGCCGGAGGGATCGCGGATCGGGTCGTACGCCGTGAAGTAGGGGACGCCAAGGATGTCGGCCACGCCGCGGTACGGTTTCCCGTTTTTGAAAAGCGCCTCGTAGGCCGGTCCTTTCAGGGTGGTCCCGATGGCACGGCTTCCATCCGGACGCCGCACGCTCGTCGAGATCCGCGTGCTTCCCTGGAAGATGGTCGCTGTGCCGCCGAAGATGGCACTGACCGTGTCGGGAAGTTCGTAGTTTCCCTTCAGCGGCGTGCCGCCGAGCGTCATGGTGTCGTCCTCGATTCGAAAGACTCCCCCCCTCTCCCGTATCAGCCGCCAGAAGGTCTGGATCCCCTGTTCCTGTTCAATCGCCGCCTGGCGCTCTGCTTCGCCGTCGATCCGCATGACGAAATGGCCCGTCGCCAGGGCGATTGCAACGATGATGATGAGTACGGAGAGATAATACGAATTTTTAATAATTTTCATAGGTTCCCGATGCAGGTGGTGCGACGGTCGTCCCACGGACTTATGGTGTATACCTTGTCGGTATTTTGGGAAAAAAATTTAGCGGATTTTAGGTGTGATTTTGTTGCCGATTTGTGGCGGGTGGCGAGAACGGCGGATTGGAGAGGGGGGATGGTTGCATGAAACAACAATGGCCTCCACGCGTTCGTGAAGGCCGTTGTTGTTATCTGGTGGAGACGAGCGGGATCGAACCGCCGACCTACGCGTTGCGAACGCGTCGCTCTCCCAACTGAGCTACGTCCCCGAATGAATGCGAAAACTCCTTTTTTATACATGAAAGTACGGGGCTTGAAAAGGAGAAATTTATGGTTTGACGGGCAGCACGACGGTGAATTCGGCTCCTCCCTCCGGGCGGTTCGCCACGTCGATGCGACCCCCGTGATTGGTGATGATCCGGTGGGAGATGGCCAGACCAAGTCCGGTGCCGGTCTCTTTGGTCGTGAAGAAGGGGTCGAAGATGGTGTGGATGACGTCGACGGGGATGCCGCAGCCGGTGTCGGAGACCTTGACCGCCACGGCACGGTTGCCGTTGAGGGTCGTCGGGAAGCTCTCGATGGTCAGGGTGCCGCCGGGGTCCATGACCTCGTTGGCGTTGCTGAGAAGGTTGATGAAGACGTGGCGCAGTTGCTGGCAGTCGCCCAGGAATGACGAAAGCCGCGAGGTCAGCCGTTTTTCGACCTGGATTCGCTTTTCCTCCAGAGGCATCGTCACCACGCCGAGGGCGTCTTCGACGATCTGGTTGATGGTGCAGCGGGAATAGCAGATGGTGGTTTTCTTGGAGAAAAAGAGGATGTCGGCCAGCAGTTTCTCCAGGTGGAGAACTTCCCGCTGGATGAGGTCGGCGTATTGCCATTCCTCGGAGCCGGTGGCAACGCGCTTCTTGAGGCGGCCGGCAAAGCCGCCGACGGAAACGAGGGGTGTCTTGAGCTCGTGGGTGATAATGGCGGCCATCTTGCCGATGTCGGCAAGTTTTTCCCCCTGGAGGAGGCGTTCCTGGGCCTCGTGGAGGTTGCGGTTCGTGTCTTCGAGGCGGTTGAAGAGGATCGAGTTTTCGATGGCCATCCCCGCCTGATTGGTGAACAGCTGGAGGAGGTTGACCTCGTCGGCGGGGATGGGTCGGCCGCTCGGCTGGTTATCGACGAAGATCGCACCGATGACCCGCTCCTGGGCGATGAGGGGAGCAATGGCGCAGGGCGCCGAACCGAACCGCCGCAGAAACGTGCGGTCCACCGGCTGTTCCCGGGAGGGACGTTCCGTCAGGATGACGGTCCGTTCAGCAACGGCCCGGGAGACGAGGTTCCGCGTTTCGTCGAGGGGGAGGCGCGTGGCCTTCACCAGGGAGTCGAATTCGGACTCGGGGAACTCGGTGCCGGACGGCGATTCCTCGTCAAGGGGGCTCGCCGCGCCGTCTTCGCAGGTCATTCCCATCATCCCCTGGAGCACCCGTGATCGTTCGTTGGCCAGAAAGAGCATGGCCCGGTCGAAGAGGGGGGTGGGGCCGGAGGTGAGGGAGGAGAGGATCAGGCGGATGAGCCGGTTGAGCCTGACGGTGGAGAGCATGGCGTTGCTGATCTGGTTGAGGAACGAGAGTTCTTGGATCCGCCGGTTGGTCTCTTCGAGCTGCTTCATGCAGCGGACGACACCCGCCGCCTCCAGGAGAACTATTTGAAGGAGCTCCTCCTCGTCGCCGGAGAGGCGTTCGTCACGCACGGAGCCGAGGGAGGCGACGCCCACCAGGCGGTTGCCGTCGGTGAGGGGGTAGGCGGCAATCTGGCGTTCATTGCCGACGAACGGTTCGCCGGGGTGGAGCGCCGATACTCCCCGCCGCAGCTGCTTCGAGTTGGCGGCGCATCTGCCGGCTATTCCTTTTCCGAACGGGATGCTGCAGGGAAAGGGGCCATCGGGGAGCTGGGTCGAGATCTGGCGGGAGAGCTGGCGTGACTCTCCGTCCGAGACGAAAAAGGTGACGGAAACGCAGTGGAACGCCTCGGCGACGAGGTGGGCGAGGGCCTTCAGCCGCTCGTGGTGGGGGCGGTCGGTGATGTTGGCAATCCGAATTGCACTGCTCACTATCCTGAAATGATCTTGAACAGCCATTCAGACTCCGGTTGAAGGTTCAGCCAGGGGTGACGTGAGTGGCGGCAGGGATCAGGGGCGTTTTTCTTTTTGCTCCTGCTCCATCTTGCAGTCGATGCAGAGTGTGGTGACGGGACGGGCCTTGAGGCGGGCTTCGCTGATGTCTTCGCCGCAGACCTCGCAGGTGCCGAAGGAGCCGTCGTCAATCCGTTCGAGGGCATCCTTGATCTTGTTGATGAGCTTGCGCTCCCGGTCGCGAATGCGCAGTTCGAAGTTGCGATCCGACTCCTGGGTGGCCCGGTCGTTGGGGTCGGGGAAGTTGGTGGAGTCGACCGTCATCTCCGATACGGTCTTCCCGGCGTCCTCCAAGAGTGAGCGCATTTCTTCGTTGAGGATCGATCTGAAGTACTCCAGCTTTTCCCTGTCCATGCAACGACTCTCCCTTTGTTCGCTAAATCGAATAGATAGTAGGTGAATCGCGGCGTCAAGTAAAGAAAAAAGTAGGGTGCAATCCTTCCAATCCGTTCAGAGGAGCCGTTCCAGCGCCTCCTCCACCGAGCGCACCCCGATCACTTCCATCCCGGCGAGGGGGGACACCTGCGTGAGGCTCCCTGCGGGGATGACGGCGCGGGTGAAGCCGAGCTTGGCCGCCTCGCGGACCCTGGTCTCCGGCTGGGTGATGGCCCGGACTTCACCGGCGAGCCCCACTTCGCCGATGATGACCGTCTGCGGGTCGATGACCTTGTCGAGATGGCTCGACGCCAGGGCGGTCACCATGCCGAGGTCAGCCGCCGGCTCGTTCAGCCGGGCGCCGCCGGCGGCGTTGAGGAAGATGTCGCTGCCGGAAAGGTGGAGCCCTACCTTCTTGTCGAGTACCGCCACCAGGAGCGCGAGGCGGTTGTGGTCGACGCCGAGGGTGGTGCGCCGCGGCACGCCGAGGGACGAGGGGGTAACGAGAGCCTGCAACTCCACGAGGAGAGGACGGCTTCCCTCGATGGTGGTGACGACGGCGGAGCCGGAAACCCCCACGGGGCGCTCGGAGAGGAAAAGGGCCGAGGGATTCGCCACCTCGCGGAGCCCCCCTTCCTTCATCTCGAAGACGCCGATCTCGTTGGTGGAGCCGAAGCGGTTCTTCACCGCCCGCAGGATCCGGAAGGCGTGCCCCTGGTCCCCCTCGAAGTAGAGGACGGTGTCGACCATGTGCTCCAGGACCCGCGGCCCCGCCAGTGCCCCGTCCTTGGTCACGTGACCGACGATGAAGGTGGGGATTCCGCTCCGCTTCGCCGCCACCATCAGCTTGCCGGCGCACTCCCGGACCTGGCTGACGCTGCCGGGGGCCGATTCGAGGCCGGCGGTGAACATCGTCTGGATGGAGTCGATGACCACGGCCCGGGGGGAGAGTTCCGCAATCTGGCCGAGGATGGTCTCCAGTGAGGTTTCGGCCAGTACAAGGAGTTTCGGCGCCCTGATGTCGAGCCGTTCGGCGCGGAGCCGCGTCTGACGGGCCGACTCCTCTCCCGAGACGTAGAGGGCCGGCCCTGCGCTTTCCGCGAGATGGTTCATGACTTGCAAGAGGATGGTCGACTTGCCGATGCCGGGATCGCCGCCGATCAACACCAGGGAGCCGGCCACGAGCCCGCCGCCGAGGACCCGGTCGAATTCGGAGATGCCGCAGGAGAGCCGCTCCTCAGTCTCCCCCGCCACCTCGCAGAGCGGTACCGCCTTCACTCCGGCGGCAGGGGCGAGACGTCCCCCCTTCTCCCGCCCCCTCACCTCTTCGGTGAAGCTGTTCCAGGCGCCGCAGTCGGGGCACTTGCCGAGCCACTTGGGAGAGTGGTAGCCGCATCCCTGGCAGACGTAAATAGTCGTAGTTTTCATCGGTTTTCTCCTCGGTGGCTGCCGGGGGATACTAGAACGTTTGCCGGCTCCTTGTCAATTGCGGCGGCCGTGCCGTTCCTGCCGGGTAAGCGTTTGACAAAGATTTGGGCCGTAGCTACTATGAACGGATGTCAGGCCACCAGGGGGAGAGGTCGATGGAGATCGGAAGGGAAGGGGAGAGGATGAGAGACGCTGCTGCTCCCCCGCGCCGCTATGGTGCCGCCCTGGCCGAGCTCCACAAGGCACAGAAGGCGCTGGGGTTCTATCCCGATGGTCACCCCCGGCGCGCCGAGGCCATGGACCGCGCCTGCGGCGTCCTTCGTGCTGCCATGGGAGGGAGGGAGCTGGTGCTCGTTGTCGGCAAGGCAGGTTTTCTCGCCACCGACGGTGGCGCTGCCGTCGAGCAGAACCCCATGACCCTCTCCCTCGCCCGCGAGCTCTTCATCCGGCGGATTCGCCGTCTCACCCTCCTCCCCGATCTTTCCTGCACCGATCTCGCCTCCTTTCTCACCCTGCTCACCCTCGATCACCGGACGATCCCCGCCATCGGCGGCATGGAAGGGGCGATGGCCGAGAAGGGAATTGCCACCATCTGGGCCAACGAGATCGACCTGGCGGCGATTCTCCGCAAGCGCCGGGCGGTGGAGGAGCACGCCGGCGAAGTGGCGGCCGACGCCCCGGTTGCGGCCGGAGAGCCGCCTCCCGTTGCGGAGACCGTCGATGCCGTGGAGGTCGCCGCGGAGATTCCCCCCTCCTTCGGGGTGCTTGGCGTCTTCGACGAGCCTGCGTCTCCCGAGCCGCTTCCCGAAGGGGGAGAGGTCGAGGAGCTTCTTGCCCTTCTCGATCTTGAGTATGCTGACGACCGCTACGGGGAGCTTGCCCGGTTGCTGGGGGGAGCGTGCGGCCGGCTCAAGGAGCAGGAGGAGTTCGAGCGGCTCCTGCCGATCCTCGACGGGCTCCTCGGGCAGGCATGGAACCGGGCCAAGAGCCTCGTCAAGCGGAGCTATGCCCTTCTTGCCTTTGAACAGGCCGCCGCGGGACCGATGGTCGACTACCTCTCCCGTTTGGTGGAGGAGCGGGGAGGGGACGAGCGGGAATTTCTGTTTGCCATCTTCCGGCAACTCGGCTACCAGTCGGTGGAGCCGCTGATCGAGCGGCTTGCCCTGGCAGAGACGCTGGTTGCGCGGAAGAACCTCGCGGCCGCCCTCGTGGCGGTGGGGGAGGAGGCGGTGGGGCTGCTGGCCGAAAGGCTCGCCGACGAACGGTGGTATGTGGTGCGCAACGTGGCGTCCATCCTGGGGGAGATCGGTGCCGGGGAGTGTGTCGGCTCCCTGGTGATGGCTCTCGGTCACCCTGACGGGCGCGTGCGGCGGGAGGTCGTCCGGAGCCTGGCCATGATCGGCGGGAACGAAGCGGAGCGTCCCCTCGTCACACTGCTCGAAGATCAAGACCTGTCCGTCAGGCGCCAAGCCATTGTCTCCCTCGGCCAGATGCGGAGCCGGGCTGCCGTCGAGCCCCTCTGCGCCCTGGTCGCCGACCGCGATCCGCTCCTCCGGTCGCTCCCCCTCAAGAAAGACGCCGTCCAGTCCCTCGGCAGGATCGGCGACAGCAGGGCGGTTCCCGTTCTCGTGGAGCTGCTTTCCGGCCATCGCTGGTTCGCCCGGCACCGCTGGGAAGAGTTGCGGCTTGCCGCTGCCGTTGCCCTCGGGCTTCTGGGCGATCCCCAGGCACTCTCCCTTCTCGACCGACTCGCCACCCGGGAGGGGCGCCTCGCCACGGCCTGCGGCGAAGCCGTCGCATCCATCCGGCGGCTGACAGAGGATCCCCATGACTAACGTGACTCTCTCCCAGGCGCAGCGGGTGGTGCTGCTGCTTTCCGGCGCCGTTAAGGGGGTCGGGCTCTATCCGGAATCTCACCCCGCCATTACCCACCCCCTCCAGGAGCTTGCAGGGATCTTCGACGCTCTTCTGGCCGACCGGCACGAACTGCGCTTCGGAATTATCGACGGGGTCCTCTTCTTCGAGCAGCACCTTTTCTTCACCCCGAGCGCCGCAGTGGAGGAGCTGACGGAGCTCCTCGTGCGCAAGGGGGTGGAATCGGCCACCGTGATCCCCGGCCTGCAGGTCGAGGAGTTGCGGCACTTTGTGACGCTCCTCTCCCGGCGCCAGCTCCAGGGTGCCGCGTTGGCGGAAACGCTCCTGCGGGAGCGGATTGTCCATATTGCCCTCCTCCTGGCGGACCGTGACCGCCTCCGGGACGACGAGGAGGCGGAAGAGGACGGCCTCAATCCCCAGGCCACCTACCGGCAGGCCCTCACCGTGGTGGGAGGGATCTTCCGGGAGATCGAGGTCGGCCGGATTCCCAACAGCGACAAGCTTCGGGCCGTGGTCGACCAGATGGCGGTGCTGACCATCAAGGACCCCGCAACGCTGCTGGGGCTGGCCATGATCAAGGATTACGACAATTACACCTTCTACCACAGCGTCAACGTGGGGGTTCTTGCCATGGCGCTCGGGTCGGCGCTCGGTTTCCGGGGAGAGGAGCTGCAGGAGCTGGGGATGGCGGGGTTTCTCCATGACGTGGGGAAGACGCGGGTGGAAAAGACGATCCTCAACAAGCCGGGAAGGCTCTCCAGCGACGAATACGAGGAGATGAAGCTCCACTCGGAGAACGGCGCCCGGATCATCGGCGAGATGGAGGGGATCGGCCCCCGGGTGGCCCAGGCGGTGCTCGGCCACCACATCCGGTTCGACCGGACCGGCTATCCGCCGTGGGCACGGGCGCTCCCCTTTGACCGGTTCTGCGACATTATCGCCGTGGCCGACTGCTACGACGCCATCACGACGCTGCGGGTCTACAAATCCGCCCTCAACCCGAAGGCGGCCGTGGAGCTGCTCCGGGGGTTGGCCGGGTGGCATCTGGACGGCGCGCTCGTGGAGAAGTTCGCCGAGATGATGGGACGGTATCCGGTGGGGACCCTCGTCCGCCTCGACACCAACGAGATCGCCGTAGTATGGCGCCCTGACCCCCATGGGGGGGAACAGCCGACGGTCAAGATCATCATGGATGCGGTGGGGGGGATGCTGGAGCCACCGTTGGTGCGGGATCTGGCGGCAGGTGCGGCCGGAGGGGAGATCGTGGCGGTGGTCGATCCGCTTCTGAAGCTGATCGACGTCTCGAAATACCTGGAGTGACGGTCACCCCTCCAGGGGGAGCATCCCGAGGGCGGTTGCGGCGGCTTCGCGGGTCCGGGGGTGGGGCGAGTCGAGGAGGGGGGCGATCCGCTCCTCCAGGTTCGGCGCGCCGATTCTCCCGAGGGACTGGGCCGCTTCGGCGTCGAGCAGGCCGTCTCCCGCCGTGAGGAAGGGGAGGAGGAGTTGGACGGTCTCCGCTCCGGGGTAGCCGCCGAGGGCGGCAATGACCTTTGCCTTTACGGCCGTGTTCTGCTCCGAGAGCCGGTCCGCCAGGAGCGGAAAGGCCCGCGGTGGCGCCAGCTCCCCAAGAACCTCGATGGCGGCCGACTTGATGTCCTCTTCGGGACGCGACGCGCAGTAGAGAAGGGGGGGGAGAACCCGGTCGCCGCCGATCCTGCCGAGGGCGTAGATCGCCCTGACCTTGGTCCCCAGATCCCCTTTCCTGAGGAGCTCCACCACTTCGTCGAAGCTCCCGAGACCCTCCAGGCGCTCTAAGGCCCGGGCGGCGGCGAGGCGGACCTCCTCCGCGGAGTCTTTGAGGAGCGGCACCAACCGTTCCCGGCGTTTTCGGGTTGCGTTCGTTTCCATCACTGTGGCATTAGTAGCAGAATTGGCGGGTGGCAACAACTCTAATTCTACACCGGCGCCCTCGCCGTGCAACAGAGGCGAGCGGGGCCGGGGCACGAAAGGGAACAGTGATGAAGCTCAACTTCAAGGCCGCGCTCCTCTCCGCCTTCGTCCTGCCGGGACTCGGGCAGTTTGCCAGCGGCCGCAGGGTACGGGGGGGCGTGCTCCTCGTCCTGGCGAATATTTTTCTCCTGGCGGCACTCTTCCTGCTGCTGCGGGAGATGGGGCCGGTCTTCGTGGAGGCCAAGCTGACCGGCAAGGTCGATGCCGCCGCCGTCGCCGCCAAGGTTTCGGGGGGCGCTCCGGCGGCCAAGGCGCTTCTCGCCTGCTTCGCGGGGCTCTGGTGCTTTGCGGTCGTCGACGCCCTCATCGACCGGGGGGGGCGGCGCGATAACACCCCCCGCGAATAACGGCGGCGGTCGGGATTATCGGTTTGACATTTTTTGCCAAAGTGTGCGATAAAATAGGGAATTCATAGCCTGAGCCCCCGCAAGGGGGCTTACGTATGTCAGGCGGCGGAACGGAGCAGGCGTCATGTACTATTCGGAGATTGTGGCCACAGGCGGATTCGTCCCGGAACGGGTCGTTCCCAACGATTTTTTCAATTACCTCGTCGCGGATGCCGACGAATGGATCCGGTCGCGCACCGGCATCGGTGAGCGCCGCTTCGCCGCCCCTGATGTGTCGACCTCCGATCTCGCCACCGAGGCAGCGCGCCACGCCCTCGACATGGCAGGAATGCCGGCCGACGAGCTCGACTGCATCATCGTCGCCACGTCGACCCCGGACATGATCCTCCCCTCCACTGCCTGCATGGTCCAGAAGAACATCGGGGCCAGCAACGCCTTCGCCTTCGACATGAACGCCGTCTGCAGCGGGTTCGTCTACGCCGTGGAGACGGCGGACAACTTCATCCGCTCCGGCAAGTACCGGCGGGTCATGGTGATCGGCGCCGACACCTATTCCAAGATCCTCGACTTCGACGACAAGGGGAGTTGTCCCCTCTTCGGCGACGGCGCCGGCGCCCTCATCCTCGGCAGGACCGAGGAGAAGAAGGGGATCCTCCAGAGTGTGGTCCGGAGCGACGGCGGCGGCTGGGAACTGATCCAGGTCCCGTCGTCCGGTTCCCGCAAGCCGGTCACCGCCGAGACCATCGCGGCCCGGGAGAATACCTTCAAGATGGCTGGCAAGCAGGTCTTCATCTTCGCCACCGACGTCATCCCCAAGATCATCGCGGACGTTACCGGAAAAGCGGGGATCGAGGTGGGAGAGATCGACTACATCATCCCCCACCAGGCCAACGTCCGGATCATCGATTTCATCTCCAAGAAGACCGGCCTCGGCAAGGAGCGCTTCCTCCTGAACCTCCACCGCTACGGCAACACCGCTGCCGCCTCCGTGGGGCTCGCCCTCGACGAGAACCTGCGTAACGGCACCATCAAGGCGGGGCACCAGGTCCTGATGATGGGGTTTGGCGGCGGACTCTCCTGGGGGGGCGCCCTCATCCGGTTCTGATCCCCGCAATCCCTTCGCCGGCGGCCTCCACCCTCAGTCCCGCCGCGGCAAAGAGCTCCCCGACCCGCTCCGACGGCACCGACCGTTTCCACCCCTCGTGGAAGCGGTCGGCCGCCAGGACGACTCCCCCCGCCGCAAGCCGGCGGCAAATCCCCGCCACCGCCCGTTCCAGGGCACTGCGTTCGTGGATGAACGGACCGCCGAGAATCCCGTTGCAGAGGATGATGTCGTAACGCTCGCCCCTCTCCGGTGCCGTCAGCTCTTCGGCGGTGAAGGCGATCCGCGTCAGCGCACCCCCGGCATGGAGCCCGTCCCGGATCTGGCGAAACACCTCCTGCCGTGGCGGATCGTGGGGGAAAAAACCGTGGACGGCGGCGAAGATCTCCAGCGGCTCGCGGCTTGCGCCGAGGATCTGAAAACAGTGGGGGGGAAATCCGGCATCGAGGAGGAGGCTGGCCAGGCCATAGCTTCCTTCCCCGGCGCCGCAGGCGGCATCGAGGCAGCGGAGCCGTTCCCGCCGTGGTGAGCCCGATTTTCCGAGCCAGCGACGGAGAAAGGCCCCTTGTCCGGGATAGCGGTCGAAACTGGCGCCGTGGCGGCGGGGGACGAAGAGCGAGAAGAGAAAGGTGCGGCGGAGCCCGGCGTCGGCCGCAAGCCGCTCCAGAAGCCGGGCGGGGCTGGCCGTCCGGAACGGGAGGTCGAGGCGTTCGCTGCAGTCGGGCCAGCTCGGGGCGCGGTGAAGCGGGGTCCCTTCCAGGGAGCATTCGAAGCTGACCGCGAGCCGCAGGAGCCGGCGAAAGGCGGCGCCGATCTCTTCCTGGGGGATGAGGAGCGCCGTCGTCGATCGCACCTCGGGGGTGATTATCCCGCCGGGGGCCCAGATCCCCCCGGGGGTGGCGGCGCAGGCGGCAGACCGCTCGTGGAGGCGGCGGATGCGCCGCCGGAGACCGGGGTCGTCGAGCGCTCCCGCGACGAGAAGGAGGCTGAGGGCGCGCTCCGTATCGACGGGGTCCGTGACCGGATGCAGGGTGGCGAGGTGCTGTTCCATGATGATGACAGGCGCGTTGGAGGGCAAGGGATGGTGGCGGATGGTCCGTCTGCGGATCGTGCCATTGTACGTCGCGATTCCGGTTATGTCCACGGTGATGACGGAGGAAGCCCCATGGGGACCATGACACGACTCCGCGTCCTGGCGACGGTGGCGGTGAATGCGGTTGTCCCTGCCACGAAAAAGGGGGGCGTCGGTAACCCGGCCTCCGCCCATCCCGGCACGCCGGTGCCTCCGGGGCGCATCCCCGTGTCGCCGGCCGCCATTTCCGCCTGTCTCGCCCATCCCGAATCGTACGTGGACGGGGGAGGGAACCTCTCCCTCTTTTTCTGCGACGCCCCTGCTCTGGCGGCGCCGTTTCTCCTCTTTCGCCTCAAGCGGCTCGGTTTCTCCCGCTGCCGTGCCGCAGTCCATGCTGACGGCATCGTCCTCACCGCCCGGCGGTGACCCCCTCAGCCGGCGATCCGCGCGATCTCCGGCCCGATCTGGGTGAGGGGGAGAACCGAGTCGGCGACCCCTCCCTCCACGCAGGCCCGGGGCATCCCGTAGATGGTGGAGGTCGCCTCGTCCTGGGCGATGGTCGCCCCCCCTTTTTCCTTCAGGTGCTTCATCCCCTTGAACCCGTCGGCCCCCATGCCGGTGAGGATCACCCCGAGCATGGCGCCGTTGCTGGCGTCGGCCAGGGAGGTGATCATGTGGTCCACCGACGGCACGTAGATGTACTGGGGGCAGTCGGTGGTGGCGAGGGTCCTCACCACCACGCTGTTCCCCTGGCGGACGAGGGCGGTATGGCGTCCTCCGGGGGCCACGAGCGCCACCCCCGGCTGAAGGATGTCGCCGTCGTTCGCCTCCCTGATCTGGAGGGAGCATTTGCTGTTGAGCCGTTCGGCGTAGGGTCCGGTGAACGCCTTCGGCATGTGGATCGCTACCATGATGCCGTGGGGGAAATTGGCCGGGAGCCGGCCGAGGACCTCCTGAAGGGCGACGGGGCCGCCGGTGGAGGCGCCGATCCCGACGTACTGGACTCTCTGGTGCGGCAGCCGCGATGGAGCCGGTCGGGGTGGTGGCGTAACCCGCGGTACGGCTGACGGCGTGACCAGTGAGGAGAACCGCCGGCCGAGGAAGGATGGAGCGGCCCCCTTCACCTTGCGGAGCAGTTCCTCCCGGAAGACGCGCTGGGCGTCGGCGCTGTCGGTGACGTTCTTCGGGATATAGTCGAGGGCCCCGGCATCGAGGGCCTCGAAGGTTGCCCGGGCCCCCTCGCAGGTCAGGGTGGAGACCATGAGGACCCGCGTCGGGCATTTGGCCATGATCTGCCTCAGGGCTGAGATGCCGTCGAGCCGGGGCATCTCGATATCCATGGTGATCAGGTCGGGGCGCAGCGCCAGGGCCTTCTCCACCCCTTCCACGCCGTCCACCGCCACCCCCACCACCTCGATGGCGGGGTCCTTCTCGAGAACGCTCCGGATCACCATCCGCATGAACGACGAGTCGTCCACCACGAGGACCCGCAGTTTGCCGCTCTGGTTGGGAAGTATGGTCATGGTCACTTGTCCTTGAAGATATTCTGTACCAGTTCCTGGATCTCCTCCACCTGGTCGTCCAGTTCGTAGCAGAAGCGCTCGACGTCGAAGTCGCCCAGTTTCGAGCCTCCCCCCTGGACCATCTGCCATGCCGGCTCGTCCGCCAGGGAGAAGCTGACCCACTCCTTTCCGCCGTAGTCGAGGCGCCGGACCGTGCAGAAGAGATCGGCGAGGTTGACGATGGCGACGAGCCGCGGGTCGATTATGGCGTCGAGGGGGGTGTGGTGGCAGTAGATCACCTCACGGTACTCGGAGGGGAAGTTCCACTCCTGGGCCATGCAGAGGCCGATCTCGCAGTGGGTGGTCCCGAACTCCTCGGCCTCCGCGTCCACGAGGAGGTAGGGGCGCTCCTTCATCCGGTCGACGAGCCGCTGAAACTCGTTCCGGAAGTAGAAGCTCAGGAAGACCTCGCCGATGTCGTGGATGATCCCCCCGATGTACGCCTTCTCCGTGTCGCGGTAGCCCGCTTTCTCGGCAATGAGGCGGGCGACGATGCCGACGCCGAAGGAGTGCTCCCAGAATGGTTTGATGCCGAGGACCCCGTCCTTCCCCTCGAAACTCTGGATGAAGGCGCAGGTCAGGATGAACTCCCGGATGTGCCGCAGTCCCAGGTAGATGAGCGCCCCCTTCAGGGAGGCGATCTGCTGGGAGGGGCGATAGAGGGGGGAGTTGACGAGCTTGAGGACGCGGGCCGCCATCACCTGGTCGGTCAGGAGGAGGTCGGCGATCTCGTCGATATCGACTTCGGGCTGGTCGAGGAGGGAGAGGACGCGGCTCGCCACGGCGGGGATCGTCGGAAGATCCGTCATCCCCTTGATGAGGCTTATGGCCCGATCCATTCTTTCTGTAGTTTCCACGCGCTCCATACCGCCTTTCATTTTTTGTAGGCAAACCCACCGGGGAAGTGGACCGTCTTGAACCGGTCGTTGACCCCGTGGAGCGATTCGGACTGGCCCACGAAGAAGTAGCCGTAAGGCTGGAGGTTGTTGTAGAAGTGCTGCACCACCTTTGTCTTCGACGCCAGGTCGAAGTAGATCAGGACGTTGGCGCAGAGGATGAAGTCAAAGCTCTTCATGAAGACCATCTTGGTATCTTCGTAGAGGTTCAGGGAGGAGAAGGTCACCAGCTTCTTCACCTCGGGGGAGAGAACGTAGCGCCCTCCCGCCTCCTCTCGGAAGTATTTCTTGAGATAGAATTCGGGGGTGTTGCGGACGGCGTAGGAGTTGTAGACCCCGTCCCGCGCCTGGGCGAGGACCGTTTCGTTGATGTCGGTGCCGACGATCTCGATAATCCAGTCCTTCAGCAGCGTCGCCCGCTTCTCCAGCAGCATCATGGCGAGGGTGTAGGCCTCCTCCCCCGACGACGAGCCGGCGCTCCAGATCCGCAGCTTGCGGAAGCCGATCTTTCCCTTGGTGGCGACGATCTCGGGGAGGAATGCCGTCTCCAGTGCCTTGAGTTGGGGGGGGCTGCGGAAGAAGCAGGTTTCGTTGGTGGTGATCTCGTCGAGAAGCTTTGACAGCTCCGGGGATTTGCCCGCACCGCTCCTCAGGAGCCCCAGATACGAGGTGACGCTGGGGGTCCTGGTCTCCTCGAGCCGCCGGCTGATCCGGCTCTCCAGGAAGTATTTCTTGCTGGTGTGGAAGTAGATGCCGCAGTGGCTGTAGATGAAGTCCCGCAGGACCTCGAAATCCTTGTCCGATATCTTCGCGTTCATTACCTACCCGATTCGTGTCCCGTGTCGTGGCCGCGCAAGGCGGACGGTCAGGCCGCGATCCGCCCGCCACCACTCCCGTCGCTGTTTTCCAGCAGGCCGGCCGGATCGATGATGAGGGTCACCCGGCCGTCTCCCAGGATGGTGGAGCCGGCGATCCCCGGCAGGTTTGCCAGGTATTTGCCGAGGGACTTGATCGCCACCTCCTGCTGGCCGAGGAGCCGCGACACCACCAACCCCACCCGTTTCTCCGCCACCCCCACCACGACCACGTAGCAGGCGGCGCGGGTGCGGTCGCTTTCGGCCACGTTGAAGACCTTCTGGAGCCGCATGAGGGGGAGGACCGAGTTGCGGAGCTTGAGCACCTCCTGGCCGCCGATGACGTGGAACTCCCGCTCCTCCACCCGCAGGGTTTCGAGGACCGCCGCCAGGGGGATGGAGTAGGTCTCCTCCTCCACCTCGACGAGGAGCGACTGGATGATGGCGAGGGTCAGGGGGAGCTTGAGGATGAACTCCGACCCCTGGCCGAGCTCGCTCTTGATATCGATGATCCCGTTCAGCTTCTTGATGTTGGTCCGGACCACGTCCATGCCGACGCCGCGTCCCGACAGGTCGGTGGCCTTCTCCTTGGTGGAGAAGCCGGGGAGGAAGATGAGGTCGAGGATCTCCCGCTGTCCCATGACCGCCAGCTGCTCGTCGGTGACCAGCCCTTTTTCCTTTGCCTTGCGGGCGATCCGGTCGGCATCGATCCCCTTGCCGTCATCCTTGATGCTGATGACGATCTGGTTCCCCTCGTGGGCCGCCGAGAGGATGAGGGTCCCCTTGCGGGGTTTGCCGGCGGCTACCCGTTCGTCGGGGGTTTCGAGGCCGTGGTCCATGGCGTTGCGGATCAGGTGGATCAGCGGGTCGCCGATCTCGTCCACCACCGAGCGGTCCAGCTCCGTCTCCTCGCCGAGGACCACGAGATCCACCTCTTTGCCGAGGTCCCGCGCCAGGTTCCGGACGATGCGGGGGAATTTCTTGAAGACCTTCTCCACCGGGATCATCCGCATCTTCAGGACCTGCATCTGCAGCTCCGAGGTGACAAAGCTGATCCGCTTGGAGAGCTTGCCGAACTCCTCGCCGAAGGCGTTGTCCTCGCTCCCCCCCTGGTAGTCGGTGTTGAGCTGCATCATCCGGTTACGCTCCAGCACCAGCTCCCCCACCTGGTTCATCAGGTCGTCGAGGCGCTTGACGTCGACCCGGACGGTGGAGTTGTCGGAAAGATCGTCCACCTTCTTGTCGGCGTCCTTGGCCACGGGGGGCGGCGGGGTCCTGGCCGGGGCGGGGGGCTCGGCAGCCTTCACCGGCGCCGTCTCCGGCGCGGGCTGGGGCTCGGGGGAGGGGGAACTCTCCGCGACCGGTGCAGCGGGCTGCTCGGGAGCGGCCGTCGCCGGCTGCTTGAGGACCGTCGCCTCCTTCACATTGTCCGAGAGGTAGGGGAGGAGCTTCCCGATGGTGCCGTCGATCTCCCGGTCGACGATGTCTCCCCCCTTGATGTCGCTCACCAGCAGCTTGACCAGATCAACCGCCTCCAGGATCACGTCCATGATCTCGGGGGTTACCGCGAGCTCGCTGCGGCGCATCCGGTTGAGAACGTCCTCGGTCTTGTGCGTGACCTTGACGAGCAGCTCGAAGCCGAGGAAGCTCGATGCTCCCTTGACGGTGTGGATCGACCGGAAGATGCCGTTCATCAGCTCCGTGTCCGACGGCGCCTTTTCCAGCGCCACCAGATCATCGTCCAGCTTTTCCAGCAGCTCGGTGGTCTCGGTCAGGAAACCTTCCAGGAGTTCCTGGTCTTCGCACTCAATTGCCATGCGCTACTCCTCACGAACAGTAAATGAAAGCCTTCCTACATCATGCCGCTGAACAGCTGGCGCTCATCGCGGGAGATGAGCTTCTCCAGGTCGAGGAAAAAGAGGAGCCGCTCGGTCTGGTTGATGACCCCCGAGAGGCACTCCTGCTCCACGGCGCTGTTGACCACCGCCGGCGGCGGCTGGATCTCGCTCTCGGAGATCCGGATCACCTCCGACACCGCATCGACGACGAATCCCATCAGTTCTCCGTCCATGTCCATGACCATGATCCGGGTCTGGCTGCTGATCTCCCCTTCGGGAAGGCAGAAGCGCTTCCGCATGGAGATGATCGGAATGACCTTGCCGCGCAGATTGATGACCCCTTCGATGTAGTGGGGGGTGTTGGGGACGCGGGTGATGGTCGGCATCCTGATGATCTCCCGCACCTTCAGGACGTTGACCCCGTACTCTTCCTGCTCCAGTTTGAAGCTGACCAGCTGGATGAGCTCGCTTCTCGACTCTTCCACCTTGGTTTGCAGTGCCGTTTCCATCCATCTTCCTCCTTGTCCGTCCCGACTGCGGATACATTGCCCGGTTCCATGCCGCCGGTCGCTCCCCGTGCCGCGCGGGGGAGGTTTCCCGGCAATGCAATAATCGTTCTTGTCCGGCGGCGTCACGCTGGACTTCCGGTGCAAACGTGCTGCTGAAGGGAAGTGGTGCCGCGCAGTTATACTCTTCGGCGTATGCGGCGAAAATTTTACTATTTTTTTCGCGGAGCAGCCGGTGCGTGTGCCGTATGGACTGCCGTCCGTAAATTTGACACGACTCACGCCCCAGTGCCGTTATCTGCGCTCCATGTTTCCTGTGAGAGTCGCGTTTTCATAAGAAAGAAGTTTCCGCGGCGTAGGGTCAGAAATTTTTTCGACACCATCGTCATTTTGTTGACTTTTGTCATAATCCTGACTATTATGGCCTTTGCCGGCTGGATCAGGATGTTCAAGGCGCTACGTTCAGGGGAGACCATGGAAACAACGAGACTGCTCATTGCCGATGACGACAAGAAGACGCGGGACTTTGTGGCGGCGTTCCTCAAGTACAAGGGGTACGACGTGGTGCAGGCCTGCGACGGGCAGGACGCCCTCGACAAGCTGGAGACCGAGGAGGTGGACCTTGTCATCACCGACCTGATGATGCCCCGGGTCAATGGGCTCGAGTTCGTCAAAAAACTGAAATCGATGCGTCCCGGCACCGTCATCATCGCCTACAGCGCCTTCGGCAACCACGAGATGGCCTCGAACCTCCTCAAGGCGGGGGTCTTCTTCTACCTGGAAAAACCGTTCAACCTTGACGAGCTGGAGACCCACGTCAAGCGGGGGATGGAGCACCAATCCCTCCAGAGCCAGACCTATCGCCCCAAGCCGGCCATCAAGAACCGTTCGCTCATCCCCAACATCATCGGCGAGAGCCCCAAGATGCTCTCCCTCTTCGAGCTCATCGAAAAGGTCGCCGAGTCCGACTCGACGGTCCTCGTCCAGGGGGAGTCGGGGACCGGCAAAGAGCTCGTCGCCCGCGCCATCCATGACCTGAGCAACCGCAAGGCGCGCAACTTCGTCCCGGTCAACTGTGCCGCCATCCCCGACGAGCTCCTCGAAAGCGAGCTCTTCGGTCACGTGAAGGGGTCGTTCACCGGCGCCGTCGCCACCCGCATCGGCCGGTTCGAGATGGCGGACCGCGGTACCCTCTTCCTCGACGAGATCGGCGACATGAAACCGAACCTCCAGGTGAAGCTCCTGCGGGTGCTCCAGAACCGGGAGCTGGAGCCGGTGGGGGCCACCCGCTCCAAGAAGGTCGATGTCCGGATCATCGCCGCCACCAACCAGAACCTGGAAAAACTCGTGGCCACCAAGGCCTTCCGGGAGGACCTCTACTACCGGATCTCGGTTATTCCGATCTTCATCCCGCCGCTGCGGGAGCGCCGGGATGACATCCCCCTTCTCGTCAATACCTTCCTTGACCGCTTCAACCGCCACAAGAAGAGCAAGGTCAAGGGGATCGACAGCGATGCCATGGAACTCCTCTGCCACTACGAGTGGCCCGGCAACGTCCGCGAACTGGAAAATCTCGTGGAGCGTCTCGTCATCCTTAAGGGGTTCGGCATCATCGGCGTCAAGGATCTCCCCGAGAAGTACTCGGGGGTGGTCATTGCCCCCCCCTCCGAGGCGATGGCGCTTCCCGACAGCGGCATCTGCCTCAACACCGTCGTGGAAGAGTTCGAAAACGGCCTGATCATGCAGGCCCTCAAGAAGACCGGGGGGAACAAGAAGGAGGCTGCCCTTCTTCTCAACCTCAAACGGACCACGCTGATCGAAAAATTAAAAAAGAGAAAACTCGATTCGGTTGCCACGTCTTTTGCATAAGACGTGGGCATGATAATCGATTCGCTTGCACAGCTCCAGGCCGCCGCACCAACGACCAAAGAACGGGGTGAAACCTCCTCCGCTCCTGGCGATGACGCCCGGTTTGCCTCCCTCCTTACCTCCACTCTCGGCGGCTCCTCGTTGCCGGGGAGTCGCCCTAAAACCGCTGCCGCCGCTGCCGAACTGCTCCGCCTCGACATGATGCGAAGTGCCTTTTCCCTCGGGGATTCCGACGGGGGCGGGACCGTGCCCTCTCCTTCCCGGGCCATGGAACTGGTTCTGAAGAGCTTCGCGGAAAACGGTCGGAAATCCGACACCCCCGTCCCGGCATCCGCTGCGGTTTCTGGTGACGAGACGCTGCCGACACCCGAAGTGAATGCCGGCAACTGGCTCGACGACGTCGTCCAGCGCGCATCGCGTCGCTACGGAGTCGATGTCGGGCTGATCAAGGCAGTTATCAAGGCGGAGAGCAATTTCAACCCCAACGCGGTTTCTCCTGCCGGCGCCCAGGGGCTCATGCAACTCATGCCGGCGACGGCGCGGGGGTTGGGAGTCAGCAACTCCTTTGATCCCGAGCAGAATGTCATGGCGGGGACCCGATTTCTCAAGGACCTCCTCGACCGTTACCAGGGAAACGTCGATAAGGCTCTGGCCGCCTACAACTGGGGGCCGGGAAACGTCGACCGGAAGCCCCATCTCCTCCCCCGTGAGACACGGGAATATCTTGCCCGGGTCAAGGGGTACTGCGCGACGATGGCCTAGGGGCAGGGCTGGCGGCATATCTGGATGAAAGAAGGCTTCGGTGACGATCTCCGGGGCCTTTTCCGTGTGAAGTGGAGGGCACGTTTCAGCGAACAAAAGATGCCGGCAACTGCCGAATCGGGGTTACGCTGAGGAGAAAGGCCCGCATTCCGGGCGTCCCTGAGAGGCCTCACTTTGAACGAGTGCGGTTGAGGTGGGATTTTAGTCTCGCGGTGATAACAAAATGTTGACAACGACAAGAGAGTGAAATATTTATATGGAGTTCCTCGTTAGCATGAGGCGTTTGCACAAACAGAGGCTACTGCCCGGAAACGTCGAAAGACGCCAATGGGTAGACCAGGTCTTGCCGGATTAAGGCTTGACTTAAGGTAGCTGGTCATCTGACCTACGTTGTGCACTGCTGAAAACCTACGAGTGGGGAATCACGGCACGTTGTGTTCAGGCCACGGTTCTCCGTGGCTTTTTTTGTATCCATGTCGAAAGCGAAAGGTGGTGGTTATCCAATTGGACAGTCATAGTAGGCAAACGATTCATATGTAGATCCCGGCGGTAACCCCCCCAAGACTCCTTCAGGTTTTTCCGCTGGGCCACACTTCACCTGGCCGGCGGAGAGACTCCCCATAGACCCCCCTCTCCCCAAGCCCAACCATGTCAGCATATTGATTCGCAGCATAGCGCTTGAACAGCGTTATTGGTCCGTGGTTCGTCTAATTCTCGGTAACATATCGGCTGAAGGAGGTTTCACGTGTTCAGTGTCTCACAGCTTTACTACGAATTTCGCCGCATCTGGAAGGCGATCAAGCTCTTTTTCATCATATCCGGTCCCGGAATCGTCGTCATGGTGGCCGACAATGACGCCGGCGGCATTACGACATATGCCGCCACCGGCGCCAAGTATGGCTATCACCTGATCTGGTTCCTTCTTATCCTGATTCCGGTGGCCTACTATGTCCAGGAGATGACCGTCCGTTTGGGGGCAGTCACCAAGCGGGGCCATGGCGAAGCGATTTTTGCCGGCTTTGGCGCCTTCTGGGGCTGGTTCTCCCTGATCGACCTGATGGTGGTCAACTGGCTGACCCTGGTGACGGAATTTATCGGCATGACCTCCTCGCTCAGGATTTTCGGCATCCCGCCATGGCTCACGGTCATTGGCGTATGTATCATTATGTTGATCATGGTGGTACAGGGGAACTACTGGACGTGGGAAAAGATCGCGATCCTGTTTTGCGCCGTAAACCTGATCTACATCCCCGGCGCCTTCATCGTCAATCCATCGATGAAGGACATCATGCACTTGGGATTCGTACCGCACCTGCCGCCGGGAGGATTCACCAACGAGCTGTTCTTCTTCATCATGGCCAACATCGGCACCACCATCGCCCCGTGGATGCTCTTCTTCCAGCAGAGCGCCGTCGTGGACAAGGGGACGAAGGAGAAGGACATCCCATGGGGGAAGGTTGATACCTTCGTCGGGTCGATCATCACCGTGGTGGTGGCGATCTTCATCGTTATCGTCACCGGCACGATCCTGCCGGGCGTCAATATCGACGATGCGGCTCAGGCGTCACGGATGCTGATGAAGTACAACAAATATGCCGGTGCCTTCATGGCCATCGGCCTGTTCGACGCGGGCTTCCTTGGCGCCATCTGCATCTCCCTGGCCAGTTCCTGGGCCTTCGGCGAGGTCTTCGGCTGGGCCCACTCGCTCAACAACAAGATTCGCGAGGCCCCATGGTTCTACGGAAGCTACTTCCTGTCCCTCATAACCGCCGGCTGTGTTGTGCTGATCCCTAAAGCGCCGCTGGTGCTGATCACCCTGTTCGTGCAGGTGGTTGCCGTCACCCTGCTGCCGGCCGCTCTGGTCTTCCTGATACTCCTTTTGAACAACAAGAAGACCATGGGGGAGTATACAAATACCCTCTGGCAGAATATCGTCACCACGACCATAGTGGTGGGTATCGTCATCTTGTCTACCCTTTACGGGATCAGCGCCCTGTTCCCGGACATGTTCAAATAGGAGGTATGCACCATGATCAGAGATTTCTTCTCCCACAACTTTGCCAAGGTGCGGGAAATCAATAAAAAGTATGCCAAGCCGAACGTGGAGATGTCCGGATGGGTAAAAGGTTCCCTGCTTTTTCTGCGCCTCTACCTGATCTTCCTGGTCGGTCTGCTGCTGTACAAATTCATCACCATGCTCTGAAAGGAGGTGCGCCATGACACCCATGAAAAATTCCCAGAATGATCAGGTGTTCTTCCTGAGTGACCTGACCGGCATCCCGGTGCGCAACCAGGGCAAAAAGATCGGCAAGCTGGATGATCTCCTGATCGTAGAGCACGAAAAGGTTGCCGTGGTGACCCATGTCATCGTGAATCGCCCCTTCGGCCACAAGTCACTGCTTATTCCCTTCGGGAAGGTCGGTGAACTGAAACGGGACGGGATCGAACTCTCCCTCCCCACGGTGGAGGCATTTGAAGGCGAACCGGAAGAAAACCAGGTACTGCTCAAGGACCACATCCTGGACAAGAAGGTCATCGATCTGGATGGCAATGAAATCGATGTGGTGTATGACGTGAAACTGGTGTTGCGGAGCGGGAGCCTCTACGCCACGGATGTGGATTTCAGCCGCTATGGCCTGCTGAAAAGGCTCGGGCTGCGCTACGTGGCGCAATTCGCCTACCACCTGGCAGAGATGTTCAAGAAGGAGACCATCCCCTGGACGTATGTTCAGCGACTGCCGGAGAAGATCGGGAGTTTCAAGGGGAATGTACAGCTCAATATTCTCAAGGAGGCACTGCCGGAGATCCATCCCGTTGATTTGGCCGATATTCTGGAGGAGCTCTCCGAGGAGCAGCGCCTGGCCATCTTCAACGAACTGGAGACGGACCATGCCTCCGATACGCTGGAAGAGATGGAGCCCCGGGTGCAGCGCAGCCTGATCTCATCCATGGACAAGGAGCGGGTCGCCGACCTGATCGACGAGATGACCCCTGCCCAGGCGGCGGATGTCCTCTCGGTCCTTCCCACAGACCAAGCGGAAGAGATTCTCGACCTGATGGAGCATGACGAAACCGAAAAGATCGAAGCGCTTCTGGAAAACCAGGTCGACACCATCGCCAACCTGACAACCAATGCCTACATCAGGTTTGTGCCCGACACCCATTCCGACCTGGTCATTGCCGCGTACCGCAAGGCGGGCGAGGAGTCGGACGTACTAGATTACATTTACGTCGTGGATCACGACAACAAACTCAAGGGGGTTGTCAGTCTTCCGGAACTGCTGATGGCCAAGCAGAGCACGCCGCTCTCCGAGATCATGACCACCCAGGTTATCAGTCTCGACAGCACTGACACCCTTGAAGCTGCTGAAGAGAAATTCAAGCGCTATGGGTTTTCAGCCTTGCCGGTGCTTGATGGTGAAGATACGATCCAAGGCGTGGTTCCCTACCGTGACATCATGCAATTGGAGCATAATCTGTAATCCCGGGGAAAGGACCGGGGGCCTTCGATCTGTTCGGCCGTCGAGTAATGACGGCGGCGGGAGTTGTCTGCAGAAAATTATTATCTCCTGTCGGCAAGAGACCTTCAGGGGACCGCCATTGGACCGTGACAATGAAAAAGCCCTTCCACGCAGAGCGGAAGGGCTTCATTTTTTGGCGTCCCCTGGGGGATTTGAACCCCCGTCGCCGCCGTGAAAGGGCGGTGTCCTGGGCCGGGCTAGACGAAGGGGACGAAGGGAAAAGAACCCGGTGGGGAGTCCCGACCGGGTTCTTTGTTGGTAGATGGTGAGCCGCGTTGGGATCGAACCAACGACCACCTGATTAAAAGTCAGGTGCTCTACCAACTGAGCTAGCGGCTCGTGAAGAGAAAACGATTAATACCAGATGGAGCTGCAGGTGTCAATGTTTTTTTCTCTTTTTATGCAAACGGGTTTCTGATGGTGATTGTCTGGTCGCGGCCGGGACCCACCGACACGAGAACAATGGGACAGCCGACCAGCGCTTCCAGGCGCTTGACATAACGCTGGGCCGCGTCGGGAAGCTCGTCGAACGTGCGGGCGGCGCTGATGTCGCTTTTCCAGCCCGGCATCTCCTCGTAGATCGGCGTGCATTTCTCGAACACGGCCAGATTGGACGGAAGCTCTTCCAGCGGCTGGCCGTTGTACTGGTAGCCGGTGCAGATCCGTATGGAGTCGAAATCGTTGAGGACGTCCAGTTTTGTGAGGGCGATGCCGGTCAGGCCGTTCACTCGCGTGGCGAAGCGGACCACCATGGCATCGAACCACCCGCAGCGGCGGGGACGGCCGGTGGTGGAGCCGAATTCGTTCCCTGCCTGGCGAAGCTTCTCGCCGTCGGCGTCGAGGAGTTCAGTGGGGAACGGACCGCTGCCGACCCGCGTGACGTAAGCCTTCGAGATGCCGATGATCTCGTGGATCTCCCGGGGGCTGACACCGGCGCCGGTGCAGGCACCGCCGGCGCAGGTCGACGAGGAGGTTACGTAGGGGTAGGTGCCGTGGTCGACGTCGAGCAGTGTCCCCTGGGCCCCTTCGAACAGGATCTTCTTCCCGGCCGCGATATCCTTGTGCAGGATAAGGGTGGTGTCGGCGACGTACTTGCGCAGAATGTCGGCGTAGCCGCAGTACTGCTCGTAGATCTCCTCGAAGGTGAAGGGCGTGGCGCCGAGGAGCTTTTCGAGGATGAAGTTCTTTTCCTCAAGGGCTTCTCTGAGCTTGCGGGCAAAGATCTCGCGGTCGAGAAGGTCCATGAGGCGGATGCCGCGCCGGCCGATCTTGTCTTCGTAGGTCGGGCCGATGCCGCGGCCGGTGGTTCCGATCTTTTTCTCGCCGCTCTTCGCTTCGCGGGCGATGTCGATCTGCTTGTGGTACGGCATGATGACGTGGAGCGATTCGCTCACGAGCAGGGCGCTGTCGCTCTGGAGTCGCCCTTTTTCCTTGAGCCGGGTGACCTCCATGATGAAGACCTCGGGGTCGAGCACGACTCCGTTGCCGATGATGCAGCGCTTCCCTTCGTGCAGAATGCCGGAGGGGATCAGGTGGAGAATGGTCTTTTCCCCCGCCACGACGAGCGTGTGGCCGGCATTGTTGCCGCCCTGGTAGCGGACGACGTCGTCCGCATGCTCGGTATAGATGTCGACTACCTTCCCCTTCCCTTCGTCGCCCCACTGGGCTCCTACCACTACCACGTTAGCCATCGTATTCTCCTTGTCAGGGGCGGATGCGGAGGGAAAAGCCGTCCTTCATCAGGTCGGCCTTCCGGACTGCCACCCCATGTTTGTCGGCGACACGGACGAGGTAGACCTCGTCATCGGAACAGTATGGTCCGCCAATGACCATCATGTGAAGAATGTTCATGCGCCTTGCATAGGCGAGGGAATCGTCGAATTCCCGGCGTATGATGTCGCGTGCGGTCGTATAGCCGAGAGCGCGGAGCCGCTGGGCGATTTCAAGGGCCTCACGCCGGTCGTCCCTGAGGTTGAAGACCAGAACATCCCGCGTCTTGCTTGCCTCCACATCCGGCATCCGTTCAAGGGCGCTCAGGAGGGAGAGGATGTTAAACGCAAAGCCGGTGGCCGGCGCCGGAAAGCCGTAGCGCGCCGTGAGGTTGTCGTATCTTCCGCCGCTGCAGACGGCTTCGCCGATGCCGGTGACGAACCCTTCGAACGTGAGGCCGCTGTGATAGTCGAGCCCTCGAATCTCACCCAGATCGATGGTCAGATAATCCGAGACGCCATGGATGTCCAGAAGGTCGAGCACCTGGGCAATGTTGTCGAGGGCTTGTTTTGACGCGGCATTGGTGACGATCCGGGCGGCTTCTTCAAGGACTTCGCGTCCGCCAAAGAGGCGGGGGAGCGACAGCAATTCTTCTTTTGCGTTCTCGGGGATCGAGAGGGGTTCGACGAGCAGTTTGACTGCCGAAACATCCTTCTTGCCGATCGCCTCCTGGAGCGCAAGGCGGGTCGGCGCATCGAGGTCGATGGCGTCCATGATTCCGCGGAAAAAGCCGACATGGCCCAGGTCGAGCTTGAACCGCTCGAAGCCGAGGCTCCGCAGAACCTCCACCGCCATTGCCACCATCTCGGCGTCCGCTTCCGGCGAGTCGAGGCCGATCAGTTCGACGCCCGACTGGAAGATTTCCCTGCTTCGCCCGGACTGGAGTTCCGTGTGTCGAAGCACCCGACCGTTGTAGCAGAGGCGATGGGGAAGGGGGTAGCCATGCATGCGGGTGGCGACGATCCGTGCCACCTGGGGGGTGATGTCCGAGGGGATGGCGAGGAGCTTGCCGGTCTGCCGGTCGTCAAAGCGGAAGGTCTTTTCCTTCAGCTCTTCGCCGAGGCCGGCTGCCATGACGTCCTGAAATTCGAGGAGGGGAGTGATGACCCGCCGAAACCCCCAGAGTTCGAACACTGTGCGGATTTTTCCCTCGATGTAGCCGATCTTGTCGGCCTTCTCGGGGAGAAAATCGGTGACTCCCTTGGGGAGCGGGGCTTCTATCGGAATGATGTGGGACACTGGGTTCTCGATATGCGAATTTTGATCCGGATAGGCGAAAAATCGCGCAAAACGCCCGAAATCGTAGCAGTATGCAGGGGGGATGTCAATGCTTTATCGGGCAAAACGGGAGGGGACACTGCGTGCCCCCTCCCGTTGTTGCGCCTTCCCGCAGATTGCCCCGTGATTGGGATCATTCCACCTTCTTGATCGCCAGCACGCTGGCGCCGGAGGTGAAGACCCCTTCCTTTTTGGCCACTTCGAGCACCGTGAGCTCTTTTCTCGCCGGATCATAGCCGTAGTCGGCCAGGTAATTCTGGCTTATTTTCGTATGCCAGCGCTCGTCGAGAGAGGAGCCGTTCCAGGTGAAACAGTAAATCGAGTTCTTGGTATAGGCGCGGTTGTACCCGACCACGAAAAAGCCGCTGTTCTGGGGGATCATGATGTCTCCGCCAGGGGCAACGGTGATGCGCTGTTCCAGAAATACCCACCGATAGGCGACGCCGGTTGTTTGGACGTGCGATATATCCTCGCGTTTGAAATGGGTCTCCGATCCGCCAAGCTTATCGCTGCTGCGCCATATCTCCTCGCCTGCCGCCGAGTAGACCACCAGATAGCCGTCGCTGTTGAGAACAACGTAGTGGAGCTCGCCCGATGAATCCGTGAAGCGGTTAAAATTGTAGAGATTGCCAAACCGGGGGAGTTTGATCGGATTTTTCGTTTCGAACCGGTCTCCGTTCTTCACCAGCTCGAAGACGTCACCGTAGAAATCCTGATCGGTGCTCATCTGTTGGACGTAAATCCGCCGCTCTTTGCCGTCGAGGGCGATTCCCCGGAAGAAGTAGGGGAGATTGGCTGCCACCCGCTTAAGGGAATCGTTGGTGGCGACCCAGACCTGGGACGCCAGCGTCTCGCCATCCATCACCGTCAGGTAGATCTCCGGGATGCCATCCCCGTCGAGGTCGGCGGAATCGACGGCAAGGACCTTCTCGCGGGGAGAGAAGGAGACCTCGGCCACCAGCTTCAGCCCGTCATGCTTCCGGTAGAGGCGCAGGGTGTGCTCCTCGACAAGGTAGTACTCCTGAGAGCCATCTTGGCCGATGCGTCCCGGAGCCATGCCGATCAAAGCGCCGCCGAGCCTCTGGCTGACCCAGCTGCCGGTCGGTGCGCCGACCGGTTCCTGGGGGCGTATGATCTCGGGCGCGGCTGCCGTGGCGGTGCTCCGGATGATGTCAGGAGTCGCGCTCGGTGCCGGTGTCTGCATCCGTGCCGCCGCCGGGGGAGGGGAGACCGCAACCTTGGCGGTCAGCTCGCTGGCGAGAGCCTGCCCCAGCTTGCCGACGGCCGGAATCAGCTCGTCCTGGTTCTCTCCCTGCTGGAACGCGCGGGCGATGACCCTCCCTCCCGCATCCTTGGCAACGGCATCGATGCTGAAGACCTTGCCGAAGACGATATAGCTCCCCTTCACGAGGAGATCGGCCCCTGACGGCGAGTCAACGGAGATGATCTTCTCGCCGCTGAGGCGCGAGGCGAGGAGGGTCTGGAGGGTGGTCTTCAGTTCATCCTTGTTGGCAGCGCCGGTGACCGAAAACTCCGCGACGTAGGCCCGGATCGGGGCGGCCGATGCCCCGGCAATCGTCAGGGCGACAAGCAGCAGGGAACAGACAATAATCGCAATTTTTTTCATCGTTACTCCTGATGGGCGTGGGGTATCGGATCTCAATGCCGTATTTGACGATTTCGGCCAACAGCGTGCCGGGGCGGGCCCTTTTCAACCGGGTGAGAGAGTATCCCGGGACGTTCAAGGGGGGCGGGATGTCACGGGTAGCCCTCCCGAAGACCCTTTGCCGGTTGCATTTTCTTGAAAGTTCCCTGAGATTTCCGGGCATCGGGTGACGACGCTCAACCGTGGTTATCCAGTTCTTTACGGCTGGATTCACAGAGCTCCGCCTTCGGGTTGGCCGATTATCGCAAACCGAACGTCCCGCTGTCAAAGCAATAGTGCCTGTCGGGGCGATAGCAAAGGGGCGTCGGCGGATGCAAAAAGGGGGGAAGAGTCGCCTCTTCCCCCCCTCGGTTCACGCAGCCGGAAACGTGGTCTAGCTGCCGCCGGCCTTCAGGAGATCGTCGAGCATCTTGTTGGCCTCGTCGAGCTTCTGCTGGAGCTTCTTGATCTCATCTGCCGAATAGACCTTCTTCCCCTTCTTGATCTCGGCATTGAGCTTCTTGATCTTCTTCTGGATGCTGTCGACCTCGGTTGCGCAGTTTTTCGAGGCGAGCAGGCACTGGTCTTTTTCTTCCTTGGTCATTTCAGCGGCCAGTGCCGGGACGGTGGCGGACATCATGACTGCCGCCATGACTGCAAGAGCTATCTTTTTCATAGAATTGCCTCCGATCGTCTTGTTCGGGTTAAGTGCGGGGAGCCGGATGGTGAGGCAATCCGGCTCCCCCGGTTGGACAAAGGATTAGAATACGTACTGGAGCTGGACCCGGGCGGTGAAGGGGCTGTTGGGGAGGTCGCCCGCTGCCGCGCCGTTCTGCCCTTTGAAGTAGTCGCCCAGGAAGACGTAGGCGCCCTGGAGGCTGGCGGTCATGTTGTCATAGAGCTTGTACCCGAGCTCGGAGTTGATTTCCGTACCCATGTACTTGCCTTCGTGGGTGGTGTCCTTGGCGGCGGCCATCATGCCGAGATTGGTGTTGGAGAAGATTTTGCCGAAGGTCATGTCGTAGCCGAGGAAGCCGCCGACGATGCCGTGATTGCCATTGTTCAGGTCGAAGGCAATGGCCCGGTCGGTGCCGGCAGTAGCGTACTTGTTTCTCAGGAGGATCATCATTTCGCCGGGATAGAAGGCATGGCCGGCAGTATTGGCGCTACGCTCCATGATGGTCTGGAAGTCGTTACGGTCGTGGCGGGTGGGATCGTTCTCGCCAGAGATATAGAGGACATTGCTCCGGAAGGTCCCCGGACCGACGGCCGCCTTGGCGCCGACGTTGGCGGCAAAGGCACTGACGGTCTGGCCCTTGTCGGCAATGGCAGGATTGCCGAGGTGGCCGACCTGATAGATGAAGAAGCCGTCCAGGGTCACCGGCCCGATCTTCCCTTCGCCGTTTACGCCGAGCATGTGGATGTCGGTCCGGTCGGTGGATTGCCGGAGTACGTCGCTGTAAAGGAGGATGTAGTCTGCGCCTACTTTGACGTCCTTGGTGATGTTGTATTTGCCGGACACGTTCAGGAAGTCGCGGGTCATATACCCTGCTACGCTGTTGGTGGTTGTTCCAGCCAAAGAGGAGAAATTGGTGCCTACGGCATCATCGAACCGGAAATAGGCGAGGCCGAGGGTGGCGTTCCCCACCCGGGCGCTGGCCACGGCGCCGGCGGCGTCGTTATTGAAGATGATCCCCTTGTAGTTGTCGTTGTACCCCTGAATACCGACCTTCATGTTCACCGGGGTGGAGGGGATGTTGAAGTCGAGGTAGATGTTCTTGGTTTCCAGGTTGGTCTGGTCGGCACCGATGCCACCGCCGTTGTTCCGGGTGGTGTTGTTGGAGTTGTAGGAGTTGTCCCCCCAGCGGGAGTCAAACTCGAAATGGGTCACCAGCTTCAGGTCGTCGTTCGCCTTGGCGATGTACATGAGGCGGGCCCGCTGCTCGATGTAATTCTTGGTGCCGGGGTTATCCTTTACAGTCAGAGGGCCGGAGCCGGCATCATCATAGTTGGACATGATGCCGCGTACGCGGAACACGCCGTGGAATTCATTCTCCAGCGCCAGGGCCGGAACTGCCGTCGCAGCGGTCAGCGCACCAGCGGCGACTACTGCCAAAAGCTTCTTTTTCATCTGTTGCCTCCTTCATTGGTGATAAATTGCATTAGTTTAGTTTGGTACTGCACCGTGTTATTGTGTGAGAGAAATCACCACCTTTCCATTGTTAAAATGTCCAGATCAATAACTGGTAAGTACCCCCTCCAAAAGCAAGACCCTTTTCCGTTCCCTCCAGTGAGGGACGAGAAAAGGGTCGTAGGCACATCAGGTTTCCCTGCGATGCTTCATGCGTGTGGTTTTAAAAAGTATAGTGTCGACCGACATTGTCACCCGCACTTTCGTATCAGGGGTTAGATCATACTCATTCAAGGCATGCTGTCAAGGGTAATTCGCTCAACTATGCCTGATTATTGGGCATTTCTGTGTTTTGGGACAATATGTTGCCTTGTCGGGTGACAAGAAAATCAAAATAGCGTTTTAAAATTTAGGGACACTATAGAGATTTGACGGCCGTTGTCAAGAAAAAATTCCCTCATTTGTTTCGGACTGGCGCGGAGTTGAAGTGGTTTTACTTTCAGGGAGAAAGGGGCTGCAACCAGCAAATGAATCAGTGTCCCCCTTCGCAGAGCTCCGTCAGTACTCCGTGACTGCTTTTGGGGTGGACGAAGGCGATCCGTGCTCCGTGGGCGCCGTTGCGCGGCACGCTGTCGATCATCCGGGCGCCGCCGGCCACGAGTGAGGCGATAGCCGCTTCGATGTCCTCCACCTGATAGGCGATGTGATGGATGCCGGGGCCGTTCTTTTCCAAGGCCTTCGCAATGGGGCTTTCGGCGGAGGTCGGTTCCAGGAGTTCGATCTTGGATTCACCGATCTGCAGAAAAGCGACCGTGACCTTCTGCTCCGGGACTTCCTCGGTCCCTTTGAATGCCATGCCGAGTTGATCGCGATAGAAGGGGACTGCTTCAGCGAGCGACGGAACTGCTATGCCGATATGGTTGATTCTGGTAAACATGGAAAATCCTTTCGAAACCGTCGAGGGGGGCCCGAAGGCCGCCCTCGATTCGTTTACAGCACCACCGTCTCGCGGTGGACGCCGAAGACGTCGCGCATGACATTGGCGATCTCGCCGAGGGTCGCATAGGCTCTGACGGCTCCCAGGATCGGCGGCATGAGATTACCGGTTCCTTTTGCGGCCTCCGCCAGGGTCGCAAGGGCCTCCCGAACCGTGGCCTCGTCCCGCTTCGACTTCATGGCGGTAAGGGTCTTCTTCTGGGCGATCTCCACCTCTTCCTTGATCTTGAGGAGTTCCGGCTGGGGCTCATTCTGGATGGTGAACCTGTTGACGCCGACGATGATGAGGTCGTCGGTCTCGATGGCGCGTTGGTAGGCGTAGGCCGAGTCTTGGATCTCCTTCTGCTGGAAGCCGCGGGAGATGGCCTCCACGGCTCCGCCGAGGGTGTCGATCTTGTTGATGTACTCGGTGGCCGCCTTTTCGATCTGGTCGGTGAGCGATTCAACGAGGAAGCTTCCCGCCAGGGGGTCGATGGAGTCGGCGGCGCCCGATTCGTAAGCGATCACCTGCTGGGTGCGCAGCGCGATCCGGACGGAGTCCTCGGTGGGGAGAGCGAGGGCCTCGTCGCGGGAGTTGGTGTGGAGCGACTGGGTCCCGCCGAGGACGGCGGCCAGGGCCTGGATAGTCACCCGCATGATGTTGTTGTCGGGCTGCTGGGCGGTGAGGGTGCATCCCGCGGTCTGGGTGTGGAAGCGGAGCATCATGGAGCGCGGATCCTTGGCGCCGAAGCGCTCTTTCATGATCTTCGCCCACATGCGACGGGCGGCCCGGAACTTGGCCACCTCCTCGAGGAGGTTGTTGTGGGCGTTGAAGAAGAAGGCGAGGCGGGGAGCGAACTCGTCGACATTGAGGCCCGCCTTGAGGGCCGCTTCCACGTAGGCGATGCCGTCGGCAAGGGTGAACGCCACTTCCTGCACGGCAGATGAGCCGGCCTCGCGGATATGGTAGCCGGAGATGGAGATGGTGTTCCACTTGGGGACGTTGTCTTTGCAGTAGGCGAAGATGTCGGTGATGATCCGCATCGACTCCTTCGGGGGGTAGATGTACGTGCCGCGGGCCATGTATTCCTTGAGGATGTCGTTCTGGATGGTCCCTTGGAGTTTGTCGGCGGAAACGCCCTGCTTCTCGGCCACCGCAATGTACATGGCCAGGAGGATCGAGGCCGTGGAGTTGATGGTCATGGAGGTGGAAACCTTGTCCAGGGGGATGCCGTCGAACAGGACTTCCATGTCGGCGAGGGAGTCGATGGCGACCCCGACCTTGCCCACTTCGCCGGCGGCCATGGCGGCGTCGGAATCGTAACCCATCTGGGTCGGGAGGTCGAAGGCAACGGAGAGGCCGGTCTGACCCGCGGCGAGGAGGTATTTGTACCGTTCGTTGGACTCGCGGGCGGTGCCGAAACCGGCGTATTGCCGCATGGTCCAGAAGCGCCCCCGGTACATGGTGGGCTGGACGCCGCGGGTGAAGGGGTATTGGCCGGGAAATCCGAGGACCTCTTCGTACCCCGGATAGTCGAAGTCGGGAGTGAAACAGCGCTCCATCTCGATGCTGGAGGTGGTCCGGAAGTCAGTCTTGCGTTCGGGGGTTTTGGCGATGTTCTTGGCAACGACCGCTTCCTGCCATGCGTTTTTCGTTTCGGAAATACTCATTGTGTTCTCCTGATTCTATGAGATAGGGGGATGCTTCCTGTTTGATGCAAGGCAGTAACTGGATGACCGCCCTCCGATGACAGGGCGGGATACGTCGCGCGCTGCGGGAGGGAGCGGTCGATTTTTTTCTTGCAAGCACTGCCAGCGGTCTTATACTGTCGATTGAATCGTATACAGAGCTGCTATAATCCGACGGAAAGGAGAACGTCCATGAAATGTCCCGTTTGCAAGAATCACGAACATGTCGATATTGATCTGCATTCAGATGGATTTACGGAAAACATTATCGAATGTCCCATCTGTGGCGCCATCTGGTCGGTCAACCATGGAGTCATTGAGATCGTTAAGGACCCCCAGGAAAAGTCGTTTCTCGAAGCGAAGTCCGAGTGCGTCGAGGGGGACGACTACAACCTCGATGGAGCGTGACGTTTCTCCAAACAACTGACCCCGTCTTCGCAGGCGGGGTCGGGCGGCGGAAGAGGGCTCCGGCCAGAGGTCGGAGCCCTCTTTGCGTCTTCCCTCTGCCTTACAGCACAGCCTTCAGGTATGCGGTGGTGCGCTCGCGCCTTTCGCGCTCGATTACCTCGGGGTCCACGGCCACGAATTTCTCGTCCGGCGTGACCTTGAAGAGCGGTTGCCCCTTCTGGACGATGGTCCCGTCGCCACCCTGGATGAGGATCTTGTCGATGGTTCCGGAGAACTGGGCGTTCACCTTGTTGAACATCTTCATGACCTCGATGATGTAGAGCGGCTGCCCCTTCTCAAAGTGCATCCCTTCGACCACGAAGGGGGGCATCCCCGGCGCTTCCTGGCTGTAGTACATGCCGCCGCAGACCGCGACGATCTCGTCGGCCTTGGTGGCCGGCGGCGGGACGAGGATCTTTTTCATCCGGGCCTGCAGGTCGGGATCGTGCAGGTGGGAGGGGATGGTTACCTCCAGATCGTCCTCGACGCGGAAGCCCCAGAACCCCGTGTTCTCGGCCACAAGGAAGAGAATCCCGAGGAGCTCCAGACCTGCCTCGAAACCGGTGTGGGCGGCGCGGATCTCGTCCCATTGGGTGGCCGAGAAGGTTCCCTGGGGCTTCTCCTTCTGGAGAATTCCGTTCAGTTTGAAGTAGTCCCGGGTCCCGAACGCTTCTTCCAGCGAGGCGTAGAAGCGGAGTCCCTTCTGAAGCAGTTCGTTGTCGTGTCCCCAGATCACCTCGGCGGCCGGCGCCTTCGGGTCGAACGCCATGTTCAGGTATTCATACGTATCGGCTAGGATGGTCAGCGGGTTGTCGAGCCATTGCGCCTTCCCCTTTTCGATCGAGAAGTTTTTCTTGTTGATGGAAAGCCAGCCGGAGAGCAGGTGCGGATCCGCCAGCAGCCGGTCCATGGGGCGGGTTACCAAGGTTCCCTTGCGGTCGAGGATCTGGGCCATGGCCTTGGCCGCCTGCGGATCGTCGGGGAATTGCTCCGCCATCCGCTTGGCGTAGGCCTTCTTGAGCTGCAGGAAGGCGAACACCGTGTCGAGCTTGTTGGCCTCCTCCTTGAGCTGTCCGACGAGGGTCAGGTAGGGGACCACGAAGCGGGTGGTCGGCTTGGCCATGACGTTCTGCCCGATGAACCAGTTGACCAGGCCGTAGTGGAACTCCAGGTTGGTTGCCAGGTCGGTCCCGCGGAGGGTGGTCCTGCCAAGCACCTTGGCAAGGGCGCAGTAGCTGTCAAGACGGTCCTCACCCTGGGTAAGGAGCAGGGCGATGTTGGAGTCGTAGGCTCCCGCCACCTTGTACCGCATGAACATGCCGGTGTCGGGGTTTACCAGGCTGATCCCCTGGTCATCGCGGATCTCTCCTTCGATCGGCGTCGACCAGTAGCGGATCATGCCGCCGGCATGGGGGGAGAGGGAGCAGTCGGTGGCGTTGAGGCGGGCCTCGGCGCCGGCCCCGAACCGGGGGATGCGCTCCGGCTTCGGAAGCCGCTTCTTGTGACGCGCCAGGAGGGCCATGGCCTCCACCAGCGACTCAACGACGAAATAATCGCTCTTGTTCTTGGGGTTGGTGAACTTGAGGGCGTAGCAGAGCTCGGAGACACGGTGCTCCACCTGGATCCGGGTGTTCACCTCCATGAAGTAGTAGCGGTCCCGGTCGACGATGCACTCGAAGGTGGAGGCGGAGTCGAGCCCGACGGCCTGGCCGAACTTGGCGGCATCGTCCTCCATCCGCTTCAGGACCTTGAGATCGCTTTCCAGAGCCTTGACTTCCGCCTTCCGGCCGGCCTTCTTCGCCTTTTCGATGGCAAGGGCCAAGCTCTCCTGGGTTACCGACACCTCCAGGAGTTTCTGCTCGTGCATCTGCAGCGAACAGTCACGCCCCCCCAGGGAGACGCACCACTCGCCGTTCCCCAGAAGCTGGATTTCGTTGTGGCGGGTCTGCTCGATATTGAGCTCGATCAGGACGTTCTTGTTGTCGCCAACGCCGTTGGCCTTCACCTCGTTCAGGACCTCGCGGACCAGGCCCGGAGCCTCGACGGCGGCTTCCTTTACCTGCTTGTCGTTGGGGTTCTTGGCGGTCAGGAGCGACGCGCCCAGAATCCGCTGTCCCTTGCCGCCGCCGCCGCCGATGGCCTTGAGGCGGATCCGGCTCCCCGGGTACTCCCGGAACATCGCTTCCACCTCGGACTGCACCTGGGCACAGAGCTCCTCAATGGAGTAGAGGTCGAGCCCCTTTTCGTAGGAGGCGTAGAGGATCTGGTCGGCCAGGTCCTCAAGGGAAAGTTTTGCATCCTTCAGCACCGACGGATCGAGGGTCAGCCCCTCCGCCTTGGCCAGCGCCAACAGCTTGTCACGGGTCGGGTGCTTCTTCACCAGGGTCCGGGCGGTCACGTTGTTGATGCCGGGGGTGACGCTCACCCCCACCTCGAGGGCGGTCCGCTTTGCCTCGTCTTTCTTGCCGGCATCGGCCTGGGTCCGGGAGTTGGGACCGATGAACGAAAGCCCGGCGTTTTCGATGGCCGCCACGAACTCCTCATCCTCGGCCATGAAGCCGTAACCGGCGAAGATGGAGTCGTAGCCGTTGTCGAGGGCGATCTGGATGATCTGGCCGATCCGCTCCACCCGCTCTTCCTTGCTGGCCCCCGTGTAGTCGGGCACCCGGTGGACCCGGGTCGGGTCGGTCAGCTGCCGGAGTTCAGGCGCCAGGGCATTGGGGTAGACGATGGAGTCTTTCTCGGAGAGAAGAATGCCGTAATGGGTGATTCCCATCTCCTCGAAGACGTCCATCGCCTCCTTCCGGATCGGGCCTCGGCAGACGATGAGCGGTTTGAGATCCTCGCTGGCGAAGGAGCGTACCCACTCAGAGGGGGAGGTGCCCAGGCGGCGGTCCCGGTGAATCATGGGGTTATGTGTGTAGTAATCGACAGTCTGTGTCATTGCTCGCTATCTCCAATTCGTCGGAAAGTGATTTAATGGAACTCGCGCTGGACGGACTGCATCGGCGAGGCCTTGTAGTGCCGGAGGAAGAAATTCATGTTCTCGCCCAGCACTTTGCGCAGGTCGGTCGGCATGACGATGGAGGAGATGGAGCCCAGGCTCAGCGCTTCTCTCGGGTTCATCAACTCTTTCTCGTAGCGGAGGTTGAGGGCGGTTTCCTGCGCCTTCAGCCATTCGGCCGCTTCCTTCTCGGCATCCTTCTTGGCCTCATCGCCGTTCATGCCGGCCGCGGTCCGCTCCTGAACCCCCTTCCTGATCAGCTCGGGGACCGAGCCGCGGATCTTGCGGAGTTCGTCCTTGTAGACGAATTCCTTGCCGGCGGGGCCCATGACGGCCAGACGGGTGGTCGGAAGCGCCAGCACCAGATCGGCACCGGTGGGGTAGTTGTTGTAGGAGGCGTAGGCGCCGCCGAAGGCGTTGCGGATGATGAGGAGGATGCGCGGGGTCCGAATGTCGACGATGGAGTCGAGCATCGCCCGGCCGGCATGGACGATCCCGCGGGCTTCCTGCTCCCGCCCCGGGAGGAAGCCGGTGGTGTCCTCCATGAAGATGATGGGGATGTTGTAGATGTTGCAGAAACGGTTGAACCGGGCAATCTTGAACGCTGCGTCAACGTCGATCTGGCCGGAGTCGACGGCGCTGTTGTTGGCGACGAAGCCGACCACGTTTCCGCCGAGGCGGCCGAAGGCCGTGACGGCGTTGCGGGCCCGGTCCGGCTGAATCTCGAAATAGTCGCCGTGGTCGCAGATCTGCTGGATGATGATGGATATGTCGAACGGCGTGTTGAAGCCGGTCGGGGAGTTGAAGGCCTTTTTCAGGAGGGTGTTGATCTCCCAGGTCTTGCGATCGAGGGGGTCGCCCGTCTCCTGGTAGGGGGCGGCAACGCCGTTGTTGTCGGGGAGGTAGGAGAGGAGCCGGACCGCCGTCCGCAGAGCCGCAACCTCGTCGGTCACGGTGATGTCGGCCACGCCGGACTGGCCGTGGACCTTCGGTCCGCCGAGCTCCTCCGGGGTGATGTCCTCGCCGAGGACCGACTTCACGACGCCCGGACCGGTGAGGCCGAAAAAGGTGTCGCTGGGCTGGATGACGAAGCTTCCCTGCCGCGGCAGATAGGAGCCGCCGCCGGCGTTGAAGCCGAACATGCACATGATGGAGGGGACCACGCCGCTGATCTTCCGCAGCGCGGTGAATGCCTCGGCATAGCCGTCGAGGCCGCCGACCCCCGCCGGGACGTAGGCGCCGGCGCTGTCGTTCATCCCGATGAGGGGGATCCCCTTCTCGCCGGCCATCTGGAAGAGGCGGGCCAGTTTGCTTCCGTTGGTGGCGTCCATGGAGCCGGCGCGGACGGTGAAGTCATGGCCGTACACCGCCACATCCCGGCCGCCGACGTTGATGATGGCGGTTACCAGCGATGCCCCGTCCAGGTTCTTGCCCCAGTTCTGGTAGAGCACATACGGGTCCTTGTCGGTGAGGACGCGGATACGCTCCCAGACCGTCATCCGCTTCTTGAAATGCTGCTTTTCGATCTGATCGATGCTGACCGACTTGATCGGGCGCTGGGTCAGGTCGTACCCTTCCTGCATCGCCTCTTCGTAGGGGCCGGTGCTCTTGCTGATCTCGCCCGGAATGGTGAACTCGATTTTCTCGGGCGGATCGAACGGGTTCTTCAGCGACGGTTTAATCGTTTTATTGGACATCTTCGTCATCCTTCCGGTACGTAGAATTTTCCATCAGCGACTGCATCATTACGACTCCTCCTGCATGAATATTCGTTGGTAAGACCGTGCCGGGAGCCCGACCGTACGCGCCACCGGCGCGGGTCCCGAAAAAGGTGCGATTGCGATTGTTGTATACGGGGCGGGGCGAAAAAAACGGGCGCTAATCGGAAAGAAAAGGCCCGTGCGTTTTTCGGTCGGCCCGCTGGAGCGGCTAGCGAGCCACGACGGCGAGCACCCTGACTTCGCTGCCATCCTTGGAGAGAAGGCGGTGCTTCAGGGATGAATCGAAGTAGACGCAGTCGCCTTCTTCGAGGGTGATGCGTTCGTCTTCCACGAGGAGCTCGGCGGCCCCTGCCAGGACGAAGAGGAATTCCTCGCCGTCGTGGCTGTAGGTGTTCTCTTCGGCGGCCTTTTCCGAGACGGTGAGGAGGAACGGCTCCATCTTCTTGTTCTGCTTGCGAAACGAAAGGGACTCGTACGAGTATCCCTGACTGGTGCCGGCGCGGGAGATGACCCGCGGGATCACCTTCCGCTCCCCCCTGCGCACCACTTCATAGCGATACTCTTCCTCATCCTCGGTGAAAAACAGCCCGATTTTGACGTCGAAGAATTTGGCAATCTTCGAGAGCGTGGCGATGGGAGGGGAGACGTTGTTGTTCTCTATCTGCGAAATGAGGGCGGGCGAAAAACCTGTCTCGCGGGCGACCGCCTGGAGGGTCAGTTTTTTTGCGAGTCGGAGCTTTTTGATCTTCGCCCCGATGTTGTAGTCGGTCATCAACCACCCCGAAAGACAGAGAAATAAAACTGGTTTTTACCGTTGCAGTTAATACCCCAATTTAGCGTGTACTGTCAATAAAATATTTTTTATCTTGACTTAAATTCTCAGGTATGACGCGGTTTTATTCGCGAGGAGGAGCGGCGGGCGAAAGCGAGTTTTAAAACGATTTTATTGAGAATAAAAATCGGCCGGGGAGAGAGGTTCCCCGGCCGTGTCGGTTTCGACCTGGATTCGGCCGCCGCCGGTTTCCCGGTTTACGCTGATTCAGCGGATGGAGCGGGCGAGAACTTCGAGGGTGTGCATGACGCGGGTCCGGGTCCCGCGCTGCTTGAGGCCGTCGGAGAGCTGCATCATGCAGCCGGGGCAGCCGGTGACCACCGCCTCGGCGCCGGTCTTCTCGATGGCAACGCTCTTCCCCTCGTTGATGGCGAGGGAGGTGTCGTAGTGGTAAACGTTGAAGGTGCCGCCAAGGCCGCAGCATTTGTCCGCCCCTTCCATCTCCACCAGTTCCACGCCGGGGGTGCCGGCCAGCAGTTCCCGGGGCTGGCGGGTGATGGCCCGGGTCCGGAGGTGGCAGGGGTCGTGGTAGGTGATCTTCAGGGGGGCGCCGGCGCCGGTCTCGGCGGGATGGAGGCCGAGTTCCCGGAGGAGCTGGGCCGCGTCCACGGTCTTGTCGGCGATGGCCCTGATCCGCGCCGCCAGCTCCGGATGACGCTTGCCGATGAGGGCGGGATAGAACTTGTGGAGCGCGCCGCCGCAGGTGGCGCAGGCGGTCATGACGTAGTCGGCCTCGTACTTCTCCAGGGCCGCCAGGTTCTTTTCCGCCAGCCCCCTGACCGTATCCAGGTCGCCGCCGGACATGCCGGGGAGGCCGCAGCACTGCTGCTCCTTCGGGATGATGACGGTGCAACCCAGGTGGCGGAAGAGGGCGAGGGTCGCCTCTCCCACCTCGGTGTAGACGAAGTTGGTCATGCAGCCGACAAAAAAGACGACGCGCGGTTTTCCCGGCTCCCCCGGGATGACCTCGGGGTGGCGGTTCATGAACGGCGTGCGGGCGATCTGCGGGATATGGCGCCGGTTCCCGACGAAGGGGAGGGGGAACCGGAGCCGGAGCCCCGAGGTCGCGGGGACCTTGCGGAAGAAGAGTGGTCCAAGGATGGCCGCGGCAAGGGCGCCGAACGACATCAGCTTCCGGTTCCTGATTACCTGCCCCACCGCCTTGTGGAAGGTGGTGAGCCCCCGCTTCCGGGCCAGGGCCTCGCGGGCGGTGATGACGATTTCGTCGGTGGGGACCTCGTTGGGGCATTTCTCGACGCAGCTTCCGCAGAGAAGGCACTTGGACATGACCGCGTAGGTCTGGTCATCGAGGGTGATGTCTCCCTTGAGGAGGTGCTGGGCCACCGCCACCTTGCCGCGGGCCACTGCCGGTTCGCGTTGCAGCGCGGCGAAGGCGGGGCAGTGGGCCCGGCAGGCGCCGCACTTGACGCATTTTTTCAGTTCCTGTTCAACTCGTTTCAACGGATCCAAAATCTAAACCTTTCAATCGCCACAGAGACACAGAGGCACAGAGGCACAGAGGCACAGAGGCACAGAGCAACAGAGCAACAGAGAGTCCCCCCGATTATCTCACGATTACTGGGATTTTAGCCCCAAAATCAAGAGGTAATCACGAGGTCAGGAAAGCTTTTCTCCGTGTCTCTGTGTCTCTGAGGCAGGTTTTCTATACGGGGAACATCTTCCCCGGGTTGAGAATGCCATTCGGGTCCAGCGCCTTCTTTACCGACTGCATCGTGGCGATCTGCACCGGCGAGAGCTCCAAGGGGATGTAGGGCTGCTTGGCGAGCCCCACGCCGTGTTCGCCCGACATGGTTCCCCCCAGCTCCAGGGCCGCCCGGAAGATCTCCTCGATGGCGGCGTGGGCCTTCTCGTCCATCCCCGGAATCTCCTTGTCGACCATGACGTTGACGTGGATGTTGCCGTCGCCGGCGTGGCCGAAGTTGACGATGGGGATGCCATGGCGGGTGGCGATGGCGTCGATCCTCCGGATGACGTCGGGAACCCGGCTGCGGGGGACCACGATGTCTTCGTTGTACTTGGTCGGGTTTACGTCGCGCAGGCTGGGGGAGACGAGGCGCCGCACCTTCCAGAGCTGTTCCGACTCGGCGGCGTCCTTCGCCACCTTGAACTCCACGAGGCCGAGGGGCTTCACCACCTCGTGGACCCGGGCCGCCTGCTTCTCGATCAGATCCCGGTCGCCGTCCACCTCGATGAGGAGCACCGCCCGGGCCGCCGCCGGCAGTCCCAGGTTGAAGCGCCGGTCGACGCACTGGAGCGTGGCGTGGTCCATGAATTCCAGGGTGGTGGGGATGATCTTGTTGCCGATGATGGTGGATACCGCCCGGGCCGCACCGTCGATGGAGTCGAAGATGGTGAGCATGGTCTTCTTCGCTTCGGGGAGGGGGAGGAGCTTGAAGATGATCTTGGTGATTACCCCCAGGGTCCCCTCGGAGCCGACGAGGAGTCGGGTCAGGTCGTAGCCGACGACCCCCTTGTAGGTCTCCCCCCCGGTGCGGATGATCTCTCCCGTGGGAAGGACCACCTCCAGCCCCATGACGAAGTCGCGGGTCACGCCGTACTTCACCGCCCGGGGACCGCCGGCGTTCTCCGCCACGTTGCCGCCGATGGTGGAGAACTTGAGGGAGGCCGGATCGGGGGGGTAGAAGAGGCCGAGTTTCTCCACCGCCTGCTGGAACTGTTCGGTAACGACCCCCGGTTCCACTTCGGCTACCAGGTTCTCGGTGTCGATGCGCAGGATCCGGTTGAGGCGCGTCGTCACGAGGACGATCCCTCCCCCCTTGGGGAGCGCCCCGCCGGTGAAGCCGCTGCCGGCTCCCCGGGGAAAGACCGGGAACTGCTCCGCGTTGGCGAGCTTCAGGATGGCGGCGATCTCTTCCGGCGATCCGGGATGAACCACCGCGTCGGGGAGAAACTCCATCTGGGTGGCGTCGTAGCCGTAGCAGAGAAGATCCTGGCGGTCGGTGGCGACGTTTTCGGCGCCGACGATGGTTTTCAGGTGGTCGATCAGGCGTGGTTCGAGCATGAATGCCCCTTGTCTCGGTTTAAAGTCAGCTTCATGGCCGCCGGGAAGCATCGCTTCCCGCGGCCGGTTCCATTATGGGGAGCACCGTCCCCCCTTCGGGGATGACGTATGCGGCGTAATCGTCCGGCAGCAGGCGTGCCGCCTCCGTCATGGCCGCGGCCAGCGTTTTTGCGGGGATCAGCCCCATGGTCCGCACCTCTTCGGGGGGAAGCTCCGAAACGAGAACGATCCGGAACCGCTGCGCCTTCTGGAGGAGCGAGTAGGCGGTCTGGCCGTTGATCTCGTAGTGGCTCCTGAGCCGGGATTCGAAGGCGTCCAGATCCCGGTGCCGGAACCAGTCGAAGAAGGTGGCGTTGCCGTAGCCGTCGCGGCACTGGGCCAGCAGGATCATCACACCGCCATCCTTCAGGGCCTGGCTGGCGTATTCCATCGACTTGTGGGCCTGGATGACGTTGATGTCCTTGGGGAAGCCGCCGCAGGAGACGACGACCAGATCGGCCTTCTCCCTGAGCGGGTAGGCGAAGCGGTCGGCGTAGTACCGGCACCCCTCCGTATGGGCCTCCCGCCAGTGGCCGGCAAAGGTGGCGACGATCCGCTTCTCCGGTGACAGCACCGTGTTGAGGATGAAGGCGGGCTCCACCATGGCGCACGCCTCGTCCATGGCGGCATGGACCGGATTGCCGGCAAGATTGCCGGTGGTGGCAAGGGGGTTCTTGCCGCTTCCCTCGCCAGGGTTGAGGACGGCGAAGTGGCTCGCCATGCAGGATCTGCGGGCTGCCACCCCGGGGAGGATGCTTTTGCGCCCCCCGCCGAAGCCGGCGAAATAGTGGAAGCCGATGGTGCCGGTGAGGATCACCCGGTCCGCCTCCACCACCCGGCGGTTCACCTCAACCTCCACACCGCCCGGGGTGCGGCCGATGAAGGTGAGCTCCCCCGGGTCGTCGCAGTCGTGGTCGACGATCCGGATCCGTCCGAAGAGGGGGCCGGCGATCTTCGCGTGCTCGTGCTCCGTCTGCTTGCGGTGGATGCCGAGGGCCACGAGGATCTCGATGTCGCGGTCGCGGATCCCCGCCGCCGTGAGCCGCTCCACAAGGAGCGGGAGGTAGATCTCGCTGCCGGTGTAGCGGGTGATGTCCGAGGTGACGATGACGACCCGCTCGCCGGGGCGGAAGGCGCGGATCACATCGGTGCAGCGGTCGAGGGCGGCGGTGACGATCGCCTCCGGCGGATCCGCCGTCGCAGCCGCCGCCGGGCGGATGACCCCCCGGAGCCGCCCGGCGGGGAGCTCCAGCGAAAACGATATGTCACCGTACTTCAGGTCCATGGGGGTGGATGATACAGGGTGGCGCCGCAAAGCGCAACCGTGCCGGTTAAAACCTCTGGTGGTACTCCGCCACCTGCTGGGCGAAGGAACGGCCGAACTCGAAACACGCCTCTTCGTCGGCCCGCGACGGGCGGTAGGGGATCTGGATTCCCGGCTCCACGGTCTGCAGCCCCATCCGCTTGAACTCCTCGTACGCCTCCTTCACGGCGCCGCCCCCCCAGCCGAAGCTGCCGAAGGCGCCCACCATGCGGTTCTTGGGGCGCAGCCCCCGCAGGTGGGTGAGGAACTCGGCGACGGAGGGGTAGAGGATGTTGTTGAGGGTCGGCGAGCCGATGAGCGCCCCCTGGGATTTCCAGAACTCCTTGATGGCGACGCTCATGGGGGTCGCCCGGAGCTTCATGATCCGGCAGTCGAGCCCCGCGGCCCGGACCCCCTCGGCGATGGGGACCGCCATCTTCTCGGTGCTCTGCCACATGGTGTCGTAGATGATGGCGACCGACCGCCGGGCCTTGCCGCTGGCCATCTCGAGGTATTTGTCGAGCACCTTCCGGGGGTTCTTTCGCCAGATGAGCCCGTGGTCCGGGGCGATCATCTCGATCTCGATCCCCTTGGCCCGGATCTCGGCGATCTTGCTCGTGACGATCTGGCCGAAGGGCATGAGGATGTTGGCGTAGTAGTCGATGACCGCATCGTCCAGTTCCGCAGCCGAGTCGGAGTCCTCGAATTCGTCGTCGAAGCGCGCGGCCGATGCCACGTGCTGGCCGAAGGCATCCTGGCTGAAGAGGATCTTGTCCTCCCGGGCGTAGGTCACCATGGAGTCGGGCCAGTGGAGCATGGGGGTCTCGATGAACTCCAGGGTCCGCTTCCCGATGGCGAGGGTGTCGCCGGTCTTGACCGTCTTCACGTCCCAGCGGGAGAGGTCGAAGAAGCGCGCAAGGCCCTTCTTCCCCTTCTCCGAGATGTAGATGGTGGCATTGGGGGCCAGCTCCATGACGCAGTCGAGGCTCGTGGCGTGGTCGTTTTCGATGTGGTTGATGACGACGTTCTTGATCCGCGCCGGGTCCACAACCCCGGCGATGTTCTTGAGGGTGTAGGTGGCGAAATCGTGCTTCACCGTGTCGATGAGGGTGATCTCGTCATCGACGATCAGGTAGTTGTTGTAGGTGGTCCCCCGCGGCGTCTCGTAGCCGTGGAAGTCCCGCACCGCCCAGTCGACGGCGCCGACCCAGTAGATATCCTTTGTTATCTCGACAGCTTTCACGGGCGAATCCCTCCTTTTCTGGTATCCGGGCCTCTGCCGAGGCTACTCCACGATCTCCTCGAACTGGTCGCGGCCGACGCCGCAGACGGGGCAGACCTCGGGGGGCTCGGGCCCCTCATGAATGTAATCGCAGATGACGCATCTCCACTTCTTCACGGTATCCCTCCCTTACGGCGATTGGAATGAACGGCACGCGGGGCAGAGCCCGCTGAAGTTGATGGAAAAATCGGTGATGGCGAAGCCGCCTAATCCGGCGGTCGGCAGGACGATGGTGTCGAGGGCCGGATCGGAGAGGTCCTGAATCTTCTGGCAGCGGCTGCAGTAGAGGTGATGGTGCCGGACGGTGTCGGCATCGAAGCGGGCCTTGGCCTCGGGGTTGCTGATCTTCTGCACGACGCCGATCCCCACGAGGGTTTCAAGAACGCGGTAGACGGTGGTGCGCGAGATTCCCCGCAGCCGGCCGCGGACGGCTTCGTAGAGCTGGTCGGCGGAGGGGTGGTCGCTGCGCTCGGACAGGGCCTCGATGATAACGCGGCGCTGGACGGTGATGGCCAGGCCGCTTTCGCGGCAGCGCTCTTCCATCTGGCGTATTTTCAGTTGAGTGAAATCGGGCTCTCGCTGCATATAGTTTGGTATTTTATTGCAAACAGTCTGGGCTGTCAATTCGTTTGAACGGCCGGGCGGAGAACGGGACACGGTGTCGGCAGAGGGGAGGCGAGGAAAAGGAGCTATTTTTAACGTTGACAAAACCCCCTATTTCCTATAACAATTTTGCGTTTTTACTCGGCTGCGGGATGCCGGGATCCAGGAGAATCAAGGCCTTTCACGGGCTATCTTTGAGGAGGTTAGTCAATGGAACAGTATGCAGTCTATTTCGCCCTGGCGTGTGCCGTGGCGGCCGTCGCCTACGGACTCGTGTCGGCCCAGTGGATTCTGGGCCTTCCCCAGGGCAACGAGCGGATGAAGCAGATCGCCGCCGCCGTCCAGGAGGGGGCCGGCGCCTACATGAAGCGCCAGTACACCATTATTGCCGTGGTCGGTGCCGTCATGTTCGTGGCGCTCTTTGCCACCCTCGGCGTGAAAACCGCCATCGGTTTCGCCGTCGGGGCCCTGTTTTCCGGCCTGACCGGCTTCATCGGCATGTTCGTCTCAGTCCGCGCCAACATCCGGACCACCGAGGCTGCCAAGTCGGGAATCCACAAGGCGCTGAACGTTGCCTTCAAGGGTGGCGCCATCACCGGCATGCTCGTCGTCGGCCTCGGCCTCCTCGGCGTTGCCGGCTACTACATGGTGCTGCAGCAGCTCATGCCGGGCGCGCCGGTGAAGGAAGTGGTCAGCCAGCTGGTGGGGCTCGGCTTCGGCGGTTCGCTCATCTCCATCTTCGCCCGTCTCGGCGGCGGCATCTTCACCAAGGGAGCCGACGTCGGCGCCGACCTGGTCGGCAAGGTTGAGGCCGGCATCCCCGAGGACGATCCTCGCAACCCGGCGGTCATCGCCGACAACGTGGGTGATAACGTGGGCGACTGCGCCGGTATGGCGGCCGACCTCTTCGAGACCTATGCCGTCACCCTCATCGCCGCCATGCTGCTGGGGGCCATGGCCTTCAACAACTTCGCCGGTGCCGTCAGCTATCCGCTGATCCTCGGAGGCATCTCCATCATCGCCTCCATCATCGGCACCTTTTTCGTCAAGCTGGGTGCCAGCCAGAAGATCATGCCGGCCCTCTACAAGGGACTCATCGCCTCCGGCATCCTGGCCTGCATCGCCTTCTACTTCGTTACCGTCCAGATGTTCCCGGCCGGCAACCCGACCGGCTATTCCGCCACCAATATCTTCATTTCCGCTATCGTCGGCCTGGTGGTCACCGGCGCCATCTTCTGGATCACCGAGTACTATACCGCCACCGAGTACGGGCCGGTGAAGCACATTGCCCAGGCCTCCACCACCGGCCACGCCACCAACATCATCGCCGGCCTCGGCGTCTCCATGAAGTCGACCGCCCTGCCGATCATCGTCATCGCCGCCGGCATCATCGTGGCATTCACCTGTGCCGGCGTGTACGGCATCGCCATCGCCGCGGTCTCCATGCTCTCCCTCACCGGCATCGTCGTTGCCATGGATGCTTACGGGCCGATCACCGACAACGCCGGTGGTATCGCCGAGATGGCTGAACTGGATGACTCGGTGCGTGCCGTCACCGACCCGCTGGATGCGGTCGGCAACACCACAAAGGCGGTGACCAAGGGGTACGCCATCGGCTCCGCCGGTCTCGCCGCCGTCATTCTCTTCACCTCCTATGTGGACGAACTGAAGGCCGCTGGCAAGATCGTCTCCTTCGACCTCTCCAACCCCAAGATCATTGTCGGCCTCTTCCTGGGCGGCATGCTCCCCTACTACTTCGCCGCCCTCTGCATGGAAGCGGTCGGCAAGGCTGGCGGCGCCGTCGTTGAGGAGGTTCGCCGCCAGTTCCGCACCATCAAGGGAATCATGGAAGGGACCGGCAAGCCCGACTACGCCGCCTGCGTCGACATCGTCACCAGAACGGCCCTGAAGGAGATGGTTATCCCGGGGATCATCCCGATCGCCGCGCCGATCATCATCGGCTTCACCCTCGGCGTAGAAGCGCTGGGTGGCGTGATCGTCGGCACCATCGTCACCGGCATCTTCGTCGCCATCTCCATGACCACCGGCGGCGGCGCCTGGGACAACGCCAAGAAGTACATCGAGGACGGGCACCACGGCGGCAAGGGGGGCGACGCTCACAAGGCCGCCGTCACCGGCGATACCGTCGGCGACCCGTATAAGGATACCGCCGGCCCGGCCGTCAACCCGATGATCAAGATCATCAACATCGTGTCGCTTCTGATCGTGCCGCTTCTCAGCAAGTTCTAGTCGTCAGACCTGCTTTACGGAAACAGAAAACGGCAGCCCCCGAGGGAGCTGCCGTTTTCTGTTTCCGGTACGCGCTTGCGGTCAGTGGGAAGGGGGTGCTGGTTCCGTAGCGGATGGAGGGGCCTTTCCCGCCCCCTTGAAAGGATTCTGTTTCCAGAAGACTCCCAGGACCGACCGGTCCCCTTCGGAGAGTTTCGCCCCTTTCTGCTCCATTCTCCGGGTGATCTGCTCCATATCCTTCCGTTCCCGGACGGCGGCCTCAATCCGCTGCCGGTTGTGACAGGCAACGCACTTCTCGTCAAGGACCCTGATTCCCTGCTGGCGGAAGGTCCACCCTCTCACATCCTCCTGGCCCAGCGCCGGCAGGGCAGCAAGGACGATGCCCGCGATCACCGTGCTCCGCATCAGGTCGTTCATCATTCCCTCACGTAGATGTCCTGATCCGACTCGTGAACCATGGTCATGACGTGGCGATACTCCTCCTCGATCAAGGCGTGGTGCTTCTCCGTCTCCTTGATCACGCGCTCGAAGATGCTCCGCACCAGGGGGTCGACGATATCCTTGACGAGGACCGAGTACTGGTCGATGCACGACTTCTCCTCACGCAGGGCGATCTCCAGGGCCTTCTGCTCGTGGGTCTCCTCGTCGATCGCCTTTATGAGGGCCACGTAGGTGGGATTCTTGCTGTCGGGAGGCTGAGCCATGTAGGAGGCGATGTCGCCGAATTCTCCCCCCTTGTAGTGGTCGAAGAACGCCTTGAGGTGCCCCACTTCTTCGTTCGCCAGGAGGTCGAAGACCTTCTTCGCGCGATCGTTCTTCGTGACGGCCCCCGCCTTCCGGTAGAAGTCCATGCTATCCTTTTCGCCCTTGATCGCCAGCTTCAGTGCTTCCTGAACCGAATACTCCCTGGTCATGTCGCGCTCCTCCTCTCATCCCATTGTAATGTTGTGTAGACAGTATAGCGGGAATCGGGGGCGGTTCAACCGGAGCGGTGCGTTTTTACTCCCGGGCGAGGAGGTCGTTCACGACCACCCCCGCCATGGTGAGGCCGAAGATGCTCGGAATGAAGGAGATGCTGCCGAGGATCACCCTCCGGTGCTCGCAGGAGAAGCGCTGCTCGTCCTTGTTGGGGCAGATGCAGTTGGAGCGGCAGCCGGCGTCGGCCACCACCTGCTCGCGGTATTCCTCGGTGGAGTAGACCACTTTTACGCCGCTTCTGATCCCCTCCTTGCGGAGGAGCTTGCGGACCACCCGGGCCAGGTGACATTTGCTCGTATCGGCGATGTCGGCAACCTTTATTTTCGTTGGATCGAGCTTGTTGGCAGCGCCCATGCTGGCGATGATCGGCAGCCCCCGCTCCTTGCAGCTGCGGATCAGGTGGAGCTTGCTCGTGATGTGGTCGATGGCGTCCACCACGTAGTCGTACCCGCCGGAGAGGAGGAAGTCGCTGTTCTCCCCCTCGTAGAAGTCCTTGTGGGGAACAATGTCGGCGGCGGGGTTGATGAGGCGGAGCCGCTCCGCCATCACCTGGACCTTGGCCCTCCCCACGGTGCCGTCCAGGGCGTGGAGCTGCCGGTTCACGTTGGTGAGGCAGATGTCGTCGAAGTCGACCAGGACGAGCCTGCCGACCCCGGCCCGGCAGAGGGCCTCGGCGGTGAAGCTCCCGACGCCGCCGAGGCCGAAGATGGCGACGGTGGCGCGACGGAGCCGGTCGAGACCGTCAGGGCCGATGAGAATTTCTGTGCGCGAAAAACGGTGGAGAGACATGGGATACCTCGAAATTGTTCATGGGTGCCAGGGTGGCGGGGAAAGCCTGAAGAGGCGCCGGGCGTTGTCGGTGGTTGCCCGTTCCACGGTGTCGGGGGAAGCTCCCCGGATCTCCGCCACCTTCCGGGCCGTCTCCGCCAGGAAGGCCGGCTCGTTGGGGCGGCCGCGGTGGGGCTCGGGTGTCAGGTCGGGGGAGTCGGTTTCGAGGAGCAGCCGGTCGAGGGGGAGCTGCCGGGCCACTGCCACCGGACGGACCGCTGTGGCGTAGGTCACCGTCCCCGACAGGGAGATGAAAAGCCCGCGCTGCAGGCAGGCGGCGGCGATCTCGGGGCTGCCGGAAAAGGCGTGCATCACCCCGCCGGCCCGTGCGCCCCCCTCTTCGTCGAGGATGGTCAGCAGATCCCGGAATGCCTTGCGGCAGTGGAGAATGACCGGCAGCCCCGCGTCCGCCGCCACGCGAAGCTGGGCGCGAAACGCCGCCTGCTGCGCCTCCCGCGGAACGCCGGTGAGGGTGTAGTCGAGGCCGATCTCCCCGATGGCACATGCTTCCCGGGCATACTGCCTGAGCAGGGCGAGGGCTTCCGCATCCGCCGCATCCGCCGCCATGGGGTGGATGCCGAAGGCGGCCTGGACCGCCGGCCCCTGTGCGCGGGCCAGGGCCGCGATTTCTCCCCAGCCCCTTGGGGTGACGCCGGGGACGAGGAACTGGGTCACGCCGGCGCGGCGGGCGGCGTCCAGGACCTCAGGGTGGCGGGATAAAAGCGGAGGGGCGTTAAGGTGACAGTGGGTGTCGATGAGCATGCTGCACCCCCGGCATACGGTGTCGCGGTGCGGGAAGGGGCTTCGTCGGGGCGGGCGGAATCACTCTCTCACGGCGAGAAGAACCGGACGAGTTCCGCCGTCAGGGCCTCCAGGGTGTACGCCGGCGGTTCGACGTCGACCTTCAGCCCCAGTTCCTGGCAGCTCCGGGAGGTGATGGGGCCGATGGAGGCGATCGCCACCCCGTCGAGGAGCCGCAGGAGGCGGTTTTCGCCAAGGATCGCCGCCAGATTTTCCACCGTTGAGGACGAGGTGAAGGTGACGCAGTGGATCCGCTTTGCCTCAAGGTCCGCAATGACCCCCGCCGGGATGACCTCAGGGGTGACATTGCGGTAGGCGACCGGCGCCGTCACCTCGGCCCCAAGTGCGGCCAGTCCCGCCGGGATCACGTCCCGCGCCCGGTCTCCCTTCGGGAAGAGGACCCGTGCGCCGGAGACGACGGAACGGAGCGCCTCGACGACCCCCTCCCCCTTGTAGTCGCCGGGGATGAGATCGGGACGCAGGCCGTGGAGTGCCAGCGCCTCGGCCGTCTTGGGCCCCACGACACAGATCCGGCAGGGGCCGAGGGCGCGGCTGTCTTTCCCCTGGGCGGCGAGGCGCGCGAAGAAGAAGCGGACGGCGTTGTACGAGGTGAAGACGACCCAGTCGAAGGTGGCGAGGCGGGCGACTGCCGCGTCCAGCTCGTCCCAGCTTTCAGGGGGGGCGATGGCGATGGTGGGGCATTCGACCACCCGGGCCCCCTTCCTCCGGAGAATTGCGCTGAATTCCCCCGCTTGGTCGGCGGCGCGGGTGACGAGGATTCCCCTGCCGAAGAGGGGACGACTGTCGAACCACCGCAGCTTCTCCCGCAGGGTGACCACTTCGCCGACCACCGTCACCGCGGGGGCCTTGAAACCGGTCCGTCGGGCCTTGTCCGCGATGTCGGACAGGGTGCCGGCCAGCACTTCCTGCTCGGGTCGGGTCCCCCAGCGGACCAGCGCCACCGGTGTCTCCGGGGGGCGGCCGTGGGCCATGAGGTTTGCCGTGATCTGGGGGAGGTTTTTCATCCCCATGTAGAAGACCACGGTCCCGCTACCGAGGGAGAGTCCCTCCCAGTCGATCTCCGACGCTTCCTTGCCGGGGCTCTCGTGGCCGGTGACGAAGGCGACGGAGGTGGTGAAATCGCGGTGGGTGAGGGGGATGCCGGCGTAGGCCGCCGCGCCGATCGCCGCCGTGACGCCGGGAACGATCTCGAAGGGAATGCCGGCTGCCACCAGTGCTTCGCACTCCTCGCCCCCCCGCCCGAAGACGAAAGGGTCGCCCCCCTTGAGGCGCGCCACAACGCGACCCTCTCGGGCCTTCTCCACCAGGAGTTCGTTGATCTGCCACTGCTCCCGGTTGTGGTGGCCCCCCACCTTGCCGGCGTAGATCAGTTCGGCTCCGGGACGGGCGTACTGCAGGAGGTCGTCGTTGGCCAGATAGTCGTAGACAACGACATCGGCGAGCCCCATGCACTCCTTTCCCCGGACCGTGATGAGGCCCGGATCGCCGGGGCCGGCGCCGATGAGGTAGACGAGACTGTTATTGTCGGATGTGTGGGTCATCGGATTGAAAAAACGGAGCTAACCACAGAGGGCACGGAGGCCCACTGTGGTTAATGCCTTTGATCGTGAATGAATTAAACGGGAATCTCTTTCTCCCGCGACACTTCCCGCTGGTAGACCTCGGCAAGGATCTCGTGGCCGCCGGCGGCGAGGAGATCCTCGGCCAGGGCGATGCCGAGCTTGTCGCAGTCGGTCGCCGGGCCGGTGATGCTCTCCTTCACGGAGCGCGTCCCGTCCACCGAGGCGATGAAGCCGGTGAGGGTGAGGGTGTCGCCCCCTACCTGGCCGTGGGCGGCGATGGGGACCTGGCACCCCCCCTCGCAGCGCCAGAGCAGCGCCCGCTCGGCCCGGACGGCGTGGGCGGTG